>DLLA01000020.1:13560-25579 GCA_002479035.1 Bacteroidales bacterium UBA7574 | reverse complement strand
GATAGAAGCGGGAATAGAATTAGTTGATGATATTGTTGATTGGATACAAGAACTCTTTAACTAAACAAACAATATGTTAGAAAATAAAATACAACTATCAGCATCTGATATGGAGCGTTTTGAGCAAACAAAATCAATGCATCCATCTTGGTCAGAGGAACAAGTATGGACAAAGGTAAGTTTTGACAAACAAGGGGATGAACTTATTGCTACACATCCTGAGGGATTGGATATTACTGATGATGTTATCCGCATAATTTTGCGTCGTGCAGAAGAATGGCTCAGGCAAGGACTACCTGTGATTTACGACAGACTTAAAGATTTTTTTGTATCATTATGGGATAATATATCCACATGGATTCAAGAAGGTCTTAACAAGATAATAGAACTTATCGGAGATGTGTTAAGTGGAAACTAGTGCAACTATTCCACTAAGATATTAACATATAATCATCGCCATGTAAAACTGGCGATGATTATGTACACTGCTAAATGAATCAATATATTATTTTAACCTGATTTTTACAAATCTATAAAACTAAGTTGTATGGACAAAAACTCTCAAAAGCAGAATGAAGCATCACGCTTTCGAAAAATCTTAAAACGGTTGTTGTTGCTAATCGTTATATGGTGTGTTGGAGCAGTCATAGTAATAGTTATTGATGGAAATAGAACAGACCAACGTTTACAGCAAGCAGGTCGAGAGAGGGACATCCAATATCAATCTAACCATAATCCTTCTTTCACAGGTAGCATTTCAAAGTATAGCAATAGAGAAACATGCGACAAGCACCATTGTCACTGCAAAGTAAAAGGTTCTTGGTTAAGGGCTAATGATTACAACTATTGTCCGGAATGTTCTGACGCCACAAAAGGGCATAGTGAATAAGGAGGTATATAACTACAAAGTGTAACTCAAACATAACTGAATAATTATGCTTACTGATTTTCAAATCGAACTTTCAAAAGTTGCTCGCCACTGTGCCGCTATATGCTATAATAGCAATTATTTGAGGGAAAAATGGTCTGATATGCTTTCTCATATATTGTCAAACTGGGATGTTTCAGTCGAGATGGATTTACACGAGGCAATCAAGTATATGATGGATGTCAGTGGTGTTTGCGATTCTATCCCATCTCCTAATTGTAACTTTTGGTTCTTGAATTCATTGGACTATCAAGAATTATGTGCCAATGGACCACAATGGAATAGAGTATATTATGTAACTATTGCTATGTTTGAGACATTGAACTATTGGTGTTGGCATAGTGCACCTCTATCAATAACACTCAATGCAGATACATTGACAACAGTGCTGAAAGAAGGTGAGATTTATATCGATTTTTCCGCTTACACTAAATATAGAAAATACTCTTAGCTGAATCCTGAATCCCCCCTCTCACAATTTTATAAAAAACAAACGTATGAAAACAACCCTTACAAAAATCTGGAGTATCACATGGAGAGTACTCCTGTCGCTGACAATGGTCTCCGTTATCACCTTTGTCATTATGCTCTACCGTGTTTATGAGTACCGCTATTCGTACAATGATGAATACGAATATTACCTAACATCGTCCCAATCCGTCAAGGTCAAGCAGACAGACTACCACGAATATCAAACCATTGATGCCAAAACAGGAAAGCCCTCACCCCGAAATTGCATTACATCTACACAGGCATAGTGCATGACTCCATGACTGTATTTGAAGACAAGCATAGCCGTCGTGGTTTTCTCAATGTTTACACGGGGCGCATTCAAATTCCTGCCCGATGGGAACACGCATGGGTATTCTCGGAGGGCATGGGTGCTGTGGTGGAGAACAACCGGCTCGGTTTCATTGACCACAGTGGCAACTATGTCATTCGCCCGCAGTTTGGCTATGCCACCGACGGTGTCGAACATGTCTTCAAAGGCGGACTTTGCACCGTCAAAGACACGTGCGGTTTCTTTGGGTGTATTGACCATATCGGCAACTGGGTCATTGCCCCCAAGTATAACAACATCCAGCGTACGGCACACGGCTATCGGGAGTTGCGCAAGGGCGACCTGTATGGTCTTATGGACTCGTGCGGACATATCCTGTTGGATTGCGTCTATGACCGTATTCAGGTGGTGGATAGTGCTATCATCTTGGCACAAGACGGACTACAATGGATGGTCTCAACCGACCTCCAAACCACCATTCGGACATCGCTGTTCTTATTTTACCGACGAATACGATAACTATGGGATATATACTATAGCGTGGCGTTACGGGCTGATGAATCGTACAACAGGGCGTTTAATCACCCCTGCTGTTTATGAACATATCTACCAAATCACCGATGACCTGTACGATTGTGTCCAAACAGAAGAGTGGGGCTATGCCCATATACTCATCAACGCCAAAGGAGAGATTGTAAAACAACCATAAAGATATATTGACAATGGATATCATTTCAACAATCCTGTACTTGCTTGACATTAAACCGGAAGCCAAACGATTGTACAAAAAACTCAGCACCGCCGAATATGACGAGTACCCCTATAGTACAGAAGATAAGGGCGAAGATATGGCACTTATTGAAGAATCCATTAACGGCAGGTGGAAGCCTCAATACTTGTTAGACCACCGCACTCGGTGTGCTTACGCCCCATTCCATGGTGTGCATTGGAAGACTCTTGATGATGACGATATTGACTGGTGTAGCCTCTATGACCTACCAGAAGGGGCTATAATGACAGCCAAAGCACATAGTATGGACTTCCCCACAACAGTATTTCGCTATAAAGATGGCATTGCCAAAGTAGAATGGCAAATCAATCCCGACGGACGCTATTACGAGGACGAAGACGATTACGGAGCAACCGATGATGAAGAAATTGCGCTCTTCGGCTACATTGACAGAATGGGAAAAGTAGTGGAGAAATTTACCTATATCCCCGTATCGACATACCGTTATGGTAAATAACAAGTAACAACTACATATATGATTCTTTCCATCACTTACCTCGAATTTGAAGCCGCCTGTCTGCGTGAGACCGACAAGCACATCCGAATGGAGTACATCAGTCCCGCGTCTGTGCATATCACCTATCCAATCGGGTACGACAACGAACTACCCATCCTCGCCCCCGCAGACCGCATCTTCCGTTTTGATGCAGCAGTCACCGTTATGCCCGACAACGCCATTCGCCTGACGTTGTTATACCCCACGGACATCATATCCGAAATTGCCTTGCACCTCTGTTCCCGCATCAATCGGTTCATAGGTGAGATGAACAATGCCACATATATCCACTTCATTGACTACGAAGACGGTGATTACATCTTCCGGTTCGACCGTGTGCCAAAGATAGGCAAACTGCTGCAATTCATTCGTTTGCAGCAAATCACTTTCACAGAAACGCAACTCTTAATCCAATTCCAGTATGTCTAATCTGCTTGACAAGTTTCGCAATTCTACTGGTACCGGCAATGCTCCCGACACCCGTACCACACCCCATGCTCCGCAGCAGCGTTTCCCTTGGCAACATCCCACTATGGATGATTTCTTGCGCGATGTAGAGGAGCGTTTCCGTACCTTCCGTCTCTCTTCCACCGACCTCGGCAATGCCATCGAATCGGCTTGTCGGTTCTTCAATATACCTGCTCCCGATGTAGTGTACGACCTCACTAATGCACGGAATGGGCAAACGATGTTCGTCAACTATGACTCCACCACCTATGGCGACGATATTCTCTGCTTCAACCTACGGCAACTACAGCAGTTGGGTGTCACCACGCAAGATGCTTTCAGTCTCATTATGACGCACGAGTGTGCCCATCGCTACTTCCAGCGCACTGCTTTTCAGGGACTCAACCACGGCGCATGGGAAGAGGAACTGGCGTGTGACTTCTTCATGGGTGTCCGTGCTGCTATGGAGCACATGGACATCAGTGGTGTCGCCGTAGGCTTAGGCAATACCCCAAGCAGCTCCACGCACCCCGATGGGGCATTGCGGCAAGATGTCATCACCTTTGGACAACAGGCTGTAGCAAAATTGCACCAAGCGGGGCTCCCGCTCACCCTGCAAAATTTTATGTCCCAATTCAGCCGCTATCTTCAACTGATGACACCTCTCATCTATGCCCATCAGCAACCCTTCACGCAAGAATACAATTGGGACGACTGATTACAACGTTGCAATGCTTCAGATATCCCGATAATTCTTTCTAACTTTGCACCATTCAACAACAATATGTTTAATCCTCAAAATTAATTAGTATGGGAACTTTCACTATCCTTTGCCTTTTAGTACTGGCAGATATGGTACTTGGGCGACCAGTCGGACACTTGGTCCGCAAACTATCTAATGTAGATTGGTCTGACAAATTTGCCTCCCTCGTAGGCAATGGCGACAGCAACCTCCGCGACTATGCCTTGCGTGCAGGGCGACTCGCAGTCACCCCTGTTCTCACTTTCTACTATGTCATTCGCTATGCCGAAACATCTCTAACCGAGAAAATCCTCATTTTCGCCGCCATTGCGTATGTCCTCTCGCCGAGTCTGGTGCCTAAACGCCTGTTCTCCGTATTAGGTATGTTGGACGATGGCATCGCCATTGCCTATGTCCTCAACAAAATAGCCGACAAAGTCACACCCGACATCACCGCACGTGTCAATGCCACGTTGGACGCTTGGTTTAGCACTTTCACCGGCACCACTTTGCCCTCCACAGAACCCGAAGAGGTCATTGCAGAGGAGGTGTAACTACGCTTTCCATAAGATCCTCGAAAACAACATAAACTACGAAAACAACGCAAAGTACATAAATCCCTATGCTCTATCAAGGCGAACAAGCCGTGCTCCCTTTGGCACAACAATATCTCATCCCTTCGGCACTTGACATCGTCTCGCTCACTTCGGACGACTATATGCCCATGCTACGCCGCGCACATCATGTTGCTGCATGTCTGTTCCGTTTCACCGTAAGCACTTGGAATGAGCAAAAAAGCATCATCACCCATGATTTAGCCCCATTCACCGATGCCTCCCACGCATACATTATGCTCCGCACTTCTACTCACACCCAATCCTCCTCTTTCCAACCCGTCATGCCGTACCTCAACCACATCAGCGCACCGTTCTTGCACGCCGACATCACGTGGGGATTCTCGCAATTCGAGCAACTCAACGAAGACAACGCCATCGAGATATTCATTCTTCTCTTGCGTGTCCGTCCCAGTATCTTCCGCACTGCCGATGAACTCATTGCCCCGTATATTCACCACCATTCCACACCTCCCGTTGGCTACTGGCGCATCTATGGTCGTTTCTGCGGACTGCTCTTTACCGTTGGCGAGTACGATGCTGACGAGGAACCTGCAGTACCCCTTCGCCAACTCATCTGCGACTTCTCTGCTGCTATGAACTTACAGACCTCTTGCGAAGACGATTCCCCGAAAAAGCGTTACCTTGACCGCTTGGAAGCACTCCGCTCGCAACTCGCTACCCGATCCGAGGTCCCTATGTCTAATGAGCAGCAAGCCGCCGAGTGCACCATGGGTTTCTTGGAGGCATACACCATTGCCCATACCTCGCAAAACTATGACCTGCTGCTGCGCCTAAAAAATATCTCCCCGCAGAAATGCCCATATACCCGACGCGAGATATACGATGCGTTCCTGCAGATGCACAAAGAAATGTCTTTGGAAATCACGCGGATAGCCGTCCCGTACAATGGGCATTACGCAGAGTGGTGTACTATCGAAGATGCCATTGCCGACCTCCTCTCCGTCTCTCCCGCTTCCGACATTTCAGAACGCAACCAACGCATAACAACTCTCCACCAACACATTCGCCGGATGATTCTCTACAACTGTGATTACCGCACAACTTTCTGCAAATGCGGACTCAGCGCGTTGTTGGACTACATCTGCAGCCACACTCACATTACGGAGAACGACACCTGCTACAACCTCATCGCCACCGCCATGCAGCCCCTTTTGCCCTCTCACGACATAGGCAACTATCTCATATCATGCCGCCGTGCCGACCAAATCTTGTCTGTTGGCGATACCTCTTACACTGACCTTCAAGACCTCATATCCAAAGCCACCTACCCGTACCCCGATGATGCACAGCACATCTACCTTGAGCGTATCTTGCTCAACCCTGCGTCTGCCACGCAGCCCCTTGCCGATGACGATTTTACACCTCTCCCCACATCAGCACAGGAGCCGCAGTATGCCTACAATATCTTCTTCTCCGACAAACCGTTTCCTCCTGATTTCCAAGAGCGTATCAACTGCGATATTCCTTTGCAGGATACTTCTTGCTCTCGCTTGTCCGAGCATATACCTTCCTGCTATCTCCCTATGCTCTATGCTCACAACGACTACGTCCTCATTGCAGACCATTATCAAGCAGAAAGTGCGACACAAATAGGTGCGTAATCAGTAATCGCTGAACATTTACATTTTCATAACAATCGGCGCAAAAGCGTCCTATATCGTCGCGGCATCACTGCAATCACATACTAATCGTACTAATTTAGTATAAATAATTCGAGATTAAAATGAGAGAATGTGTGGCATAATTTTAAAATCGTAAATTTGACAGTTTTATGGAGAGGGGTTGTATGAACCAAAGATTTTGCGTAACTTTGCGCCCAAATTGGGCTATGCGTGCAATGGAAATGAAATTTATGAAAAAGGAACATTCATTGTCGTGTAAGTGCCCATTAATCAGGTCATTAAATTTATGGAACTATCTGAACAAGAACAGGTGCGCAGACAGAGTCTGCAAACGATGCGTGATATGGGTATTAACCCGTATCCTGCTGATGAATACGTAGTTACAGGATACTCGAAAGACATCAAAGAGGGCTTCAAAGACGATGACACCACCGCAGAATGGTACACGGGCAAGGAGGTGCGCATTGCGGGGCGACTGATGTCGAAACGTATCATGGGCAAGGCATCGTTTATCGAATTGCAGGACTCGAAAGGGCGTATTCAGGTATATGTGAGCCGCGATGATATTCAGGCACCCGTGCCCGAAAGCGAGACCGCTACCACCGTGGAGCAGCAGATGTACAACGTGGTATTCAAGAAACTGCTTGATATAGGTGATTTTATTGGCATTGAAGGCTTTGTGTTCCGCACGCAGATGGGTGAGATTTCGGTGCACGCCAAGAAACTGACCGTGCTGGCAAAGAGCCTGCGCCCGCTGCCTATCGTGAAATACAAGGACGGTGTGGCGTATGACGGGTTCAACGACCCCGAGCAGCGTTACCGCCAACGCTATGTGGATTTGATTGTGAATGATGGGGTGAAGGACGTGTTCCTGAAGCGTGCCACGATTATCCGTACGATGCGCCGTGTGTTTGACGAGGCAGGCTATACCGAGGTGGAGACGCCTATCCTGCAGCAGATTGCGGGCGGTGCATCGGCACGTCCGTTTATCACGCACCACAATGCATTAGACGTTGATATGTACCTGCGTATCGCCACGGAGTTGTATCTGAAGCGACTGATAGTGGGTGGTTTCGAGGGCGTGTATGAGATAGGGCGCAACTTCCGCAACGAGGGTATGGACCGCAGTCATAACCCTGAGTTCACCTGTATGGAGTTGTACGTACAATATAAGGACTACAACTGGATGATGTCGTTTACGGAGCAGTTGCTTGAGACGATTGCCATTGCCGTGAACGGCACGACCAAAGTGCAGGTTGGCGACCACGAAGTGGATTTCAAGGCACCTTACCGCCGCTTGCCTATTTTGGAGGCTATCCAAGAAAAGACGGGTCTCGACCTCTCAACAATGAGCGAGGACGAGATACGTGAGGTAGCCAAGAAATACGGCGTGGAGGACACCGAGCACATGGGCAAAGGCAAACTGATTGACGAGATATTCGGCGAGACCTGCGAGGGGACGTTTATCCAGCCGACATTTATCACGGATTACCCTGTGGAGATGTCGCCGCTGACGAAGATGCACCGCTCCAAGCCCGGACTGACAGAGCGTTTCGAGTTGATGGTGAACGGCAAAGAGTTGGCGAATGCGTACAGCGAGTTGAACGACCCGATTGACCAGTACAACCGCTTTGTGGAGCAGATGAAGTTGGCAGACAAGGGCGACGACGAAGCGATGGTGATTGACCACGACTTTATGCGTGCCCTCGAATACGGTATGCCGCCCACCTCGGGTATCGGTATCGGCATCGACCGTCTGGCTATCCTGATGACGGGGCAACCCACAATACAAGAAGTGCTGCTGTTCCCGACTATGAAGCCCGAAGTGAGTGCACAACCGTCTGCAAACAAGACGGAAAAGTAAGTTTGTATATTGATTTTTAAGGTATTAGTATATGAAAGATATTCAATTTTCCTACGCCAAGGCGGTGAGTGCCGAGGCGGTGAATGCCTACAAAGAGCAGGTGGCTGCGTGCCAGGAGATGCTCGTTAAAGGTACCGGTAGGGGTAACGATTTCTTGGGTTGGATGAACCTCCCCGAGGACATCAAGCCGCAGTTGGAGGATATTCAGGCTACTGCCGACTTGCTCCGCAAAGAGTGCGAGGTAATCGTCTGCATTGGTATCGGCGGTTCGTATCTGGGCGCGAAAGCCGTGATTGATGCACTGTCATCTTCGTTCGCATACATCGAAGGCAACAAACCCGCTATTGTCTATGCCGGTCAGAATATCGGCGAGGACTACCTCTACGAACTGCAGAACTTGCTGAAAGACAAGAAATTCGGTATTATCTGTATCTCCAAGTCGGGTACTACAACCGAGCCCGCACTGGCTTTCCGTCTGCTCAAGACCCAACTGGAGAAACAACAGGGCGTGGAGGCTGCACAGAAACTGATTGTCTGCATCACCGATGCCAAGAAAGGTGCGCTCCGCACGCTGGCAACCCAAGAGGGCTACAAGACGTTTGTGATTGAGGACAATATCGGCGGACGCTTCTCGGTGCTCTCGCCCGTAGGTCTGCTGCCTATCGCTTGTGCAGGCTTCGACATTCGTGCACTCATCGACGGTGCAGCACGTATGGCAGAGGTATGCGGTATCAACACGCCGTTTGAGGAGAACCCCGCTGCACAATATGCGGCTGCCCGCAACAGTATCTACTCCGAGCAGGGCAAGAAGATTGAGTTGCTTGTTAACTTCCATCCGAAATTGCACTACGTCAGCGAGTGGTGGAAACAACTCTACGGAGAGTCGGAGGGCAAAGACCACAAGGGTATCTTCCCTGCAAGCGTGGACTTCACCACCGACCTGCACTCGATGGGGCAGTATATCCAGGACGGTGAGCGCCATCTCTTCGAGACCGTTATATCGGTAGAGCAACCCAACCACAAGGTGGAGTTCCCGTTTGATGAGGCTAACCTCGACGGACTGAACTTCCTCGCCGGCAAGCGTGTGGACGAGGTCAATAAGATGGCGGAACTCGGTACGATGCTTGCTCACGTGGACGGCGGTGTGCCTAATATGAAGATTACGATGCCTGCGCTCAACGAGTACTACCTCGGCGAACTCATCTATTTCTTCGAGCGTGCCTGTGGTATCTCGGGCTATATCCTCGGTGTCAATCCGTTCAACCAACCCGGCGTGGAGGCATACAAGAAGAATATGTTTGCCCTCCTCGACAAACCCGGCTACGAAGCAGAATCCGCAGCCATCAAGGCAAGATTATAATAAGTATAGTCGCTGATTACTAGGCGGTACGGAGACGTAGTAGTCTCTATATCGCCTTTATTGTATGGTACACTTTTTCAATAAAAGTCTCATAGTTGTTCAAGATAATTGAGTTGCCAAAACCAGTGTACTGATTGGAGGATAAACACATTGGCGTACAGCATTGTGCATAAAACTCTATATATTCTTTGTCTGTTTTACCTAATAAGTCGTCATTATTGGCAATATGCACCACATACAAAAGTGTCTTATTCGGAGTATGGAAATACATATCCACATTGTCGCGCGATAATGTTATATACTTTGCGGCATTATGTTCTGTAAACGTCTCCCATTTAGTAATCCGTTTTGTATCTTTCTTATAATATGGTAAGCGGTCTAAAATAATGAATATCTGAAAATATGGACAATTATTAGCACGAATGTTTGCCGTTTCGCCGAGCATGTTCTCAAAATAGTTATTCGAATTCTGCGAATAATTCTGCATAACAAATTTGACGGCAATACCGGCAAGAGGTGTTTGGGTGTCTGCACTGCAAACGGTTATATCCACTTTCTTATCCACATACCTGCCTTGTATGTCACCTTCTTTATCATCTCCCCAGCCTTGAGATTGTATGTAATATCTTTCACCTAAACGCAAAGCCAAGTCTTGTGCTATTGCGCCATGTAGAGGTTTCAGTTTAGCCGTGCTGCGTGACGTCCCTGATTGCAGAAAATGGCAAAACGAGTTGGATATAACATCCAAGAATCCATTATTGTTCAATGGAAAAGAGATTTCTTTGATTTTCATTAGTACTCAGTTTATAGTTGATGTATTGCTCCAATTCTTTGGAACTGAATGTATAATATCCACCACTTTTGTAATGGCGTAGTATTCGGACAAAGCCCACAAACTCATCCGAAAATATAATGCTTCTTAGCGCGTCTTCATCCAATTCTGTCAATATGTACAACCCACTATATATTCCTGCCCCCCTTGGGACTTTTTCCAATTTGATAGATTCTTGATTGATGAGCAAACTATTAATAGCATATTTGTCAGCCCATACATCTTTTAATGCTTGCGTTCGCCCATACAGATACCACTCCGGACATTCCCCATCTGTATGTCCTTTGAGCAATGGGTCTTTGTTCTGAAACAAGTAATCTCGTATAGCAGGGCTGGAGAATACCAGTTCTTTAGGTAATGGCTTTCCATCTCTGTTATATGGATAAAATGCCTTATACCATTTCCCGGTAGAGGCTTTGATGACAGGTATGACGTGTTCTGTAAAAGGAAAATCCGAGTGGATAAACACACTATCAGCCAATGTGGCAAAGCCATTTTTTACCTGTACATATTGTGTATGCGCGGAGGCAAAGATTTTATGCAATGTAGCAAGTGCCTGACGGTCTGCAAGATACATATAATTGTTTATCATCGTTTCTTCTATTGTCAGACAATCTTTGACTAAAATGATATGTTTGTCCCCAACATAGGTGCAATATGTGAAGTCCTCGTGCGCCACATCTTTCTCAAATAAAGCAATCATCGTGTAAGTAGTTGCTTCAAATGGCTGGAAGTGTTCTAAATCAACCAATTTAACCAAGTTCTTATTTGCTCGAATATATTGTCGCAATTGTCCGCCAGCCACGCTGTTTATCCACGAACTCGGAGTTATATAACATAGTTTCCCACCTGTGCAGAGCATCTGGAAACCTATCTCATAAAATGCCAAGTACATATCGGTCATTCCCCCTTGAGTAAAATGCAACTGCTTAATAGATTGATAGTTATCGACTAAATTGTGCACTCGTACATACGGTGGATTGCCTACCACATAATCCATTTTGCCATCAAATTTAGATACTGCTAAAGCATCTGTATGAAGAATGTCCCATTTTACATCCGAAACGTCCCATTCAGATACTTTCTTATCCAAATTACGAATGCACTGGTTATATGCAACGCCATCTAATTCAATGCCATGAATATATGTCGCAAGTTCTTGTTTTAATGCTTGCAAATCAGTGCTTTGTTGCAGAAATGCTACACAATAACGCTGTACGATTTCTTGTAGGAAAGCCCCATCACCACAACTATTATCGATGATGTGTTTACGAAGAATCGGCATGCCGACATATCCCGCAATATCCAAGATATCGCATACCAAATAAGAGGGCGTGAACACCTGCCCTGACTGTTTCTTTGTTGCCATATTGCATTATGGCGCAAGCCTTATGCGGTATGGCAACACTACAGATTGGCGACAAAAGAAGAGAACGGAAATGTGTTTTGTCTTAATGATATAGCCTACAAGACACAAAAAGCAGATGTTCTCTCATCTCTTGTCGCGTGGCTGTAGGAA
>DLLA01000020.1:0-13436 GCA_002479035.1 Bacteroidales bacterium UBA7574 | reverse complement strand
GAATAAATAGCAAACGCTATTAAATAAGGAGTGATATGTATTGCAAACCTTATGGCACACTCCTTTTCTACCACAAGGTTCATTCCGCTTGCAAAGTTACTGAAAATTTGTAATCTAAACAAATCTATTTTAACTGCAATCAGACTTTGGCTCACATGCCACCGCAAACTACTGCACACTAACAGCCGTCTCCCTGCTGTCAATTACGGCAACGACACGGCAACGAGACGGCAACGACAGCCGAGTATGTAAGGAGGATACAAAGAGAACACAAAGTGAGTATATAGGAAAATCGCCTATACGCAGTCAGCCGTTTCCTCATCATCCATTGCCCGTTTGCGCCAAAAATACTATCTTTGCAAAGAATTTCAAACGCAAACGAACTGACAATATGCGAGTGATAGTACAGCGCACCACCCATGCCACCGTCCGCATTGACGGCACCGCCGTGGGACATATAGACCAAGGCTTCATGCTTTTGGTGGGCATCACGCACACCGACACGCAAGCCGATGCCGATTATATCGCCAAGAAAGTGGCACAACTGCGTGTCTTCGAGGATACAGATGGCAAGATGAATCTGAATATCAAAGATATAGGTGGTGCTATCCTGTCTATTTCGCAGTTCACACTCTATGGCGATGTGCGCCATGGCAACCGCCCCTCGTTTATCCAAGCCGCCCGCCCCGAGCAGGCACTGCCGCTGTATGAGTACTTCAATACCCGCCTCCGCACTGAGTATGGTCTCCATGTAGAAACGGGGCAATTTGGAGCCGATATGCAAGTGGACTTCATCAACGACGGCCCCGTAACGATTATTATTGACTCCGCTTGCCGGTAGGTGATTGCCGGACAGGTGGTGGGGGCACTAAAAGATATTTGACGATAAGGAAAAAAGAACAGTGCCAAAAGGAATAAAGAGCACCGCCAACTCCGAAAGGGGGTGGCGGTGTCGGTCAAA
This sequence comes from Bacteroidales bacterium UBA7574, assembly GCA_002479035.1. Lineage (GTDB taxonomy): Bacteria > Bacteroidota > Bacteroidia > Bacteroidales > Paludibacteraceae > Colicola. The sequence continues at coordinate 12,475 of DLLA01000020.1, read as the reverse complement.
CACTACTTATGTGTAAATTAGTCCTTCTTGAAGCGGTCGAAGAAGCCGCGGCGAGGTTTGTCTTCCTCTTCGGCGGTGTCGGCTGCGGTGTCGGCTGCGGTGTCGGCAACGGATGCGGCAGAGTTTGCGGCAGATGCGGAGGTGTGTGCAGAAGCGGTGGCGTCCTCGTCGTCACGTGGAGTCCACTCCTCGCGCTCGGCGATGTCACCCAGTTGGTTTTGGACGTATTTGATAACGTCGTTCAGCCCTTCGGTGAAGTGGGCAAAATCCTCCTTGTATAAGAATACTTTATGCTTCTCGAACTGGGGGAACTCATCCTCCAAGCCCGACTTGCGCTTGCTCTCGGTGATGCACAAGTACAAGTCCTCGTTGCGGGCTTTCTTGACATCCAAATAATAAATACGTTTACCTGCCTTCACAGAACGCGAATACACTATTTCGGGTTCGTTTCTGTTCTCGTTTCTACGATTTTCCATCTCTTATAGTTACGTTAAAAATTAAACGGCACAAAGGTACTACATTTTTGCGAGATGTGCAACGGTGCCGCAAAAAAACGAATACAATTATGCCGGCAGAATGGGTGAGCAGGTGAGCGGCTGAGCAGTTGTTTCTCTATATACACACGTGTGCGCGGGCGGGTGTGTATATACATAAAAGTATCTGCTCAGCCGCTCATCCGCTCACCTTGTCCAACCTATAACTATCCTATAACCATCCTATAACAAATTATGCGGTATGGATGGCGTATATCCGTGCACTTCCCTCACATCGTGATTTGAGCAAAAAACGTTCATTGCAAGATGAGATGCTTGTGGAAATGAAGTATTTTTTGTAATTTTGCAGGGTGATTGGGGGACTCCCACGGCAACAAGAGGAGACTCCCCCGACCCCCTCAGAGAGGGGGACTGCAGAGCGAGGCAGGTAAGTGGGGAATGGAACATTAATTACCATATAATTAGCCATTAATTCCAAGCGGGAGAAGTGGGCAAGAACAGACAACAACCAACGGCAAAGAAGGGGAAAGAACAGGGAATGAGCGTGGATAAGACTGAATAGAGACAGATAAAAGACAATGATAAATAAGACAGTGGTCGATGGTAAACAGAACATTGGTTAGGACGAAGGTAGTGCAGACATTGTTTGCATACTACAAGGACGGGGAGAAGACTCCGCTCATGGCAAGGAAAGAGTTGCTGAAGAGTTTCTCGGACACGTACAGTTTGTATATGATGTTGCTCGCGTTCGCATGCGAACTGACAGACTACGCCGCGGAACAGATACGGGAAGCCAAGACGCGGGCGGCGGTGACCCATACGCATTATGAGCCGAACTACCGCTTTGTGAACAACCGTATCGCGCAGCAACTGTTCAACAACCGCCGTTTGCGCAACTATATGGACGAGCAACACCTGCGCTGGGACACAGGTATGAATGCCGTACACGCGTTCTACAAACAACTGACAGACAGCGATGTATATAAGGAGTTCATGTCCGCTCCCAACGAGCCGACCTACGAAGACGAGAAGACGCTCTGGCGCAAGATATACACGATGTTGCCCAACTTTGAGGACCTGTATGTGGCTCTCGAAGATATGGAGGTGGCACTCGACCAGTGTAACTGGACGACCGATGCGGACGTGATACTGACCTACGTGGTGAAGACTATCAAACGCTTCAAGGAAGAGCGCGGCGACGATCAGGAATTGCTTGAGATGTTCGATACCGAGGCTGAACTGAACTTCGGCAAAGACCTGCTGCAACTGACGATAGAGCACGCCGACGAGTACAAGACTCTGATAGAAAAGGCTTTGCAGAACTGGAACGCGGAACGCCTCGCGTTTATGGACACCGTTATCCTGATGACGGCATTGACAGAGATACTCGGCTTCAACGACATCGCATTGGAAGTGAGTATGAACGAGTACATCGAGATAGCCAAAGAGTATTCGGGCGAGAAGAGTTACATATTCATCAACGGCGTACTCGACAGAGTGGTCAGCGACCTCAAGAAAGAGAATGCGTTGTTCAAAGTATGAACAAAGTAATAGTTAATAGTTAATAATTAATATGATGCTGAATTTCATTTTATTGCAGGCACAAGGTGCTGCTGCCGGCGGGCAACAACAAAGTTCATGGACGTTCTGGATTATGATGATCCTTATCTTTGTAGTGTTCTACTTCTTTATGATTCGTCCGCAAACCAAAAAGCAGAAAGAACTACAGAAACAACGTGATGCCATGAAGAAAGGCGACAAGGTAGTTACCGCCGGCGGTATCTATGGCAATATCAAAGAGGTACAGGACAATGCCTTTATCATCGAGATAGCCAAAGACATCACCATCAAAGTGGACAAGGGTAGCGTTTATGCGTCTGCCGATGAGGCACAACAAGCCCCGAAGGACGAGAAGAAAGACAAGAAATAAGCGTGTTTGTCGCGGGTCGGTCGGGAGTCTGTCGCGGGTCTATCGCGGGTCGGCTGTGGATGGGTGGTGAACCCATAATGAACCCATAATGAGCCGATAATGAACCTATAGTGAACCCATAATGACCCCATAACGGACTCATAACGAGCCGATAGCGAGCAAGAAGCGGAAAACGGTTGGATACGCAGCGCGAAACATGGGTTCGCCACGTGGCAGTATGGCTGCGGGTGGCGAAGGTCTATGCCAGAAAGTTGTGGCAATGGTTGGTGAGGAAAGATTTGCTCACCTACTTGCTTTTTGTCGGGCTTGCCACGATGGTGTGGTGGGGACGCGCGATGTCGTCGCAACGCGATACGGAGATAACCCTGCCTATCGTATATACGGATATTCCGCCGCAGGTGGTGTTTGATGAACCGCTGCCTGAGGAACTGAAAGTGACAATCCGTGACAACGGCAAGCAGTTGCAGAAGATAGGCGGCAGCAAGCCCGTACTCACCCTGAATATGGCGACCCAACTGGCAGAGCAAGAGGGTACGGTGCATATCACCGCGGAGATACTCCGTCCGAAATTGCAGGATATGTTGCCCGGCAGTACGGTGGTGCTGCAGGTGCAGCCCGAAGTGATTGAGGCGGTGTATCACAAGCAGGAGGAGAAAGATGTGGAGGTGCGGCTGACGGCTGAATGGACGCCTGCGTCGCAGTACCAGATGCGCAGCCTACCCGTTGTAGAACCCCAAACGGTACGTGTTTACGGGAAGAAACAAGACCTGCGAGACCTCCGTTATATCGCAACGGAGTCGCTGAAGATAAAGGATATCCGCGATACGATGCGCTGTACGGTGGGGCTGAATGTGCCTGAGGGGTTGCGTGTGGTGCCGTCGAGCGTGAGTGTGCTGTTCGTAACGGAGCAGTTTACGGAGAAGTCGTTCACCCTGCCCGTGGAGACTTATGGTTGTCCCGAAGGGGAGTCGCTGCGGTTGTTCCCGCAGACGGTGACGGTTCAGGCGCGTGTGGGCATGTCGCACTTCAACGATGTGCGGGAGGAGGATTTCCATGTGCTGTGCCATTTTCCGAAGGGCGAACAGGCATCGGTGCCCGTGGAGGTGGAGTGCGACAATCCTTATGTAACGCGCGTGCGCGTGAACCCGAGTGAGTTGGAATATATCATAGAGAAGTAGCATGAGGAAGATACAAATGGTTGATTTGCAGACGCAATATCAACACATAAAAGAGGACATAGACCGCGGCATCCAAGCGGTGATAGACAGTGCGGCTTTCGTGAAAGGTCCGGCGGTGTCGGCGTTCCAGTCGCACCTCGAAGCCTATACGGGTGCGAAACACGTCATACCCGTAGGCAACGGTACCGACGCCCTGCAGATAGCGTTGATGGGTCTCGGGCTACGCCCAGGCGACGAGGTTATCACTCCGACGTTCACGTTTATCGCAACGGCAGAGGTGGCTGCGCTGTTGGGTTTCACACCCGTAGTGGTAGATGTAGATTGGGACACGATGAACATCTCGGCGGAGGCTGTCCGCAAGGCTATCACGCCCCGCACGAAGGCTATCGTGCCCGTGCATCTGTTCGGGCAATGCGCTGATATGGAGCCTATTATGGCGATTGCGCGGGAGCATAACCTGTACGTGGTGGAGGACGCATGCCAAGCCATCGGGGCGCAGTACACGTTTTCGGACGGCACGACGAGGCAGGCAGGAACGATGGGCGACATAGGTTGCACCAGTTTCTTCCCGTCGAAGAACCTCGGTTGCTACGGCGACGGGGGTGCGATATTCACCAACAATGACGAGTTGGCGGCTCAGATGCGGGCGATAGCCAACCATGGCATGGTGGTGCGCTACCATCACGACCGTGTGGGCGTGAACTCGCGGTTGGACGCTATTCAGGCGGCAGTGCTTGACGCGAAGTTGCCGCATCTGAACGAGTACATCGCGGCACGGCAACGGGCGGCAGCCTACTACGACAAGGCATTCGCGGGCAATCCGCACGTGTTGACACCCGGGCACCAAGCCCATTCGACGCACGTCTATCACCAGTACACATTGCGATTGGTGGGCGTGGACCGCGACAAGGTGCGCGAGGCGTTGGCGGAAAGGGAGATACCGTCGATGGTGTATTATCCCGTGCCGCTGCACCTGCAAAAGGCATACCAAGACCCGCGGTACAAGAAGGGCGACTTCCCCGTTGCGGAAAGGCTGGCAGGGTGCGTGCTGTCGCTGCCGATGCATACGGAACTGACTGATGAACAGTTGTTATCAATCACGACGGCAGTAGCCGACGTGATTGATAACAAGTAATAGGTAATAGTTAATAATTAATAAGCATTAAAGACATTTGTTCTGTATCCGTTCTCTATGGGTTGCGTATCCCTTGCGCATCCCTTGCTGAAAAGCAGCGGTTTGACAGGGCAAAGAAACGACTGAAACGTTAACAAATAGTAAGAATATGGCGACCTCGTTCTCACTACAACAGCAGCAGAAACTGCAAGCGAAGTTGTCACCTGCGCAGATACAGGTGATGCGCTTGCTGGAGTTGCCGTCGTGTGAGTTGCAAGCCCGTATCAATGAAGAGTTGCAAGACAACCCCGCATTGGAAGAGGGTCGCGACGAGAATGCGGATGACTATCAGGACACCGAGCCGCAGGACGAGGAGTACGAGAACCCGCTGAAGAACGAGGACTTTGACTACGACGACTACGTGCAGGACGATGACTATGCCGACACCCAGCCCGCGTCGCAAGGGCGCGCGGAGAGCACGCCGCAAGAGGATATTCCGTTCTCGGTGGGGACGAGTTTCAGCGAGTACCTGAAGTCGCAGATATACCTCACGAAAATGGACAAGCCCGACCGTCATGTGGCGAAATTTGTGGTGGGGAACATAGACGACGACGGGTATCTCAGGCGCACGCCCGAGGAACTGGTGGACGACCTGACGTTCCGCGAAGGCTTGACCGTGACGGACGACAAGATGCGGGAGATAGTGGCGCAGATAAAGCAGTTCGACCCGCCCGGGGTGGGGGCTTATGACTTGCAGGAGTGCCTGCTGATACAGTTGCGGCAGAAAGAGCAGACCCCTACGGTGGTGCTGGCGGAGAAGATACTGCAGCAGTACTTCGACGAGTTCTCGCGCCACCATTATGCCAAAGTGGCGCAACGCGCGGGTATCACCGAAGACGAGTTGAAGACCGCCATCAGCGAGATAACCCACCTGAACCCGCGCCCCGGAAGTGCTTGGTTAGGAACGGTTTACGACCGCAACCAGACGGTAGTGATACCGGATTTCATCGTGGAGCAGGAGGACGGCGAACTGATAGTGTCGCTCAACCAAGGCGACCTGCCCGAGTTGCACGTGTCGGCGGAGTACAACGAGATGCTGGACACCTACACCAAGCCGACCAAACAGTCCACGCCGCAGACACGCGAGGCGGCGCGGTTCGTCAAGGGCAAGATAGAGGCTGCCAACTGGTTCATCGACGCCCTCCGCCAGCGCAACGAGACGCTGATGCACACCATGGGCGCGATAGTGAACTACCAGCGCGAGTTCTTCCTGCAGGGCGACAACGTCTATCTGCGCCCGATGGTGCTGAAGGACATCGCCGACCGCACGGGCTACGACGTCTCCACCATCTCGCGCGTGTGCAGCAACAAGTACGTGCAGACCGAATACGGCGTGTTCCCGCTCAAATTCTTCTTCTCCGAAGCCATGACCAACAGCGAGGGCGAGGAGATTTCGACGCGCGAAGTGAAGCAGAAACTGCGCGAGATAGTCGATGCCGAGGACAAGAGCAACCCGATAACCGACGACGAGTTGGTGGATACGCTGCGCCGGAGCGGCTACTCCATCGCGCGGCGCACCGTGGCGAAGTACCGCGAACAGTTTGGCATCCCCGTGGCGCGACTGCGCAAACAGATACAATAGATGATGCAGAAAGTGCTTGATATACCGGCGAAAACGCTGAGCATAGTGCTCTATCCGCTGCTGATACCCACCTACGGGATGGGGCTGTTCTTTGCGGCGATGCACGTGCACAGCCCAGCGATGCCCGCCACGTTGGCGTGGCTGTCGGTGGTCGGCACGCTGTTTCTGACCTGCCTGATACCGGTGTCGCTGATAATCTGGATGTGGCGGCGCGGGCAACTGACCTCGCTCTACATCGAAGACCCCAAGCAACGCACCACACCTTATATATATACCACCGTGTGCTACGCCTTCTGGTGCTACTTCGTCCGCGCGACCATGCACCTGCCGCTGATGTGGCTGCTGCTGGCAATCGGCGCGACGCTGGCGCTGGCGGTGGTGACAATCATCAACCGCCGGTGGAAAATCTCCGCGCACCTGTCCGCGATGGGCGGGCTGCTGGGCGGCGTGTGCAGTTACGGGCTGTGCGGCGGGGTGGACGTGACGGCGGCTGTGGTGGCGGTGCTGGCAGTGTCACTGCTGCTGATGTACGCGCGCATCTACCTGAAAGCCCACACGCCGATGCAGGTGGTGTGCGGCTACCTGCTGGGGCTGGTGTTCACGTTTGTTCCCAATCTGATAATGATGTATGCGTAAGTGGTTGATAACAATAGCGTTATGTGTATGCTCGCTGCTCGCCTGCGCCCAAACACTGGGCGACAGCGCACACGTCTATCTGCTGACCTGCACCCCGGGCACGCAGGTGTGGTCGAAGTACGGGCACTCCGCCATCCTCGTCGAGGACAGGGCGCAGGGCATTGACGTGGTGTTCAACTACGGCATTTTCTCCTTCGACACCGAGGACTTCTACCTCAAGTTCATCAAGGGCGACACCTACTACCAACTCGGCATCGAGCCGCTGCGCTACTTCCGCCTGAGCGCGGAGCGCGTGGGGCGCAAGGTCTATTGGCAGCGGCTCAACCTCACGCACACGCAGATGCAGCAGGTGTTCGACGCGCTGCTCGTCAACTACCGGCCCGAGAACCGCTTCTATCACTACAATTTCGTGTTCGACAACTGCGCCACGCGCCCCTACCACCTCATCAAGGATGCGCTTGGCGACACCATACTGTCTGATTATCAAGGCTATATACACCGACCATACCGCCGCGCCATCTCCCGCTACACGGGGCGCAACTCGTGGGTGGACTTCGGCATCAACCTCATCTTCGGCAAGCGGGCGGACGCTCCCATGGACAACGAACAGCGGCTGTTCCTGCCCGAAGAACTGATGTTTTTCATGTCCGAAGCACGCCTTGCGGACGGCACGCCGCTCGTGCAGAGCGAGGACATCGCGCCTTTCGACATCGCCCCCGTGCCGTGGTACGCCAACTGCTGGCTGGGCATCGGGCTGTTTGTCCTCGTGATGGCCGGCATCTCGCTCCTTGACCGTCGCCGCGGCCGCCTGACTTGGTGGGTGGACGTGCTGCTTGGACTCGTGTACCTCATTCTGATTGCTATCGTGGTCTTCCTGACCTTCTTCTCGTCGCACCCGCTGGTCGGCTTCAACTGGCGGCTGCTGCTATTCCCCGTTCTTCACCTATGCGCACGACTCATCTACATACTTCGCTGATAGCCCTGCTCTCTATCCTCTATTCCCTAAACACCAACGCCCTGCCGCGTCTCACGGTGGTGGTAGTGGTGGACGGCATGACTCAGGAGAACCTCACCGACCTGCGTTCCTACTGGCCTGCGGGCGGGCTGCGGACGCTCAGCGAAGAGGCTTACCAGACCACCATCGACTTCCCGCACCTCGTCTATGGTGGGCAGGAGACCACCGCCACACTCATGACGGGCACCACCCCGTCGCGCCACGGCATCATGGCGGACACCTACTTCTCGCGCACCGACCGCAGTGTGCATCCCACACTCGCCGACCCACAAGCGGCAGGCATCGGCACCGACCTCGCCATATCGCCCGGCACCTTTCTATCCGTCTCATTGTCAGACGAATGGCGTATCCGGCATGGCGCGCAAGCCCACATCTATGCCGTCGGACTCCAACCCGAAGCCACCGTCCTCATGGCGGGGCACGCCGCCAACGCGTGCTGCTGGCTCGACCCCGCCACGCAGAAATGGGCAACCTCCTCTTTCTACACCGAAGGGCTGCCCGCAACGGCTGACGCGATGAACGTCAGCGGACGCATCACCGAACTGGCAAACCGCCCGTGGACACCGCGCATGGACATCTCCATGTACCTCCGCCCCACGCCCGAAGAACGCAAAAAGCCCTTCTCATACACACCCGCAGCACAATTGCTGAACACAACCGCTGCCAACACCCTCGTCATCGAGATGGCACTCGCACTGCAAAAAGACCTCCAACTCGGCGCGGACAACACCCCCGACCTGCTCCTCCTCCAACTGACCACCCTCTCCCCGCACGCCACCTCCGACGCACTCGCCTCCGCCGAACAGGAGGATATGTATCTTGGTATCAATCAGGATCTTGGCTTCCTCATGGAGCAACTCAATCGCCGCATCGGCAAGGCGCAATACCAACTGCTTGTCGTCGGACGGCCCGTCCTCGGCTATGCAGCGCAGACCTTCGAGACGGCGGGCATTCCCATTCGGCATTTCGATGTGGACCGCGCCGCAGCACTCACAGGCACCTACCTCATGGCTATCTATGGGCACGAGCGATGGGTGGACGGCGGCTACGGACCATTCATCTACCTCAACCGCACACTCATCGAGCAGAAACGCCTGTCCCTCGAGGCTTTCCAACGACAGGTGGCGAACTTCCTCATGGATTTCGAGGGCGTGCAAGTGGCGTTCCCCATTCACGAGGCCGTCACTTCCGACGACCGCACCTCTATCTACCGCAAACACGCGGGCGATGTCTATTTCCAATTGCAGGACAACTGGCTGCTATACACCGACGACAGTACGCCCTACGACCGCGTCATCCAACCGCGTCCCGCCGCACCACTCCTGCTCTGGTCGGGCACTCTGCGCACCTTCCCCGAAGGCGAGTTGCACGCCACAGACGTCAAGTCGCTAATAATGAAATAACTAAATCCAAAAAATAAATCGTACATCGTAAATATCTAAATCGTAAATAATTATGGTTTTCTACGAACTCAAAATCAGTTACACCCGCCAGACGGGCGAAGACAACCCCGCGGCTGTCAAAGAGACATACATGGTCGAAGGACTCACCTGCGCCGATGTGGAGACGCGCCTTATCGATGAGATAAAACCCTTTATATCAGGCGAATGGGAGGTCAAGAGTTGCAAACAGGTGCAGTTCTACGACATGATACCGAACCCCGACGCCGAGTTCTGGTACAAGGCGCGTGTCGAGATGATTACCGTCGAGGACAACGGCAAGGAGACACGCAAAGGCGCAAACATCTATGTGCAGGCTAACGACCTCAACGAAGCCGTCAAGAGCCTTATGCAGTCCCTCGCAAGCATTGATTGTGAGATAGTTAACATCGCCAAGTCCCCTGTCCTTGAGGTCTTCCGCGCCGTGGATTAACCCCAACACGACACGATAACGTGCAGATTCCTCCGCTTGTTTAGACAGTAGAAAAATAATTGGCACCCTGCTATTGCCGAGAGAATATCGGGAGAACTTCGAGAGACTCTCGGGATAATATGCAATTTCTTACGTATTATTATCCTATTGAAAATAAGCCGGTTAACATTCAGTAACTACACCTTATGTCAGACATTCCGCAACACATTGCCGACATTCGCCGCCACTTGCCCGATGGGGTTACGCTGGTGTGTGTCAGCAAGTTCCACCCATGCGAGGCTATCCTCGAAGCCTACAACGCCGGCGAACGCGACTTCGGCGAGAGCCGCGTGCAGGAACTCCTGCCCAAGTACGAGACCCTGCCCCATGACATACGTTGGCATTTCATCGGACACTTGCAAACCAACAAGGTGCGTGCCGTCATTCCCTTCGTCTATCTGATACAGTCTGTGGATAGCCTGCACCTCCTCGAGACCATCAACCGCGAAGCGGAGCGCATACAACGCCGCGTCAAAGTGCTGCTTGAGGTGCATGTCGCCCGCGAGGAAACCAAGACAGGCTTCGCTCCCGACGAACTGCCCGCCGACTTCACCCCCTACCCGTGGGTAGAGGTCTGCGGCATTATGGGCATGGCTACGCAAACCGATGATACACAGGAGATTCGCCGTTGCTTCCACGCCCTCAAAACCATCCGCGATACCCGCCGCCTCCCTGTCCTCAGCATGGGCATGTCCCACGACTACCTCATCGCCATCGAGGAGGGAAGCAACCTCGTCCGCATCGGCACCACCATCTTCGGCGAACGCAACTACACCACATTATCACTTTGACAATCTGATAAGTAGAAAGGATGATGCGCTGTCCGGGGGACGACGCGGCTCGCGTCATCAATAAAAAACGAGCGATACTCTGAAATTAATGGTTAATTACATGGTAATTAATGTTTTATATGTCTGATTCTACGACCATTATTTTGGATATGGGCGGCGTGCTGATGCAGCACAACATGCCCGAATGTCTGTCCCGTTTCCGCCACTTGCTGGGTGAGGAGCAGACAGACCGTCTCTTGGGTCTCGCCTCCGACGGCGAAGGCACTGCCGACAGTCTTATGGAGCAGTTCGAGCGCGGACTTATCGCTGCCGACGCTTTCATCGGCACCCTCTTGCGTTATGCCCGTCCTGGCACCACGCCGCAAGACATCATCAACGCTTGGAACGCTATGCACGGCGGCATACCTGACGACCGTCTTGCCCTCCTGCACCGGTGGCACGACCGCGGATACCGCCTCTTCCTGCTCAGCAACAACAACCAACTCCACTGGCACGACATCTGCTCCCGCTACGACATGTCCGTCTTCGAACACTGTTTCCTCTCACACCTCCTTCACCTCAGCAAGCCCGACCCGCGCATATACGCCACTGTCCAAGCATACCTCACCCGGCACCATTGCCCCACACCCTACTGTTTTGTGGACGACCTACCCGCCAATCTCCTCCCCGCTCAACAAATGCAATGGAGGACATACTCCACTCTTGATGAGTTGGAAGCAGTCCTCCACCGGTAACTACTAAAACAATGTTATTTACGTGAAATAGGGTAGGCTTATTTCACCCATGCCTGGATTTCCTCATACGAGGTATAGTTCAGCAACTTGCCGTCCTCTATATGCAGGGCGGGATAGGTTTTGCGCAGGGCTTTGGTGCAGCCTGCAATACCGCTTCCGCCCGAGGTGGCAAAGGGGATAATCGTCTTGCCGCTGAAATCGTATGCCTCAAGGAATGTGTTGATAATACGCGGTGCCACATACCACCAGACGGGGAACCCGACATACACCGTAGTGTATCCGTCCAAGTTCTCTTTGGTCTTCTTGATGGCGGGGCGTGCACTCTCGTCATTCATCTCTACCGTGCTGCGCGATTTCTTGTCATTCCAATTGAGGTCGGCAGACGTGTAAGGTTGCACAGGCGCAATCTCCATCAGTTCGCCGCCCGAAGCGAGCGCAATCTGTTCTGCCACCGCTTTGGTTGTTCCCATGGCGGAAAAATATGCAACCAGCACTTTGTCGGCTGCATTCACATTTGCAATAGCCATAATCGTTACAATGCTTAAAATAAAACGTTTCATATCTTTTAACTCTAAACTTGATACTTTTCAACTTCTCTCAACCCCTCAACTCTTAACTTATTCCCCTCCTCTGAAGGAGGGGTAGGGGAGGTCCCCTTAGTTTGCTTTTCTGTATTCCGTCGGTGTAATCCCTGCATGGCGTTTGAAGAACCGCACGAAGTGCTGCGGGTGTTGGAAACCTGTCTGCATTGCCACTTCTTTGATGGTCAGTTCGGGGCTTTGCAGTTGCCGTTTGGCGTACTCGAACAGGCGTAGGGCGATATACTCTTGCGCGCTCTTGCCTGTCTCGGCTTTCACCATATCGCCGAAATAGTTGGGCGACAGGTGTACACGGTCGGCAAAATACTTCACGGTCGGTATGCCGTCCGTGGCGGTCTTGCCCGAGTTGATATACTCGTTCAGCAATTCGCTGAAGCGCGAAATCGCCGTGATGTTCATATCCTGACGGGTGATGAACTGCCGCTCGTAGA
>DLLA01000153.1:4373-17849 GCA_002479035.1 Bacteroidales bacterium UBA7574 | reverse complement strand
TGGGCGTACTGCGGACGGATGGCATCGTATATCTTCCCCACCAGGTCGCCCGCCTGTATGGAGAGTTCCATCTCTTTGCGCAGGGTGTCGCTGCCTGTGTCCACAAGGAAACGCAGACGGTAATGCTCTTTCTCGAGATTCTCCAACAGCACCACCTGCGGTTCGCCGTTGGGCTGCTCCATATCGTATATCCAAAACTCGCGGAAGTTGCACGTTACTATCCACCGAGGACGACTGCTGTACGGCAGTTCGGCGGCATAGCGTTTGGCTTGCTGGAACGGGTTGAGCAGCGAGCCGTCCGACTGCTTGATTGGGGCACCTAAGTCTTTCTGCACCGACTTCTGCTCAATCAGCACCTTGGTGGCGGGTATGAAACCGTCAATGAAAGCCGTGTGGTCGATATGCACTTGCTGCTCGAAAGTGATAAACGTGGTGGGCTCTTCTATGCCGAGAGCGTGGAGCAGCGCAATCCAGAACGGTTGCGACTCGCCTTTCTCGTACCCTTTGCCCGTCCAGTAGGCAACAAAATCGTGTATGAGTTTGGGATTGGTCATAATGGTAAAATGAAACGGGTGATATATAGTCTTTAATAAGTTCAAAACAACTGCTCCGGTGCTACACGCAGGAATGTTTCCAATGGAAATCCGTTTGTGCCAACCACCATTGTATGCTTGGGGTGAAACTGCTTGTCGAATACATACAGTCCCTGATTATCCGAGCGGCTATCACTCTTAACTTCAATAGCAACCACCTCATCCACTCCTCTCCGCAAGATAAAGTCCACCTCATCATCTCTTTCTCTCCAATAGAATACCGAGTAGTTTTGCTCCTCGGCATAGTTCACAAGATGTGCCCCTACAGCACTCTCCACCCAACGTCCCCAACGCTGACTATCCAATTGGGCGGTATCAAAACGATAGTCCGAAAAAGCCGACAAGAGTGCATTGTTAAATACCTGAAACTTAGGCACCGACTGAATACGACGTATGGGCGCACTCGCGTATTTCTGCAATCCGCATAGCAACTCCGCCTCGCCGAGGGTCGTCAGGTAACCCGCCAGGGTGGTTGTATTGCCTGCGTCCTGCAACTGCCCGAGCAACTTGGTATAAGACACCAACTCCGCGCTATATGTCGCCCCCAATCGGAATAGTTGGCTGAGCAACGCAGGCTTGTGGATTCGCTTGGTCATCAGCACATCTTTCTCTATGGCAGGTGCTACAATCGACTGCAAAATATAGTTCTTCCAACGCACCTCACGGCTGACCAGTTCTGCCGCCCCCGGATAACCGCCGAAGTAAATGTACTGCTCCAACGAGAAGCCAAAAGCCTCTTGCATCTCGGCGTATGACCAGTGGGGTACACGTATCAGTTCAAAGCGACCGGCGAGACTCTCTGTCAGTCCGTCTTTAAGCAGCAGACGGCTGCTACCTAACAGGACTACCTTGATATTCACTTTGTTCCATGTATCCGCATCCCACTCCCGTTTGACGACATCGCTCCAGTTGTTCAGTTTCTGCACCTCGTCAATGATAAGGATATGCTCCGCCTGCTGCAACACACGCATCTGTTGGCGCACATCATTCCATTGCTTGGCAATCCATTCCGCATTGTTTTCGTTTTCCGCATCGGCAGAAACAAACGTTACAGGTACACTGCATTGTGCCACAAACTGTTGCACTATCGTGGTTTTTCCTACTTGCCGCGCCCCTGCCAGCACTTGGATAAACCGACGCGGCTCTGCCATTCGCTCCTGCAATGTCTTTAGTTGCTCTCGTATAATCATGCCATTACAATTTACTCAATTTTCCATTACGATTTACTCAATTTTACGCCGCAATTTGCTCAATTTTCTATTACAATTTGCTCAATTTCACCCTGCAAAGGTACTGTAAAATAAGCATATACACAATAGTCCGCAAACAAATACAGAGACAGCCACACCGATGATAATAGCATCACGCACAGGTTCTGTTGATGTGTTACGTATTTGCATATTCGCGGTATTTGTAGTATCTCTGCGGTCAAATTCGATGTGTTTCCTTTTGTCCGCAATCCGCACGAACTGGATATTGGGTCTAACGACTATTTCCAACAGTTGGCAGAGCAGATAGTGTGGAATTAAAGAGGTAAATGCGCTATCCATATAAGCAGCCTTAAAATCATCAGGTACGGAATGAAATCCACCTCAATAGCACAGTCACGGTAGTAAACTGCAAAGACATTGTAATTTCGATAAATTGCAAAATATGTGCACGTCTATTTCGATAAATTACATATTTTTGAGTTGTTCAGCGCAATAAATTGCAGATATAAGAACAGAGGATAACATTCTTTGACTATGAAACGCGATGCTGCTTTTGATATCAATCTATGGGAGAGAGGCGACAATCATACATAGTACAAACAATAGAGATCCCCATAGCGGACAATCTCTATTGTTTGTTGAGTCCTTTATGGAGGAGGACTGCGTAAAGAGCATATTATTTCACTCCATTGCCACTTGCGTCATAGACTTTTCCATTGCGCAGGATATACACTTGTCCGTTGCTGATGACTTTGAGGGCAGAAGAGGAGGTGTCGTCTGTAGCAGGAGCAGCATCTACATCGGTAGCCGTCTTGTCCGAGGTAGCAAACGAGCCACTCTCCTCGTCAATGACTTGGTCGTCGGACAACGACTGGCGGGTGTAGTAGTACTTCGTATTGCGGTTGAGACTGCTGATAGTAAACGAGTAGTACTCCGCAAAACGTTTCTCACCGTCAGAATCACTGCCGTCACCATTGTCTTCACCACCATTGCTACCGCTGCTGCCACTGCCCTCGTCATCTGCTACTGCTTGCACCAAAGCGCGCTGTGGTGCGGAAGCAGCGTTGCCAAGGACAATGCTCTTGAGGTAGCCCCGTTGGTCAAAAGTAAGGGTCATTACCATCTGTGTATGCGCCTCATCGCTATACAGCGTCCACACATACCCTGTAGCCGAGAAGTTCTGCACCCACGACACCGTGGCTTGGTCCACACCAGCCACAATAGGCGGCTCTATGGGGTAGATATTTGTCAATTGTCCCCAAAGTGGAGAACTCCGATAGGCATTGATACTATTGCGTGGAACATATAGCACTGTTTCTGCTTTTGGATACCATTCTCCAAGAGAAGGAGGGTCAACAGCATAACAGTGGATAGACCCTATATTCTCCCAAGAGATGGCGAAGGTGTGCAGACTATTTATGCTTTGACCTACATGTAAAGCAACGTTTTTTCTACCACTGCCAAGTCCTACTGCCCCTACAGAAACGACGGAATCTTTTAGTATGATTTTCCTTAGTTGGTTACCCATAAATCCAAGATGTCCGATTGACTTTAAGGATTTTGGTAAATTCACTTCCTGTAGTGTGGAATTGACATAAAAGGCAGACCGCAGAATATGTTGGCACCCATCCAAAGGGGTATAGGTCGTGTCCTTTTTTCCTGAGGGGTACACAACCAAATCCTTTAAGTCCTTGGTATATACCACCCCATCTACCGATGTAAAGTACGGATTTTCCTCGTCTATATATATGTTCTCCAAATGAGGGGTTCCCGTAAAGGCAAAACTGCAATCCCCACCTGAAAACGGATTGGCTTTACCAGGCTCTTCTGTCAGTTCTGTGTACTTAATGGTGTCGCCGATTAATGCTATCGTCTTGGGCAGATAGATAGTAGTCAGTTTATCCATATTGTTGAACACACTGGCAGGACTAATCTGCACTATCGTATAAGTGGTATCTCTGTAGGTAGCGGTCTCCGGAATTATCAATGTATCAGATGTGATATAAGCATAATTGAAATCACTAGAACTGGGATAATATGAATTGGCATTATCCGGAACTAACATAGCCGTGCTATCCGTTAACTTGCCATACCACAACTCAAATCCCTGTGAGTTTGTCGCCGAGAAACGCGGGCGTGATTGATAGTAGTGCGATGTATCATAGGCGGCACGCATACCACCTATGATACAAAACACACTCACAACGCTAATAAGTATTCGTTTCATACCTCTTTATTGTTTAATGAGAATATCCATTGCTTTTTTCCCGCCTCTTTGGGACGCTGTAACGATATAGTATCCTGTCGGGTATGAAGAAACATCAATATCGTATTGCTGAGCACCTCCATTAGTATATAATACCCTTCCATCTACGCTCAAAATATGGATATCAAACGTTTCTCCATTTTGCAACTCAACATTTAATGTTGACAAAGCAGGATTCGGAGACAAAATGAGAGACAGAGATTGTTCTTCCTCTTGTGCTATCCTGTGAGGAGCAATTCTTGCTGCAGCAGTGCTACTTCTGTAATTGATGGATGGGTTTAGGGGTGCACCACAAGTTATTCGCTCTTTGCATCCGTCAGTGGTTTCATACTCTACAACAACAGTATATTCGGTGCTATTGGTAGGATTGCCTATTTGTGAAGCATATGGTTCGTTAATCTTTGCATAATTTTGCTCCTCACGAGTATCAAGCAAACCGGATTCTGTCATTATAGCCCCATTATGAACGATATACCAATGGTACGAGGCTGCCGTGCTCGGGAAATTGACAGCCATACACATTGTTCCAAAGCCGGGAACAGGGGTGATTTGAATGGAAGCATTAGGACTGCTTATCACATTCACAGGAACAGAAGTGGTGTCAGAATTTGCACAGATTCCTGTACCTATTCCGTATGCACGTATAGTATATGTTCCAATTGCGCCAGTGGTACATACATCTATAGATTGTCCATTATCGTATGACGCAACCTTGCTCCAGCCCGTTGGCAATATCCATTCATATAGTTGGTTCGCCGTAGGATTAACGATACTAAACGTGGAGGTATCAGGCATATTGACAGCAATGCAACCTACAGAAATTCCTTCCGGTGCAGCGGGTTTGAATACCAAATTTTTGTCCTCAGAGTACTCGCCATCGCATCCTTCTAACCCGTTGGGGCGGACACGCACTGCCTGCATATCGGTGGTAACAATCAGCCTAAGAGAATCGCCTGTGAAATTGCTATACGGCACATAGGTATTGCCCACTTTTACCTCCCACGTATAGGACGCTGCCTGCGGACCATTGTTGCCTTGTACGGCGCGGAAGGTATAGGTTGAGTCGGACGAGAGACATGCTTCAGCAACCGTGATGTCAGTCACAGGAGCTGGCTTTACATATACCACGTGTTTCACCTCTTTGTACCCTGTGGCAGCAGAGCAACTCTTTACACGCGCCCTTACCGTATCCTGTAAAGCAGCCCCAGCCCCCGGAATCAAGAAAATGTTTGTACTCTCCGTAGGTGAATTAGGAGCAACAGACCATCCTGCAAGTTCTACCCACTCCACTTTGGTACCAGTCGTTTCCCCTGTAAGGATAAACTCATACCGATTCCCGACTTGGAATTGATAGTTTGTGTTATTCACGCACTGCAATGAAACATTGTCACCCCATTCGCGTTTCACGGTAATGGTATCAGATGTTCCTCCGCACCCGTCAGTGCCTTCGAAAGAAGCGGTACAGATAATGGAGCCATCGGATTCTTTATCCAATGTTACCTGAACACTCGTACCTACCGTACTATTAAACTGCCACTTTGCGTTGGCACACCACCATGAGTATGCTACGCCAGCAACAGGATTTTGTACAGACAGATTGAGAACTTTCCCTTCTCCGTAAACCACACATTCTTCTTTGTTTACCTCCGGTTTCGGGGCTTTCTTCCCCAAATTGAGTGTAGCCGCCAGTGGAGTGGCACGGTTGCAGACACCGAAATTAACCGTAACTTGGTCGCTGCTTCCTACTTCGCCTGCCACAAAAGTAACCGAACTGCCGTCACCTGCTTCGTAAACAATGCTATCTACAAACGATGGTTTGGGAGTTGCCGTCACATTCCAATAGTAATAGTCAATACCAATCTGGTGATTCAAGTTCTCCGTCAGTATCGGGTTCACTGACATCACCACCACATCGCCAGGAGAGAAACAGTCGGGACCGCTGATGCGCATCTCGCTTCCCGAGAACGATTTGAAGATGTCAAAAGAGGTGGAGGTACTACAATCCTTTGTTATGTAGTAGAACAGCACGCGCCCTTTGCCATAACTGGTGGATACCACGCGCACCGTCTGTTGCCGAGTGTCTCCAATGATAGCAATACTGCCGCGAGACACCCATGAAAAACTCTTCGCACTTGCATAGATGTCGGCATCTATACTGACCGTCAGCGTGTCATTCAACCCCATGCAGACGCTGTTTTCGAACTCATACGACTCGGTAGCCGCAGCCGTAAGGTAACTGTTGGGAGTGTTCCCCGTTACGGTGAAATCTCCCACAAACTCTGCTCTGCCCGCCACCACGAACAATAGCGACAGAGCGACAAACGTGTAAATTTTTCTCATAATGTTACATCAATTAGTTTGTTATATATATTGACAAAGTCCCACATAGACTTTGGTTTTTAGCGGCGAGAAATAGAGGTCTTTATATGGAACGATGTGTAGCGGATTCTATAGCGCAATGTGCAAAAAGCCCCTGATATGTATGTCTCGGTTGCAAAATTATACAATATCTTCCATATACACAAATAAATATGCAGATTATTTTACAACCGCAAATCTAAACCTGAATTATTATCAGGATTTTCTTGAACGGACGGCTATGCCGTATTATCACCAATCAGCCATGAATTTCATACTACAAAATTAGTATGAATGATGTCGTATCATTTGACGACGCAAGGCAAGCCGTCTCCACAATTTCCAATAAGACGACGCGAGCCGCGTCGTCCCCCAGTGACAAAAAGGGACTGCCAAACGCACGCGTTGGCAGTCTCTTGGAATGCGGTTGATATTGCTCAACCTGTGTATTACTCAGCCTTAGCCTCTTCTGCAGCAGGTGCAGCCTCGGCAGCCTCTGCCTTGGGAGCAGCCTTCTTGCCGGCACGACGGGTGGTCTTCTTAGCGGCAGGCTTGGCAGCAGACTTGAGCATGTTCTCGTTGTAGTCAACGAGTTCGATGATACACATCTCAGCAGCGTCACCCAGACGGAAGCCCGTACGGAGGATACGTGTGTAGCCACCGGGACGGTTAGCAATCTTCTCGCTAACGTTCTGGAAGAGTTCGGTAACGACCTCTTTCTGTTTGAGTTCGCTGAATACGAGACGGCGGTTAGCCGTGGTGTCCTCTTTCGCACGGGTGAGGATAGGCTCTACGTAGATGCGGAGTGCCTTTGCCTTAGCCAGAGTGGTCGAAATACGCTTGTGCATGATGAGCGAGCAAGCCATATTGGACAACAGTGCACCGCGGTGAGCGGCTTTGCGGCCAAGATGATTGAATTTCTTATTATGTCTCATTGTTGTTTTTTAGTTTAGAGTTGAGGGTTGAGTGCTGAGAGCCAACCCTCGGGTTGAATTAGTCGTTGAGTTTGTATCTGCTAATATCCATACCGAAAGCCAGTCCGTTGCGCTCCAGCAGTTCGTCGAGTTCGGTGAGAGACTTCTTACCGAAGTTACGGAACTTGAGCAGGTCAGCGCGGTGGTAGCGAACCAGTTCGCCGAGGGTATCCACCTCTGCCGCCTTCAAGCAGTTGAGCGCACGTACAGAGAGGTCCATATCAGCGAGGTGCTGGTTGAGCAACTGACGCATACGGGTGTGCTCCTCATCGTAGGAATTGGTGACGGGCTTAGCCTGATCTTCGACGATAATCTTCTCATCGGAGAAGAGCATGAAATGGAAGATTAGGATTTTAGCCGCCTCTTTGAGGGCATCCTTGGGCGTGATAGAGCCGTCGGTGAGAATCTCGAGTGTGAGTTTCTCGTAGTCGGTACGTTGCTCCACACGGTAGGGGTCAATGCTGTATTTGACGTTGCGGATAGGGGTATAGATGCTGTCGATAGCGAGTACTCCAATGGGGTCATTGGGGTGGCGGTTCTCGTCAGCAGATACATATCCGCGTCCCTTGTTGATAGTAATCTCAATCTCGAAGTCTGCAGAGTCGTCCATCTCGGCGAGTACCAACTCGGGGTTGAGCACGTCGAAAGACTGGAGATAAGAGTTGAGTTCACCTGCAAGAAGAGCGGTATTGGTATTGCCTTTGACGTGCATGCGGATGGTTTCGCCATCAGCATCCACACCCTCCTTGCGGATGAAGCGTACTTGTTTGAGATTGAGGATTAGGTTGGTTACATCGGTGATGACACCAGGGATAGTAGCAAATTCATGATCAATACCATTGATCTTAATTGAACAGATAGCAAAGCCCTCGAGTGACCCGATGAGTACACGACGAATGGCGTTACCTACTGTGATACCATAACCCGGCTCGAGCGGACGGAACTCAAAAACTCCGTGCGTGCTGCTCGAATCCAACATGATAACCTTGTCAGGTTTAATAAAATCTAATATTGCCATGAATTTAATTGTTATTTAGAGTACAACTCGACGATTAATTGCTCCTTGATATTCTCAGGGATTTCCTCACGTGGAGGGATATTGAGGAACTTGCCTGCTTTGTCAGCCTCGTTCCACTCCAACCAGTTATACTTGCTGTGGTTGAACCCATCGAGAGAAGCAGCAATGACCTCGAGCGACTTGGATTTCTCGCGAACTGCTACAATCTGACCGGGCTTAACCTGATACGAAGGAATGTTGACAACCTTGCCGTCCACGGTAATGTGGCGGTGGCTCACCAACTGACGTGCAGCAGCACGTGTAGGAGCGATGCCTAGACGGTAAACGACATTGTCAAGGCGTGATTCGAGCAGTTGGAGCAGAATCTCACCGGTAACACCCTTGATACGTGAAGCCTGAGCAAAGAGGAGACGGAACTGACGCTCCAGCACACCGTAGGTGTATTTAGCCTTTTGCTTCTCTGCCAACTGAGTACCGTACTCAGAGTTCTTTTTGCGGCGGTTAACGCCATGTTGCCCGGGGGCATAGTTACGCTTGTCAAGTACTTTGTCCGGACCGAAGATAGGTTCTCCGAAACGACGTGCGATACGCGATTTAGGACCAATATATCTTGCCATAATTTTTTAGAGTTTAAGAAGTTACATGTTCCGAGGGCGGTAGTCCCGCATAGTGCGGTCTATGCACCAGAGAACGATACTGATTATTATACACGACGACGTTTAGGAGGACGGCAACCGTTGTGAGGCATCGGGGTAACGTCGATAATCTCAACCACATCAATGTGCGAGTTAGCGACGGCACGGATAGCACTCTCACGACCTTGTCCGGGACCTTTGACATACGCTTTCACCTTACGCAGACCGAGGTCATAAGCGACCTTTGCGCAGTCCTCTGCAGCAGTCTGTGCTGCGTAGGGAGTATTCTTTTTGGAGCCACGGAAGCCCATCTTGCCTGCTGACGACCACGAGATAACCTGTCCGTCACCATTAGCAATCGTAACGATAACATTGTTGAAAGAAGACATAACGTGAAGTTGACCAACACCGTCAATCTTTACAACGCGCTTCTTAGCTGCAACTGTTTTCTTTGCCATAATTGATAGATATTAAGTGGTTGATTACTTCGTTGCTTTCTTCTTGTTAGCAACCGTTTTCTTTTTACCTTTGCGCGTACGAGCGTTGTTCTTCGTCGATTGCCCGCGAACAGGGAGACCGAGACGATGACGAACACCACGGTAACAACCGATATCCATCAAACGTTTGATGTTGAGAGACGTTTCCGAACGAAGATCACCTTCGACTTTGTACTTAGCACCGATGATTTCGCGGATTTTAGCTGCTTGGTCATCCGTCCAATCCTGCACCTTGATGCTTGGGTCAACGCCTGCCTCTGCCAGGATTTTCTTTGCGCTTGAACGACCTATTCCGTAGATGTAAGTCAATCCGACTTCACCGCACTTGTTCTGCGGCAGATCTACACCGACAATTCTTATAGCCATAATTATTTACTTAAGGATATGTTTGTTTAATGATTAACCATGACGGAATGCTTATCCTTGACGCATTTTCATCTTGGGTTCTTTTTTGTTGATTACATACAAGCGACCTTTGCGGCGTACGATTTTGCAATCCGCGTTGCGCTTCTTGATAGATGCTCTAACTTTCATTTCTATAGAGTTTTAGAGTTTATTTATAACGGAACGAAATACGTCCTTTGGTGAGGTCATAAGGGCTCATCTCCACTTTGACACGGTCGCCGGGGAGAATCTTGATATAGTGCATACGCATTTTACCGGAGATATGAGCGGTGATGATATGACCACTTTCGAGTTGCACGCGAAACATTGCATTGGACAATGCCTCAGTGATGGTGCCATCTACTTCGATAGAATCTTGTTTAGCCATAGTGACGTGGTAGTTAAATAAAACGATTACCCAAGACTTCGCGGATATACTCAAAGGTAGAGAGTATGTCGGCTTTGCCGTTGCGTACACAGACACTGAGTTCGTAGTGCGCCGACGGTTTGCGGTCAGCGGTACGCGCAGTCCAGCCGTTGTCCTCCATGATGACATTGCGCCGTCCGAGGTTAATCATCGGTTCGATGGCGAGTGTCATACCCGATTTGAGTACGATGCCATTGCCGCGACGACCGTAGTTGCAGACCTCGGGGTCCTCGTGCATCTCGCGTCCGATACCGTGTCCTACGAACTCGCGTACTACGGAGTAGCCCGCCTTTTCGCAATAGGACTGGATAGCGAACCCGATGTCACCGAGACGGTGGCCTGTAACGGCTTCGGCAATGCCCATATAGAGCGCCTCCTTGGTGGTACGCATGAGTTGGAGCGTCTCAGGTGCCACTTCGCCCACAGGGAATGTGTAAGCGGAGTCAGCCTGAAAGCCGTCGAGCAATACACAGCAGTCCACATCTATCATATCGCCGTCCTTGAGAACAACTTTGTCGGAGGGAATGCCGTGTACCACCTGCTCATTGACCGAGGTACACAAGGTGGCAGGATAGCCTTCGTATCCGAGACAGGAGGGTACACCTCCGTTGTCGCAGATATAGTCGTGTGCTATCTTGTCGAGTTGTGCCGTGGTAACGCCGGGTTGGACGGCTTTGGCGACTTCCGCCAAAGCGCGTCCAAGCAGGTCGTTACTACGACGCATACGCTCTACTTCTTCGTCAGTCTTGAGGTATATCATTCCGATTAATATGCCATAGCACCAGAGCGACCCTTGATACGCATACCGGACTCGAAGAATCCGTCATAGTGGCGCATAAGGAGATGGCTCTCGATTTGTTGAAGCGTATCCAAGATTACACCTACCATAATGAGGAGCGATGTACCGCCATAGAACTGCGCGAAGCCCATACTTACTCCGAAGAGGCGTGCAAAGGCAGGCAGAATAGCGATGATTGCCAAGAGGATAGAACCCGGCAATGTAATGCGCGACATGATGGTATCAATATACTCAGCCGTCTTCTTGCCGGGTTTGACACCCGGGATGAAGCCATTGTTGAGTTTGAGGTTTTCCGCCATCTGTACAGGATTGATGATAATCGCTGTGTAGAAGTAGGTGAAAGCCACGATAAGGATAGCAAACACAAGGTTGTACCAGAAGCCGTCGTTATCCATAAACGCACGTGTGAAGGCGTTAGCCCCTTCGGAAGCGGAGAAGCCTGCGAGTGCGATAGGAATGAACATGATAGCCTGTGCAAAGATGATAGGCATCACGTTAGCGGCATTGACCTTCAACGGGATGTACTGGCGTACGCCACCGTACTGCTTGTTACCCACCATACGCTTGGCATACTGTACGGGTATCTTGCGAGTACCCTGTACCAACATGATAGCGAATGCGAACACGAAGAGCAGGAGGATGATTTCAAGGATGAACACAATCAATCCGCCACCGGCGTCATTAAGACGCGAAGAGAACTCTTGCACGATAGCACCCGGGAGACGCGCGATGATACCAATCAAGATGATAAAGGAAATACCATTTCCGATACCACGGTCGGTAATGCGCTCGCCGAGCCACATAACGAACATAGAGCCTGCGCAGAGCAGGATGGTGGAAGAAATCGTGAACCAATTGAAACCAATACTCAGAGGCTGACCTGCTTGTGCCATCTGCACTGACAAGTTCACCAGATAACTGGGACCTTGGAACAGCAGGATGGCAACGGTCAGATAGCGCGTAATCTGGTTCATTTTCTGGCGGCCTGACTCACCCTCCTTCTGCATCTTCTGGAAATACGGCACTGCTATGGTGAGCAGTTGTATCACGATAGATGCGGAGATGTAAGGCATGATACCCAATGCAAAGATAGAGGCATTGGAGAATGCGCCACCGGAGAACATATCCAGAAGGGCCATCAGACCACCGGCTGTCTGCGCGCGCAGAGCAGTCAGTGCCGTCGGGTCGATACCCGGAAGAACGACGAAGGAGCCGAAGCGGTAGATGAGCACGAAAAGGAGCGTGGTCAAGAGCCGGTTGCGGAGGTCCTCAATCTTCCAGATATTCTTGATAGTTCCAATAAACTTACGCATACTGATTAGATTTTGTTAATAGTACCACCAGCGGCTGTGATAGCGGCCTCAGCGGATTTGCTGAAGGCGTTGGCTTCTACTGTGAGTTTAGCAGTGAGTGTACCGTTGCCAAGAATCTTAACGAGCGTAGTCTTGTTGATGAAGCCAGCCTCGTGAAGTTCGATGAGTCCGATTTTCTCGAGGTGCTTTTCATCTGCCAAAGCCTGCAGGGTAGAGAGGTTGATAGCCTTGTACTCCACGCGGTTGATGTTCTGGAAGCCGAACTTCGGCAAACGACGTTGCATAGGCATCTGACCACCTTCGAAGCCAATCTTTTTAGAATAGCCCGAGCGTGATTTAGCACCCTTATGACCACGGGTAGAAGTTCCACCGAGTCCCGAACCGGCACCACGGCCGATACGCTTAGCGGTTTTGACTGAACCAGCAGCCGGCGTTAAATTATGTAATTCCATAATGCTACGATTTATACGATTAATCAATTACTTTTACCAAGTGTTTAACCTTGTCCACCATACCCAGAATAGCGGGTGTGGCTTCGTGCTCAACGATGGCATTGATTTTACGCAGACCGAGAGCCTGCATAGTTTCTTTCTGCACTTTGGGGCAGCGGATGATGCTGCGTACTTGCTGAATTTTGATTTTTGCCATAATAGTCCACTATTTATCCGTTAAACACTGTAGATAAACTTACGCCACGGTTCTGAGCCACGGTACGCGGGTCGCGCATCTCGCCGAGAGCGGCGATAGTAGCCTTAACCAGGTTGTGAGGGTTGGAAGAGCCCTTCGCCTTAGCCAGCACGTCAGTAACACCTACGGACTCGAGTACGGCACGCATGGCACCACCGGCTTTCACTCCGGTACCTTGCGAAGCGGGTTGGAGGTACACGCGTGCACCGCCGAACTTAGCCTCTTGCTCGTGAGGAATGGTACCCTTGAGAACGGGCACTTGGATAAGGTTCTTCTTAGCAGCCTCGGTACCTTTGGCAATAGCGGCGGTGACT
>DLLA01000153.1:0-4341 GCA_002479035.1 Bacteroidales bacterium UBA7574 | reverse complement strand
GACTTCACCTGCTTTGCCGAGTCCCCAGCCTACGATGCCAGCCTCATTACCTACAACAACGATGGCTGCGAATGTGAATGTACGTCCACCTTTCGTAACTTTGGTTACGCGGTTAACTGCGACGAGGCGCTCCTTGAGTTCCAGGTCTTGTGTTGTTTTAACTCGATTCATATCAGTCTTGTTGTTTTAGAATTTGAGACCTGCCTCGCGAGCAGCGTCTGCTAATGATTGAACGCGGCCGTGATAGAGATAGCCGTTACGGTCGAAGACAACGGTCTCGATGCCTGCAGCCTTGGCAGCCTCGGCAACGAGTTTGCCCACTTGTGCGGCTTTCTCGGTCTTGGTCATTTTATCTTTGATACTGAGCGATGATGCCGAAGCAAGGGTCTTGCCTTGCTCGTCATCAATGACTTGAGCGTAAATTTGGCTGTTGCTGCGGAATACGGTCAGACGAGGACGCTCAGCAGTACCCGACACCTTGGTACGGATAGCGGCTTTAATTTTAAGTCTTCTTGCAATTTTCTGATTCATAACTTATTCCTTTCTAATTATTTACCAGCCGATTTACCAGCCTTACGACGAACGACTTCACCTTGGAACTTAACACCCTTGCCTTTGTAGGGTTCAGGACGGCGGAACGAGCGAATCTTGGCGCACACCTGTCCGATGAGTTGCTTGTCGGCAGACTCAAGGATGACGAGGGGGTTCTGGTTACGCTCCGACTTGGTCTCCACCTTAATCTCTTTGGGGAGTTGGAGGTAGATGGGGTGCGTGTAACCGAGAGCGAAGTTGAGCACTTGCGGTTGGAAGAGTTCAACACGGTAGCCGACGCCGACCAACTCGAGCACTTTCTTGTAGCCGTCGTGTACACCAACCACCATGTTGTGGATGAGTGCGCGGTACAAGCCGTGCATGGAGCGGCTTTCTTTCTCGTCGTTGGGGCGAGTGACATGGCAAACGCCATCCTCAACGGTAACGGTGATGATAGGGTTTACCTGCTGTTGGAGTTCACCTTTGGGACCTTTGACGGTAACAAGGTTTTCGGGGCTAACTGTTACGGTTACGCCTGCGGGGATTGCGATAGGTAATTTACCAATTCTTGACATAGTCTTCTCCTCCTTACATTAATAAACATAACAAATAACCTCACCACCCAACTTGAGTCCGACCGCCTCTTTGTTGGTCATCACACCTTTCGAGGTAGAAAGGATGGCGATACCGAGTCCGTTGAGGACACGCGGCATCTCGCGATAACCTACATACTGGCGGAGACCGGGGGTAGATACACGTTGTAAACTCTTGATGGCGTTAACTTTGTTAACCGGATCATACTTCAGGGCGATTTTGATAGTGCCCTGAGGTCCATCTTCCACGAACTTGTAGGAGAGGATGTAGCCTTTCTCGAACAAGATACGCGTGATCTCTTTCTTCAGATTCGAAGCAGGCACCTCGACAACGCGGTGACCGGCCTTGATTGCATTTCTGAGACGAGTCAGATAATCTGCGATTGGATCTGTCATAATTGTTTTGTTGTTAAATTAATCCCGCCTTTCGGGACAATATTTAATAATTGATTTATTCTATATCATCTAACTAAGGTTTATCCTATCCCTTGCGCATCCCTTGCCTATCCCTTGCTGTTTTACTCGACTTTCTCTCGGTATTCTCTCGGGAAAATGTCGCGGGTGTATCGCGGGTCGAACGCGGGTCTTGCAGGGGTAAGATGCACCTTATTAGACAACATTTCCGGATTTTACCAGCTGGCTTTCTTCACTCCCGGGATAAGGCCTTTGGAAGCCATCTCGCGGAACTGAATACGGCTCAAGCCGAATGCACGCATGTAGCCTTTTGGACGACCCGTGATTTTGCAGCGGTTGTGCAAACGAACGGGGCTGGCGTTCTTAGGCAGAGCCTGCAGGCCTTCGTAGTCACCATCCTTGAGGAGTTGGGCGCGTTTGGCAGCGTACTTGGCGCACAAAGCAGCGCGTTTCACCTCGCGGGCTTTCATTGATTCTTTTGCCATAGTCTGTTACTTTTTGAATGGTAATCCAAACTCGCGGAGGAGTGCGAAGCCCTCTTCGTCGGTCTGAGCGGTGGTCACGAAAGTGATGTTCATACCGAGCAGTTTGGTGATGTTATCAATGTTGATTTCAGGGAAGATGATTTGCTCCTGGATGCCGAGGGTGTAGTTGCCACGGCCGTCCAACTTGCTGTCAATACCCTTGAAGTCGCGGATACGAGGCAGAGCCACGCGGACGAGACGCTCCAAGAACTCGTACATACGCTCGCCACGGAGGGTAACGCGCACGCCGATAGGCATTTTCTTACGAACCTTGAAGTTTGCGATATCCTTCTTAGAGGTAGTAGCAACGGCTTTCTGACCGGAGATAAGGGTCATCTCTTGTTGAGCGACGTCGATAATCTTCTTGTCAGCCACAGCTTCGCCCAAACCTTGGTTGAGGACAATCTTGGTGAGTTTCGGGCACTGCATTACTGTAGTGTAGTTGAACTCCTTCATCAGGATAGGCACGATGCGCTCCTGATAATCTTGTTTTAGACTTGCTGTATTCATTGTTAGATCTCTTTACCGGATTTTTTACTTACACGTACCAGTTTGCCATCCTTCTCGATACGGCCTACGCGCACGGGTTTGCCATTCTCAACAGGGTTGAGGTTGGAGATATGGATAGGAGCCTCCTGTTTTACGATACCCCCTTGCGGGTTCTTAGCACTGGGTTTGGTACTCTTGGATACCATATTGACACCCTCTACGATAGCACGTTGTTTCTCAACGAGCACTTCCAGCACACGGCCGGTCTTGCCCTTGGAAGCACCTGCGTTTACGTAAACGATATCACCCTTCTTAATATGTAACTTTGCCATATTAGTAGTAGAATTTGATGATTAAAGCACTTCAGGTGCCAGAGAAATAATTTTCATGTTCGTTTGACGCAACTCACGTGCCACGGGGCCGAAGATACGCGAACCGCGGAGTTCACCCGCATTGGAGATGAGCACGCAAGCGTTGTCATCGAAGCGGATATAACTGCCATCAGCACGGCGAACCTCTTTCTTGACGCGCACTACGATAGCGCGGCTGACGGTACCATCCTTGATGTCTGAGGAGGGGATAACACCCTTGACAGCGACAACGATAGTATCACCAAGGGTAGCGTAACGCTTCTTGGTTCCGCCCAGAACGCGGATGCACAATGCCTCTTTGGCACCGGAGTTGTCCGCAACGGTCAGTCTTGATTCTTGCTGTATCATAATTACTTAGCCCTTTCGATAATTTGAGTTAAACGCCAACGAACAGTTTTGCTCAAGGGACGAGTTTCCATGATGCGTACGGTATCGCCGATGCCGCATTCGTTCTTCTCGTCATGAACATGGAACTTGCGAGTCTTATTGACAAACTTGCCATAGATAGGGTGTTTCTCTTTCCACTTAACGGCCACGACGATAGTCTTGTCCATCTTGTTGGAAACGACAATACCCTGACGCTCTTTTCTTAGATTTCTTGTTTCCATTTCACTTTCGTTTTTACTTGGTTAATTCTCTTTGACGGAGCACAGTTGCAAGGCGAGCGATAGTTTTACGAGCCACCTTAATCTGCAACGGATTGTCAAGCGGAGAGATGCTGTGGTTCAGTTTCATGCGAACGAGAGCCTCTTTTTCGGAGGCGAGACGCTCTTGAATCTCAGCAGTCGTTAATTCATTAATTTCAGCTATTTTCATAATCCTGATTAAACATTTTGGGTTGGGTCGTAATCACGTCTTACGACAAATTTGGTTGTGATAGGAAGTTTCTGCGCTGCCAGGCGGAGAGCCTCTTTGGCTACTTCGTAGGGAACACCATCGACTTCGAAGATGATACGTCCGGGTTCCAATGGAACTACGAATCCCTCGGGAGCACCTTTACCTTTACCCATACGGACATCCAAAGGCTTTTTGGTGATTGGTTTATCGGGGAAGACGCGAATCCATACTTGACCTTGACGTTGCATGTAACGGGTTACTGCAACACGGGCTGCTTCGATTTGACGGCCTGTCAACCAGATGGTACCAAGCGATTTGATACCGAATGAGCCGAATGCCAACTCATGGCCGCGTTGTGCATTGCCTTTGATACGGCCTTTTTGCGAGCGGCGGAATTTCGTTTTCTTTGGTTGTAACATAACTGTAATCTACAAATCGGGTTAAACTTATTGTTTTTTGTTTCTGCGGAAACCACCACGGCGGTCATCACGGCGGTCACGACGGTCGCCACGAGGTCCACCCTCTTGTTTCTGTGTGAAGTTGGGAGCAAGGTCTTTCTTGCCATACACTTCACCACGGCAG
>DLLA01000091.1 GCA_002479035.1 Bacteroidales bacterium UBA7574 | reverse complement strand
GAGCACAAACAGATTTTTGCCTCCAAATATATGTTGGAACTGCCCTCCGTACAGACTCTGCAAGATGAGATGGTACGCGAGCGCAAACAATTGGAAAATCAAACACAAAGACAAGATAATCAATAATATGCAAGCAATCATTTTAGCAGCAGGAATGGGCAAGCGTCTCGGCGATCTGACCAAGGGCAACACCAAATGTATGATTGAGGTCGGCGGCGAGACGCTCATCTCGCGGTTGCTCCGTCAATTAGACCGCCAGCACCTCTCGCGCATCGTGATGGTCATCGGCTACAAGGCGCAGGAACTGCGCGACTACCTCGCCACGCTCCCCACCGCCACGCCCATCGAGTTCGTCGAAAATACCATATATGACAAGACCAACAACATCTACTCCCTCTACATGGCGAAGGACTACCTCTGTGCGGAGGACACGCTGCTCTTCGAGTCCGACATCATTATGGAGGATGCTGTCATCAACAAGTTGGTCAGCCATCCCTATCCCAACCTCGCCCTCGTGGACAAGTTCGAGAGTTGGATGGACGGCACCGTCGTCACCTTGGACAACGAAAACCGTATCCTGCGTTTCATCCCCAACTCGCAATTCCGCTACGAGGAGATACCGCAGTACTACAAAACCGTCAATATCTACAAGTTCTCGCGCGACTTCTCCACCAATATGTACGTGCCGTTCCTCGAGGCGTACTGCACGGCATTGGGGCGCAACGAGTACTACGAGCAGGTGCTCCGCGTCATCACCATGCTGGACAATTCGGGTATGCGTGCCTTGCCTCTCAACGGCGAGCAATGGTACGAAATCGATGATATTCAGGACCTTGACATTGCCGAGTCCATCTTCACCGACCGCCAATACGACCTCCTCTGCGCCCGCTACGGCGGTTATTGGCGTTATCCGCACATCTTGGACTTCTGCTACCTCGTCAATCCCTATTTCCCCAACCAGCGTTTGCAGGACGAACTCTCTGCCAATTTCACGCGTCTGCTCACCGAGTACCCGTCGGGTCAACGGGTAAATAACTTATTGGTAGCCAAGGATTTCGGCGTCAAACAAGACTACATCACCGTCGGAAACGGAGCCGCCGAGTTAATCAAAGTGCTGTCCGAGCAGGTACTCGGCAAAGTAGGCGTTATCCGTCCCACTTTCGAGGAGTACCCCAACCGGCTTATGCCCGAACAAGTGGTTGTATATCAGACCGCTGCACCCGATTTCTCCTACACGGCGGACGACCTGATGACCTATTTTGCCGACAAGAACATCTGGTCGCTTGTGCTTATCAACCCCGACAACCCATCGGGCAATTATATCCCTTACGCCGACTGCCTCCGCCTCATAGAGTGGTGCCAACAGCGCGACATCGTACTCATCTTGGACGAGAGTTTCATCGATTTCTCCGACGAGCACCCCACTTTCCTCAACAACGACCTACTGCAACGCTTTGACAAGTTGGTCGTTATCAAGAGCATCTCCAAGTCCTACGGCGTTCCCGGACTGCGTCTCGGCGTGTTGGCAACCGCCAACCAATCGCTGATGACCCATATACGCCACACCACGCCGATATGGAACATCAACTCCTTCGCCGAGTTTTTCCTCCAGATCCTCGGCAAATACGAGCGAGCCTACCAACAGGCGATGGACGATTTCCGCACCGAGCGCACACGCTTTGTCGGGCAGTTGCACACCATTCCCTATCTGCGTGTCCTGCCTTCCGAAGCCAACTATGTGCTCTGCGAGGTGCTGCCGCCCCGCACGCCCCGCGAACTGGCAGTCCAACTGCTCAAACAGCACAACATCCTCATCAAGGACTGCTCCGCCAAGTGCCACGGCAACTATATCCGCTTGGCAGTCCGCAACACCGAGGACAACGACCAACTGCTCAACGCCCTGCGAACCTTCTCTTGTCCCTCTCTCTAAGATGGTCAAGGGAACACATGGGGGACGATGCGGCTCGCATCGTCAATGGTCGAATAAAAGTCGAGTCTTTCTCGTGTCAAGTGTATGAGATTAGTATGCGATTAGTATGTGATTAGTATGTGATTCAGCAAGGGATGAGCAAGGGATAGAAAACAGACATCAACAAGAAACGGCAATGCAATGAAGCAAATAAGTAACCTACAAATACAGGATTTGAACATCACCCCCGCACAATGTGTGGAGTGGGTGCGGGAGTCTTTCTGCTGCAAGTATGAGGCGCAACTCCCTCCCAAAATCAGTTTGCACCCCCAAGGCGCAGATTTCTTCAACACGATGCCTTGCCTGCTGCCGCCGCAATACGACCGATTCGGGGTCAAAGTGGTATCCCGCATTGCAGGCAAGAAGCCCTCTTTGCACTCCGACCTGTTGCTTTATCAAGCCTCCACAGGCGAATTGCTTGCCTTTATGGAAGCCGATTGGATTACCCAAATGCGCACAGGCGCGGTGGCTGCCTTAGCCATACAAACCTTGCAATCAGCCACCGCACAAACCTACGCTTTTGTGGGATTAGGGAGTACTGCACACGCCACCATGCAATGCCTGCAAGCCATCTTACCTCTTGGTCGGCATATCACTTGCAAACTGCTGCGCTACAAAGACCAAGCGGAACGGTTTGCGGCAGAGTTCGCTGCGAAAAACATAACCTTTGAGATAGTTGATACGCACAACGACTTGGTGCGCGATACAGATGTCCTCGTGTCCGCCGTAACGGAGATGCCCGAATTCTTCTGCCCTGACGACACCTTATATAAGGAAGGTGTTTTGGTTGTCCCTATCCATACACGCGGTTTCCAGAACTGTGACTTGTTCTTCGACCATGTATTTGCCGACGACAGAGGACATATCTGCCAATTCAAGTATTTCAATCAGTTCCGCAGGTTCAACGAATTAAGCGAAGTATTATTAGGAAAAGTCCCTGCCCGCCAATCCGATACCGAACGCATCCTTTCCTACAACATCGGTCTCGGACTACACGACATCTACTTTGCCAACAAGATATACGCAATGCTTCAAAAATGAAACAACCAATCACATACGACGACCTGTTCTCCATCGTGGATCCTTTGGTCATTGACCAAGAGTCCGATGAGTTGGAGTACAAGACGGCATTGGGTGGTTTCCCGCAATCCTTTTGGGAGACATATTCTTCCTTTGCCAACACGAAAGGCGGCACCATTGTTTTTGGTGTCAAGGAACTGCCAACCCATTGTGTGTTAGATGGGCTTGATTTAGCCACTGCTGAGAAATACCAGCGGGATTTCTTCAATATGATGCACAATCGGGAGAAGGTCAGTATCCCCCTGCTGCAAGAAAACAATGTGCATATTGTGCAATATCGCGGAGCGTATTTCCTCGTATTCTACATACCGCGTGCCGACCGCTCCTTGCGACCTGTCTATTGCGGACGCGACCCCTATACCGGCACCTACCGCAGGGACATTGACGGTGATTACCATTGTACGCCCGAGGAAATCCGCAGTATGTTCGCAGATGCCAATACGGGTGTATCTGCCGACGGGCGTATTCTGAAGAACTACTCCATTCAGGACCTCGATAGCACCACCATTCAGCAATATCGCCGTCTCTTTCAGCAGTCCAACCCCGACCATGTGTGGAACAGACTCTCTGAAGAGGAATTTCTGAGGAAAATCAATGTCTTCCGTACCGACCGTGAGACAGGGCAAAGCGGCTTGACGTTAGCAGGGTTGTTGATGTTCGGAACCTACAGCGCACTCACCGATGCGTGTCCTAACTATTTCCCTGACTATCAGGAAATAGAAACCAAAGCAGGACGCTGGATAAACCGTATCTGTCCCGATGGCAACTGGGAGTCCAACCTGTTCCAGTTCTATTGGAAAGTACTCCCTATCCTACAGGGTTTCCTGCCCAAGCCGTTCACATTGGAAGGCAACACGCGCATTAACGAAACAGCGGCGCATGTGGCTGTACGTGAGGCATTTACCAATGCGCTTGTGCATGCCGATTACTCGCAGAACACGTCGTTAAACGTGTACAAATACCCCACCAAGATTGTATTCTCCAATCCGGGGACGTTACTCATCTCCATTCCTCAATACTACAAAGGCGGCGAGAGTGTATGCCGCAATCGCTACTTGCAGACGATGTTTGCTTTCCTCGGTTCTGCCGAAAAAGCGGGTAGCGGTTCCGATAAGATTATGCACGGTTGGGACTCTCTCAAATGGGCGAAGCCGATGTTGATAGAGCAGGCGCACCCCAACAAAGTGGTACTGACCATGAAGATGGAGTCTCTTCTGGACGATAGCACCAAGGAAAAATTAGTAGCCCTCTTTGGCGCAAATGTATTGGAGTTGCCGCGCCATCAACTGCTGACACTTGCCTCTGCAGCCACCGATGAAGCGGTTTCCAACGAATACCTGCAATTCGTTCTTGGTATTCACAAAGCAGACATCAGCACGATGCTGCATACAATGTGCAAGAACCACCTTCTCATCTCCGAAGGTCACGGCAAAGGCACTATATACTATCTGCCAAGTGCAACCTTGGACTCTAATGTTGCAACCTCAGGCTCTAATGTTGCAACCTCAAGCCCTAATGTTGCAACCTCGAACGCTAATGTTGCAACCTCAGACGCTAATGTTACAACCTCAAGTGCTAATGTTACAACCTCGAGACCTAAACGAATGTCCCTTGCGCAACGTCAGCAAATGATTCTTGACTATTGTTCGGATTGGCGGACAATAGAAGAAATGGCTGCTTATCTTCATGTGAGGAAGGAGCACATTCGCAATAGAATATTGCCCACAATGGAACGCATGTTAGACCAAAAGTATCCTCACCCCCATCACCCTCGCCAGCGTTATCGCCGCAAAGACAATTCCCAACGGGAATAATCACTCACCAACTAACAATACAAAACGAACATGGAAGATTTAAGACAAAAATACAACCCCGAAGGCTCCCTCTTGCGTAGGGCGCAACTACGTATGTTGGACATTTTGGTTGCTGTGGACGGGATTTTCCGCCGTCATCATATTGATTATTGGCTGCATGGCGGCACCCTGTTGGGCGCAGTTCGTCACCACGGTTTCATTCCTTGGGACGATGATATGGACATCGCCGTCCGCACATCCGATATACCGCGCATACGCAAGGTGCTCCAACACGAACTCCCTGAACGCTTTTGCTATCAGGACATGACCACCGACCCGCACTTCTGCATGGCGATAGCCAAAGTGCGCGACAAGCACTCCCTCTTTGATGAGCCTGACTCTCGCCAACTGAAAGAGCGCGGAATATACATTGACATCATACCCATGGAGGAGATAATCTCTGCCAAGAACCAATACCCCATCAATTATCTCTATCGCCATTGTATATGGGGGCGAAGCCGGTACAGCAATCGTCTGCTCGACCGTTTCCTCGGATATGTATGTTACTACCCGGCCAAACTGTGGATAGCCTGTATCCGTCTGTGGACCAAACTGCTACATACTCATACATGGGGCGACATCTACGGTTGGGCGTTTACAATAGAGGAAAAGGAATCTGACATTTTTCCTGTCCGCGATATTGAGTTCGAAGGGCACACGCTCCTCGGACCTGCCAATCCCGATGGTTTTCTGCGCGCCATCTATGGCGACTATATGCAAATCCCCCCTGAGGACAAACGTGCCACCCACACCAGCCGCATTGAGTTCTATGACTAACCCAAAAGTAAGTATCTTGGTACCCGTCTACGGCGTCGAACAATACATCGAGCGTTGTGCAATCAGCCTTTTCGAGCAGACCTACGGCAACATCGAGTACATCTTCGTCAACGATGCCACGCGCGACGACTCCATTGCCGTACTCAACACGGTCATCAACCGCTATCCTCTCCGCAAATCTGCCGTCCGTATCATCCACCATCCGCAGAACAAAGGGCTGTCTGCTGCGCGCAACACCGCAATCGCACACAGCACCGGAGAGTATATTCTTCATGTGGATTCCGACGATTACCTGTCATTGGATGCCATTGCCCACCTGACTGCCAAAGCCCTGCAAACAAGGGCGGACATTGTCCTCTTCGATACCAATGTACTTACTGACAATGGCATCATCACCGAGCAGGTAGGCTACACGGACAAGCAGACGTATATCAAAGGTCTCCTGCAGCATACCGCCAAATGTGCTCATTGGAACAAGTTTTATCGGGGAGACTTCTATCGCCAATCCGGTATCCAGTCTTGCGAGGACATTCGTCTGGCAGAAGACTATGCCGTCACGCCAC
>DLLA01000011.1:9731-9944 GCA_002479035.1 Bacteroidales bacterium UBA7574 | reverse complement strand
AATAATTAATTATATATTATATATGCTTAATATATTATAAATATATGCTTATTTTTCTATATTTACCTCTTTTTTTACCCCCCCTGCCAAATAAATGTGAGATTCTGAGATATTGAGATAAAAAGCAGGGGGACATAGTTTATTGGCATAAAATGAGCCTGTTGTTGTAAGAATGGTTTGTTTTTTGTAATTTTGCAGGCTACTATATGTTTA
>DLLA01000011.1:0-9690 GCA_002479035.1 Bacteroidales bacterium UBA7574 | reverse complement strand
TATATGTTTTTGTGTGTTTGCGAATGAACGATTGGAAGGGATGATTGTATGCATAGGGCGCGCACGCACACATAAGGTATGCATAAAATGCGGCAAGAGAAAATCGACAACAACGAAACAAACCAATTGACAATATGAAGAATTACAAGTTATGGAACGTCATCTGCGGCTGGGTGGTCTTTGCCATTGCAGCAGCGACGTACCTCCTGACCATCGAGCCCACAGCATCGTTTTGGGACTGCGGTGAGTTCATCTCCAGTGCACATAAGTTGGACGTCGGGCACCCGCCCGGAGCACCGTTCTTTATGCTCATGGGGCACTTTGCACAGTTGTTCGCAAGCGACGTGAGCCATGTGGCGATGTGCGTGAATGCGATGTCGGCATTGGCATCGGCGTTTACGATATTGTTCCTGTTCTGGACGATTACGATGCTGGGACGCAAACTGGTACAACCCACTTCGGTGGCAAAAGGCATTGCATTGTTGGGTGCAGGGGCTGTGGGTGCGTTGGCATATACGTTTAGCGACACTTTCTGGTTCTCGGCGGTAGAGGGCGAGGTCTATGCCTCGTCGTCCTTGTTCACCGCTGTGGTGTTCTGGCTCATTCTCAAGTGGGACGAGCACGCCGACGAGGAGGGTTCCGACCGCTGGCTGATACTCATCGCCTACCTTATGGGTTTGAGTATCGGTGTCCACCTGCTCAACCTGCTGACCATTCCCGCGATAGTGATGGTATATTACTTCCGCCGTTACGATTTCTCGTGGAAAGGTGCGGTGGTGGCATTCCTGTCGTCGGTGGTGATACTGGCGGCTATTCTCTATGGCATCATCCCTGGTATCCCGACCATTGCAGGGTGGTTTGAGTTGCTGTTTACCAACATCTTAGGCTGTCCGTTCAACACCGGCTTGGCTATCTATCTTGTCCTTATGCTGGCATCGCTGGCATGGGCGATATGGGAGAGTTACCACGTCCTGGATACCAACGAACCTATCAATGTGCGTACCATCATCTCTTTCGTGCTGGCACTCACCTTTGCAGGCGTGCCGTTCCTCAAAGAGAGCGTCATCATCGGCATTGTGGTGATTGCCGCTCTGCTGGTGGTGCTGTTCTGGAAGCGCAATGTCATCTCTGCCCGCTGGTTGAACACAACGGCTGTTATGGTGCTGATGGTGGTCATCGGCTACAGCAGTTATGCGGCTATCGTCATCCGCTCCAGTGCCGACACGCCCATGGACCAGAACTCGCCCGACAACGTCTTCGCGCTCAAATACTACCTCAACCGCGAGCAGTATGGCGACACACCGTTGTTCTACGGACAGACCTACAATGCTCCTGTCAAGTTGGAGGTGAAAGGCAATATCTGCACTCCTATCGAGAAGCAGGGGCACGCACAATATGCCCCCGCACCCAAGGTGGAGGGCGAGAAGGACCGCTATGCCATTACGGGATACAAGACCTCCTACGAGTTTATGGACGAGTTCAAGATGCTCTTCCCCCGCATGTATTCGCCGCAAGCCAGCCACATACAGGGCTACAAAGACTGGGCGGACATCAAGGGCAAGCGCGTGCGCTATGACTACTGCGGACAGCAGAAGACCGACTACTGCCCCACGTTCACGGAGAACATGCGCTACTTCTTCCGCTATCAGGTCAACTTCATGTATTGGCGCTACTTTATGTGGAACTTCTCCGGTCGTCAGAACGACCTGCAGTCCTACGGCGATGTGTCCAAAGGCAACTGGATAACGGGTATTCCGTTCATCGACAATGCCATGCTGGGCGACCAGTCCAAACTGCCCACAGAACTGAAAGAGAACAAGGGGCACAATGTCTATTACATGCTCCCGCTCCTGTTGGGCATCATCGGTCTCCTCTGGCAAATAGGCAAACGCAGCGAGGACGGCAAGCGCAAAGAGGGCTTGCGTTCTTTCACTATCACGTTCCTGCTGTTCTTCCTCACGGGCTTGGCTATCGTGGTGTACCTCAACCAGACACCTTACCAGCCCCGTGAACGGGACTATGCGTATGCGGGCAGTTTCTATGCGTTCTGCATATGGATTGGTATGGCTGTCATGGCAATAGCAGAGTTCATCAACCGCGCTGTGAAGAACGAAAAGGCACAAGTGGCTGTGGCAAGTGCCGCTACCGTGGTATGCCTCCTCGTACCTGCACAGATGGCTTCGCAGAACTGGGACGACCACGACCGCTCGCACCGCTACTCATGCCGCGACTTTGGTGCCAACTACCTGAAGTCCTGCGAGAAAGAGGCAATCATC
The DNA here is from genome assembly GCA_002479035.1 of Bacteroidales bacterium UBA7574. Lineage (GTDB taxonomy): Bacteria > Bacteroidota > Bacteroidia > Bacteroidales > Paludibacteraceae > Colicola. The sequence continues at coordinate 7,414 of DLLA01000011.1, read as the reverse complement.
TTCTCCAATGGCGACAACGACACCTTCCCGCTCTGGTACAACCAGGAGGTGGAGGGCGTAGGCACCGACATTCGTGTATGCAACCTCTCCTACCTGCAGACCGACTGGTACATCGGGCAGATGAAGCGGCCCTACTACGAGTCCCCCGCACTGCCTATCTCGTGGGAGTACAAGGACTATATGCCTGGGCAGAACGAGGTCGTTTGGGTGGAGAACAAAATCAAGGCACCCCTTGAGGTCAGCAAGGCTTTCCAGTTCTTGCGCTCCGACGACCCGCGCACCAAGCGCAACGGTGACAACTACATTCCTTCCGACCAACTCTATGTCACCGCACCCGACGGCGAGCATATCAACTTCCAGAAGGCAACGCGCTTCACACGTTCCCAGATGATGATTATGGAGATGCTCTCCACCAACCAATGGCAACGCCCCATCTACTTTGCCGCTACCGTGGGCAATGACTACTACCTGGGTCTCGAGCCTTATATGGAACTCACAGGTATGGCATACCGCATCACCCCCACACGTAGTGCCGACGGACAACCGCGCGTCAATACCGAGGTGATGTACGACAATATGATGCACAAGTTCGCCTACGGCAATATGAACTACCATGGCATCTATGTCGATGAGAACCTCATGCGTATGTGTATCATCCATCGTATGATGTTTGCCCAACTGGCGGAGGCTCTCTACAACGAGGGGCAGCACGACAAGGCACACGAGGTGCTTGACTATGCCGAGGAGGTACTGCCTGAGTACAATATCCCGTACAACTACGCTTCGGCAACCATGGCGAATATCTACTATGCCCTCGGCGACACGGCTAAGGCGAACTACATGGTGGACAGACTTGCCAACGACGCTTCCGAGTACCTCCAATACGGGGCTTCGCTCAGCAAGGCACGTCGTGCTTCGGTCAGTGCCATCAACCACAAGGCGGCTGTCCTCGGCATGGTGCTGCAAATGGCAAACCGCTACAAGCAAAATGATATAGTGGATAAATACTATCCCATATATGCGCAGTACGCTGCCCGCTAATGCGTATTCGATTGCCATTCATTATTGTCGCTCTGCTGTTGTCAGTGAATTGTTTTGCTGACGGCGGTGGAGCGTCTTTTTGTGAGGATGGCACATTGCTCTTTCGCGAGGACTTTGGCGGAAATATGCCGGCAGACCCTGTAGTGGGGCGTGAACCGTTGCTTTCTATGTCAAGCAACTATCACATGACGGTAACACCGGATATGCCTATGCTTGGTCCAGGAGTGTATATGCTCGCTAAAGTTGGATGGACTAATGGTGGGCAATGGTACACCCAAGATGACCACACCTATCCCGACGACATTGACCGCGGATACTTCTTGGAGGTCGATGGTATAGGCGGCGGGGATATTTTCTATGAGACGGAGATTTCGGGTTTGTGCCCCAAATCTACACTTAGTTTCTCTGCCTACGTAGCGAATGTCTATACCTCGTCACAAAAGCGATCCCAACGTGATGCCATCAATCCGAGAATGAAGTTCGTGATAGAGAACTGCAACGGAGTGGAGTTGGTGACTTACGACACGGACACTATCCCTTTTGATTGGGCGCAACCTGATTGGCATTTGTCGTCACGGTGGCATCATGTGGGTATGTTGTTTGAAGTGCCCGACACTATTACTATCCTGCGGCTGAAGATATACAACAACACCGAGACGCCTAACATACTCATCGGCAATGATTTCGCGTTGGATGACATAGAGATTCGCTTGTGTGTCCCTCCTGTCACTATCACTTCACCGCATGTGGCGGAGTGTGGCAAGCCATACACCTTTAGTGTTGATTTTCAGAACGATGGCACATATACCGAACCTTTGCGGTACAAGTGGTTCTACTGCTCGGATAATATACCATGGGATACTGTGCATTGGCGGGAGATAGGCAATGTGCGTGACTTTCAGTTACCTTCCGTCAGTCATGCTGACGCCGGTTTCTATCGTGTGGCGGTGGCGGGTGAAGGCAGCATCGATTACCCCAATTGCCGTGCCATGAGCGAGGCGTTTCTGCTCACAGAGACGTGTCCTGGTGGCGGGGAGGTCTGCACCGATGGTACCTTGCTCTTCCGTGAAGATTTTGGAGGCAATGACCCTGATGATGTGGAGATTGCGCAGACACCTCTCGTATCCATGTCATCGGATTATCGCCACGTCACAAACGGTTCATTCCTCTCTATGGGTGCCGGCAGTTATATGCTCACCAAACGTGGTTATTGCAATGGGGACACTTCTGCCGTTAGTAAAGACCCGCGTTCCATGTGGTATATTCAGGACGACCATACCCATCCCGACGACTATACACGCGGCTACTTTCTCGAGGTGGACGGCAAAGGAGACGGAGCCACTTTCTTTGAGACCGAACTCACAGGATTATGTGCCAACACCACCCTGAGTTTCTCGGCGTATGTAGCCAATGTATATACTTCTTTCCAACAGGCAGTAGGTAATGACCAACCCTCCAAGAAAGCCGCTAACCCTCGCCTGAAGTTTATCCTGACAGACACCAAGACAAACCGGCAACTCGCATCTTACGACACGGACACGATTCCTTTCGATTGGTCCTTATTGCAAAAGGAGGACTGGCGGAAGTCCGGCCAATGGCATCTGGTGGGCGATAAGTTTCGTGTGCCCGATGGCGTCTCTTCCGTCAAGTTATCTATCGTAAATAACGTGCTTAACTCTATCGGCAACGACTTTGCCATTGATGATATAGAGGTACACCTCTGTGCACCGCCTGTCGCCATATCGGGCTACCATGCTACAGAGTGTGGGGCTGCCTATTACTTCAAAAGTGTTGATTTTGAGAACGATGGCACGTTTGCAGTGCCGTTGGAGTACCAATGGTATTTCTCTCAGGATAGTATTCATTGGCAGGAAATTAAAATCATTGCACCCGTCAATCTTCTCTCCTATTCCGTGACACCTGCCATGGAGGGCTGGTATCGCGTTGCTGTGGCTGGACGGGGAAACATTGATTGCCCGAATTGTCGTGTAATGAGCGAGCCTTTCCATTTGACAGTCAATTGCTTGGCTGCTGACAACGAGGACGAGTTCTGCTCCGAGGGAAGACTCCTCTTGCGTGAGGACTTTGGAGGCAACAACCCCGGTGACCCAAGTATCAGCACGCAATCTGTTCGTGGCACACGAAGTTTCAGTATGGTAACCGATGCTACTTGGCAGGGCACCAATGCTCTCACTGCCGGCACGTATATGGTTACCAAATCCGGTTATTGCAATGCCGATACTGCCAATGGCGGCATCCCCACGTGGTATATTCAGGACGACCACACCTATCCCAACGACTACACACGCGGGTATTTTATGGAAATCAACAATCGCAGTACATTAGGGAATAATTACACGACTATCTACCAATCGCAAGATGTAGATGTTTGCGAGGGGCGCGAAATCAGTTTCTCCACCTACGTGGCGAACATCTACACCGCCTATCAGCAGACGCTCAATCATGCCAAACCGCCTCGCGTTGCTTTGGAGATTCGGAATGCACTCACCAACCGTCCTCTCTATCATATCAAGACCGACAACATTCCCTTTGATGCCGTACTCAATCGGGAAAACGATTGGCGGCAATCCTCCCGTTGGCACCATGTAGGCATTAACTACACCGTCCCAAAGGGCATCACCAAACTGCGTTTCATTATCAGCAACGCTACCGGAGGGTCTTCTATGGACGGCGAAGGTAACGACTTGGCGTTGGACGATATTGAGGTGCGCCTATGTGTACCATCGGTGACTATCACCTCTTCCTCGATGGCAACGTGTGGTGAGGACTATACGTTCTCTGTTGATTTTCAGAACAATGGCACATTCTCGGAGCCGTTGGCTTACAAGTGGTTTTTCTCGCTTGATGGTTCCTCATGGGCACAAATAGATACAAATGAATCGCTGAAACTAACGGCGGTAACGTCCTCACAGGCGGGTTGGTATAGGGTTGTCGTAGCAGATGAGGCGAACATAGATTGCTACACTTGCCGCTCAATGAGCGACCCTTTCTACCTCTCTGTCTCTGAGTGCCCCGCCCCCTGTCCCGAAACGGTGCCCACTATACACCGCGACACCACTGTCTGCGACACATTGTTCACACCTTATTATATATGGCGCAACCACACTTTTCTTCGCGGTGACACTATGCGCACAGATACCCTGCGCAATGCCGATGATTGTGATACGCTGTACGTTGAATATCAGTGCAATATCACCCATTGTGAACCACCTCTGCCTCCCTGCGAGCCTGCTGTTTATCAGTTTGATACCATTGTCTGCGACACGCTCTTGGCTTCACCGTTCCTTTGGCATGGGCACCTATTCGCTTCCGAGGAGGTCCTGTTGCTCTACGAAACGGACATCTATGGCTGCGACAGCATTGTCTCCCTCTCTTTGGCTACCATTCCTTGCCGCCGCGACACGCTGCCTAATCCCGACCCTGACCCGGAACCGGAGCCAACCGACACCCTCTACGACATCATTGTCAACAAATACGACTACCAACTGCTCTGCAACAACATCCGTGTGCGCACCCTCTTCCCAAACGTGCAACGATTTGCCTATCAATGGTATAAGAACACATCGCCGGTCCTCGGTGCCACCATGGACGACTATGCCGAAGAGGGGCGGTTGGAAGGCTCCTACCAACTCTATCTCACCATTGACGACACCCTTACCGTTCATTCCAACATCATCACCATTGCTCCCATTGTGCGTAATCAGGCGTGCCGTTGTCGGGTATTCTCCCAGCAGGGGCTGTTGCTATGGGAGCAGTCTCGCCATCCTGATGAGCAACCATTGCCGCCGCTTCCTGCGGGTATCTACATCGTCTTCGTAGAAACCGACGAAAGTGTCTCGTCGCAAAAATACTGTGTGCAATGAGGTCCCGCGTTCTTCTTGTCTTGTTGCTGACCGCGCATGTGGCTTTTTCGCAAACCCGTGCGCATATCCTCGAGGTAGGCGTGCGCGGAGGTATGTCGCAGGTGCTTTATATCCCCGCCAACGGTGATTCCTATCCAAGCATACACGCAGCATTTGACCTTAACTACATCTACCATTCCCCTTACGTCATTGGTCTTAGGACAGGGCTTTCTTTGGGGCGCGCAGGAGGCACTTTCGGCAAGACACACTACAGGGACTCCTATACCACCATTGATGTCGAGGGCGCAACGATGCGCATTGGCTACGACATCGACCGTTTCCGAGAGACGCACACTGTCCTTGCTGCCTCCGTTCCCCTTCAGTTGGCACTCTCGTGGCACCATTGGAATTGCTACATCGGACCGCGTTTCTCCTTCCCGCTGCAGTGCACGTGGCACGAGTCTGCCCGTAATGCCGCTTTGTGGGTGGATTATCCCGATTTCGACAACCGTGTGGAGGAATCCGTGCCTTTGGCGGCTTCGCGGAACTTCGACATCAGCCGTTCAGGCACGCTCCGTCTCCCTCGTTGGAACTGCAGCGCCTCCCTCGAACTGAGTTACGACCTGCAAATTTCTGCCAACAATCGCCCTTTGGCGCACTTTTTGTCTATAGGGGTGTATATGGATTGGCTGTTCACCTCCGTGGATATGCCGACAGCGACTGCTGAGTCCCTGCTTATGCTCACCGACACGCGCGATGGCTTCCCGCTCCAACGCCTGCTCTCGCCTGCTTACCAGAGCCTGTATCAGGGCAAGCCGCTCATCGATTATATTCATTATTTCGATGTGGGTGTCAAATTGTCCTGGCGTCTGTCTGCACAGGGGCGCAAACGCTATGCCTGCAAATGTATAGATATGTAAACATTCCAATCGCTTCTTTCCCCTGTCAAACAGCAAGGGATACGCAAGGGATGAGCAAGGAATAGGCAAAGGATAGTGTATAAATGAATATAAATATAATTATGGTAAAAGAAAAGATATATGGATAATCAAACAATCCCCGTCCTGCTACTCACGGGTTATCTGGGTAGCGGCAAGACGACATTGCTCAACCGTATCCTTACCAATCGCAAAGGGATACGCTTTGCCGTCATAGTCAATGATATAGGCGAAGTGAACATCGACGCCGACCTCATTCAGAAAGGCGGAGTGGTCTCCGCACAGGACGACAACCTCGTCGCCTTGCAAAACGGTTGCATCTGCTGTACCCTCAAGATGAATCTCGTACAGCAACTCCACGACCTCTGCGCCCAACGCGCCTACGACTACATCGTCATCGAGGCATCGGGTATATGCGAACCCGCACCTATCGCCCAGACGCTCTGCTCCTATCCGCAGATTGTGGCTAAGTCTTCGGCACCCATCCCTGTCCTCGACAGCATCATCACCGTGGTGGATGCCCTCCGCATGCGCGACGAGTTCGCGTCGGGCAAGGACCTGCAAGCGACCAATATCGGAGAGGATGACCTTGCCTCCTTGGTCATTCAGCAGATAGAGTTCTGCAACTTGATATTGCTCAACAAGGCAAGTGAGGTGACCAAAGACGAACTCAATTATATCCGTGCCGTCATTCGTGCCATTCAACCCAAAGCCGAAATCATCGACTGCGACTACTGCGACGTGCCGTTCTCCAAACTCCTTGACACGCACCTCTTTTCTTTCGACGAGGTGGCAGGCTCTGCCGCGTGGATTGCAGGCGTAGAGGGCGCAGTGGAAGACGATGATGATGGCGACGACCACGATGAGCACAACCATCATCACCACGACCATGACCACGAGCATTTCCACAACGAAGAGGAGGGCGAAGCACTCGAATACGGTATCTCCACCTTTGTTTACTACCGCCGTCAGCCGTTCAGTCTCAACCGTTTCGACGAGTTTGTGGCACGCCATTGGCCTAAAGGGGTAATCCGTTGCAAGGGCATGTGCTATTTCGACGACGAGTATGACATGTGCTACCTCTTCGAGCAGTCAGGCAAGCAGTTCAATCTCAAGCAGGCGGGTGCTTTCTATGCCACGATGCCCCGCGAGGAACTCATGCAGATGATGGCACAGGACCCCACCCTTCGCCGCGACTGGGACGAACGTTATGGCGACCGCATGCAGAAACTTGTCTTCATCGGTCAACACATGGACAAAGACGAAATAATCAAGCAATTGGACGACTGCCTGGCATAAACGCCATCATTTCGTCAAAGATAGAAAAGGCTATTTGGAAACACCAAGTAGTCTTTTTGTGTGTTTAAGGCTACTTTTTTGTGCACTTGTTTGTGTAATCTGAAAAAAATATATAACCTTGCACCATTATGTAATATCATAACCGATAAAAATCTATATACTTATGAGTACAGCCCGAAACAGAGCCGTTATTTCCCTGGTTTTATGTTTGTTATGTCCGTTTGTATGGGCAGAGGACTTGAAGAAGAGTGTCGTGCTGGTTGAGCCCGAATA
>DLLA01000016.1 GCA_002479035.1 Bacteroidales bacterium UBA7574 | reverse complement strand
AGTCGTATCGAGGCCATCGGCAAGGGCAAGAGCGAACCGATTGCTCCCAACGACAGCGAGGAAGGACGTGCAAAGAACCGCCGTGTTGAATTTATAATCCTGTAAACAAACTCATCTATGACAACTCATTGTAAATATATTTTGTTGTTGTGTGCAAGTGCCATGATGCTCTCCGTAGCATCATGGGCACAAGCACCGGTATATACCTGCGACTTTGAAGACGCTGCCGAACGCGCCAAGTGGGTGCCCAACACCGTAGCGCGAACAGATACCAAACTCCCCAACCTGTGGTATATCGGTGCTCCCGGGCACTTTGCCCCCATGGGCAGCAACGGGCTTTTCATTTCGTCTGATGGAGGCAAGACAGCAAGTTCCACAGCAGATGCCACGATGTTCGTCACGGTAGCACGCGACATGTCAGCCATTCCCGAAGGAGACTATAACCTCTATTTCGATTGGCAATGCAAGGGTAAGATGGGTACAGGCGAGGGGCTCTATGTTTGTTGGGTACCCGACAGCGTGAAAATCAATAGTGCTATGGGCATTGCGGATATTCCTGTGTGGGTGAAAGACTATTGGTGTGCCGACACTATCTTGTGCAATGCCGATTCATGGAGCATCGGAAAAGCGTCTGTACATCACGATGGCAAACCGCATAAATTAGTTTTCGTATGGTTCTGTCCGCGTGGCAAGGTCGTCCCGCCATCCGCATGTGTGGATAACATCGAACTGCGCCCCGTCACCCAATGCGCAGCCCCTACCAATATCTCCCACACCATTGAGGGTGATACCGTCACATTTAACTGGAAAGGCAATGCGGCATATTATCATATTTGGTGTTACGACATATTAAAAGGTACATGGCAAGAGCAGGACCACGTAGTGGGCAATTCCCACACTTTCACAGGCATTGCCGAAGGACCGCAATCTTTTATTATCCGTGCCTTCTGCGATAACGATACGCCAAGCGACTATGTGCAATACACCCAAATGATATTCCACAAAGGTCTCCGCTGCATTGACTACATGGATCTGACCAATGACAATTGTTGGACGGGAACTATCCTCACCCCCATGTTCCGACAGGGGAAAGAGGACTATGGCTTTGCCAACCTCAATAGCAAACACACCCTGCACTACCTCCATAACGAGTACGACCCGCTCACCAACTACGAGTTGCGCACCTGCCCGGAGGGCTATCTCGCTTCTGTGCGGTTGGGCAACGGAGGACCTATCGACGAACTTGGGGGCGATGGAACGGCGGAAGCCGTTGAGTATCGCTACACAGTCAAAGATAAAACATCCGGTATTCTGAAAATAAAATACGCATTGGTCCAGCAAAACCCTATGACACACGAAGGACCTAAATTCTCATTGGATATTCTGCGCAATGGACAACCTTTGGCAGATAGTTGTGGCACGGTCTTGTTCACGGCGGGGGATGCCAGTGTTTGGAAGCAGGGAGCAGGTTCGACAGAAGGACACAAATACATCTACAAGCCATGGACGGAGTTTTCCCTCAATCTGCGCGATTATATAGGAGAAACCCTGACTATCAGACTGATAACAACCGACTGCTCTCAATCTGGACACACAGGCTATGCCTATTTTGTCCTCGACTGCGAGAGTGGCGAGATGACTGGTCTTAACTGCGGTGAGGACAATCCCACCACCACGTTCACAGCCCCCGATGGCTTTGATTACGAGTGGTATCGCGCCTTTGGCGACCAAACCATCCTCTCCACCGACCGGACCTACACGCTCTCTGACAAGTTTGACACCACCACTTACAACGTCCGCATCATCAACAAGAAGAACCACGCCTGCTACTACACCCTCTCCGTCAAAGGCGACCCGCGTATCCCGACGCCCAACGCCCTCTACGAGGCAAAAGAGATTCGTTGCGAGAATGTGGTCACCTTCCGCAACCTCTCCTGCGTCAGCCGCCAGAATATGGTCACCAAGCGCATTGAACCCACCACAGAACCCGTATCTTCCCTCACGTGGGACTTCGGCGATGGCACCGTCATCCAATCGCTCGACTCCGTGGTGAAGCATATCTACCCCAAGCAGGGCGGCAACTACACCATGCGCCTTATCGCAGGGGTCAGCAACGATGCCTGCATGGACACACTCGAAATCCCCATCAACAACCTCCCCGACCTGCGCGACGATACCACCAAAATCTACGAGCACGTCTGCCAAAAGGACTATCCTCACGGCTATCCCTACGACAAGTTGCTCATCCAAAGGAACATCGACACCATCTTCACGTACATCGCCCAAAGCGGGTGCGACAGTCTCTGCCACCTGAAACTGCACTACCATTGGCAAGGACCTTTCACACAACGCGACACCCTCTGCGGGGGCAAGACATTCGATTTCCTTGGGCGCACGCTCACACAAGGTGGCTTGTACAACGACACTCTGCACAACGCCTTTGGCTGCGACAGTATTGTGCAACTCGACCTATACGAAGACCCCCAACTCATTGCCAATATCCCCGACACCATCAACATCTGCCCCGAGGAGGCTGTCATCAATATCCCCTTCCACCTCACTAATGGACGGGTGGACGCTCTTACCCTGCTCTTCGACGAAAAAGGGCACCTCGCGGGTTTCCAACCCGAGTACACTTTCCCCGCGGATACCAACATGCTGACCCTCAGCGTGCCTGCAGCCATCCGCCCCGACATCTATCCTGCCTCCCTGGCATACACCACCCCACTCTGCGAGGCTCCTGCCACACCCGTCTATGTGCAGGTCTGCTACTCCGCAAGCATTATCCAGCAACGCCCACGCCTGCTCATGCTCATGAACAAAGACTACAACGGCGGCTACGAGTTCCAACGTTACCCGTGGTTCCGTGACGGCAAACCTATTGAAACAGGGGGCAACAGTGCCAACTTGGCTGTCTCGCCCGATGACTTGGGACGGGAGTTCTATGTCAGCCTCCAACGAAAAGGCGAAGACACATGGGTCCGCACCTGCTCTGTCTGGTATGGCAGAACCCCCGTGGAAGAGGTGCATGTCCCCGACATCAACTATCCGCTGCAAGTCTTCAATACGTTGGGCGTTTATCTGGGAGAGGCACAAGACGTATCCGAGTTAAATCATTTACCATTAGGAATTTATATTGTTATCAATGGCAACAAGGCTGCAAAGATTATTCGTTAGTTTGCTTTGCCTCTTACTCGCAGGTAATATCTGTGCGCAGGCAGACCATTCTTCCTACCGCACTTACGCCGGCAGGCTGCCGAGACATTACCTGGGAATCTCGTTGGGCGGAGGCGAAGCCAACAACATCACAGACACCGTCAAGCACCTCGGCGGAGCGGGGGCAGGTATCGGGCTGCACTACGAGGTGCAATACCGCTCGTGGATATTCGGCATCAGTCTCGAAGCCCAATATCAGTATCTGCGCGACCGGCTGCAGAACCCATTCACCGACACGGAGGATGCCCTGCGAGTCTATGATATCATCGAACCCGGTTGGCCTGTGTTTCAGGACAGCATAGCATATAAATACGAGTACAGCGACTATCTCGAAACAGGGCATCACGGCTCTGTCGCCTTCTCTGTCTATGGCGGAAAAGAGTTCTCTAACGCCATGTATCTCCTGTTGGGAGTCAAGGTCACCATGCCTGTCCTCACCTCCTACCGTGCCAATGCCACCCTCCGTACATCAGCCCGCTACTCGTGGGCAATCGAAGACCTCCGGGATTTAGGTCTGTTCCAAGAGGATGAGTTGCACGATTACGGCGTATTTGATGAGCATACCTACCAAAAGCCCACTCTCTCGTATTCCGACTACATTCGCATTGCCCCCTTCGTCGAATGGGGCTACAACATCCCCCTTCCCGCCGACAAAACCAAGATGCGGGTCGGAGTCTATGGCACCTACGGCTTCCGCTTGGGCGAAAACCCCAAGAACCCCTTGGCAAATTACGACAAGGTGAAACGTGAATGGGGACGGAACATTCAATCTACGCAAATGCTTCAGGAAACGATACAATGGACTCCCCTCGCTCACTCCGACCGCTATGCCTCCCTCCCCCACAACTTGGAGATAGGTGCAAAACTGACCATCCTCTTCGATGTCACCATGCAAAAGCAAATATGTCACTGCGTGAAGTAAGAATGTTAACCGAAGGATAACCGATACATAACCGAAGGATAGCCGAAGGATAACCGAAGGATAATCGAGACCTTATCGGGACGATACCGAGCCCTCACCTCCACCATCGAACCTTTATAAACAAGGAACCCAAATATCAATATTCACTATTAACAACAAACAAGTATGAGGAAAAAATTACTCTCCGTGTTGCTCACCTGTCTTATGACAGTGGCAGCATTTGCAGGCAAAGAGCAACTCTATGTCCTGCACCAGGGTTTTGAGGAGGGGATTCCTGCCGATTGGACGCAGGAGTACCTCACTTCCTACCAACAACCTTGGACTGTTGAGAACGCCGCCGAAGCAACCTTCCCAAAGGTCTCTTTCGATGGCAGTAAGTATCTTGCTCTGCGCAATCATACCACGCAGACGCAACGGTTTGTGACGCGATTGGTGACACCTGTCTTCGACATCAAGGATGTCACACAACCCATGCTCATTTTCACACACGCACAACTTCAGCGCACGGGAGATGTAGATACACTCCGTATCTACTACCGCAGTTCTGCTGACTCCCGTTGGGTGAGACTGCGCGAGTACGCCGACAAGATTTCCAATTGGCGCACCGACACCATCGCACTCACTGCCAAGACGGCTACCTACCAGTTGGCTTTCGAGGGTACGGACAATTTCGGACGTGGTATTGTTATCGACGAAATCATCGTACGCCCGAAGCCTACCTGTGTCAATCCGTCCAACATCGTTGCGGATAGTCTGGGTACCAACTCCGCCACCATTCGTTGGATGGGGTCGCTGGATGCTGACAACTTCCACATCATCCTCTCCACAGAGCAGCAGAAGGATTTGGACAATCCCGCAGCAGTGGTCCAAGACCTTACGGTTGAGGGGTATCAGCACACCTTCTCCGATTTGCAACGCAATGCGCAATACTACATGTACATTCAGTCGCATTGTGGTGGTGACTTCTCCGATTGGGTGGAATATGCTTTCCGTACGCGCAATAGTGCACCGTTGCCATACACTGAGAATTTCAACATGGACTATGCCTCCGGTGTGTTCTCCCATGTGGACTATTGGGTACACGGCACCAGCATCAAGCAGGAAGACGGAGAAATGGCGGCTATGCCTTATGTCAATAGAAACATTCATAGGGCCTGGTGGCAACGCTATTCCTACTCACGCACCACTTGTCTTGTCTTCAGCGGCGCATGCGACGATGAGTACTCCACCTCCTTCGTCCCCGCAGGGCAATACGTATATGCTGCAGCACCCGAGATGCAGGTTCCCGATATTCGCAACTTGGAGATTACTTTCTGGGGTACAGCCTATCAATACGTAGGTGCAAGTTATGCCGCAGGCTTGATAGTAGGTGTCATGGTTGACCCCAACGACTTCCACACCTTTGTGCCTGTCGATACCGTCTATGCTACGCAGAGCAATACGTTTAATCGCTATACCGTCTATCTGGACAACTATACGGGTGCGGGCAAGTTCATCGCTTTCGCGTCCAACTTCAGCGACAAGCGAAACATCTTCTACATGGACGACCTCGAGATTGCCGAGAAATCAGCCACCAAGATGATTACGGGGGTATCGGTATCGGACGTTCGCGGGGCTGCTTTCACAGTGAATGCCAACCTCAATGGCAACACACGCTTCCAACTCGTAGTGGCGCGTGATACGATAGATACCAAAACCTCGCAATGTATCCTCGACCCGTCGGTATTACCCTCCGATTATATCTTTTTGGATAAGGAACTGAATGCCTCCGACTTACCATATCGGGTAACTCTGCCGGAGGGCGGCTTGTTTGCACAGGTCTATATGCGTCCTGTCAGCGGCACGGACCACGACCGCTACACACTGCCTGTCAAGGTGCTTGTACCTATGTTCCTGCATAGTGACCAAAGTGTAGCCACAAGTTTCGAGGAGGACGACCCTGCCGGTCTTTGGTCACCTACACAACTGACTAATTTCCGTCTCACTGACCTTGACGAGACAGTCTCCAAATATCCGTTCTCTATCATCACTTCTCCTATCAACAATTGCTACAATATGCGTTGGCCTGTGGCAAGTGGCACCTCAGGTAGTCAAATCGGCTACCATTCTTATAGTGCCATTGCACTGGAGAAACGTCAGGAAGAGTCTCGCAATTGCACACAGAAGTACGGCGACTACGTTGCCCTTCCCGAATGTGAGTCGCTGAATGGTATGGTACTTCGTTTCTACATGCGCCCCACCAAAGCAACCAAGTTGTCCAACCGCGTAGCGGTGGGCGTAATGACTGACCCGTCCGACCCCTCTACATTCGAGCAGATTACTACATGCGAAGTACAGGACAACACCTATCGTGCTTTCGCCATCTCTTTCAATGCCTACAAGGGTAACGGTCGCTTCCCCGCTATCATGGCAGTCGATGCGCAGAACAGGCACAAAGATAGTAATGTTGAAGATGACCTCGGTTATACCCTCTCGGCGCAGTATATCGATAGCATCAGCCTGTTCCGTGGCACCGGCTGTATGGCTCCTACCGATGTACAGTGCGAGCCCTCCTACGACCAAGCCGTCATTCGTTGGACGGGTGCGGATGCCACCGAATATGTCGTGCGTCTCTATGCTGATGCCGATGCTGCCAAATTGTTAGACTCCGTGGTGGTCATGGGCAATACGACTACGCTCAAAGAACTGACAGGGCACACCACCTACTACTACTCTGTGGCTACCAAATGCAGTGCCGACCAAATCTCAGAGGCAGACCTCAACATCTTCGCCACCACGTGTGTACCTGCCGAACCGCTCCCATACATCGAAGACTTCGAGTCCTGGGTAGGAGGCGACAAGGTGCAAGAGCCTCTTTGTTGGACAGGAAATTGGGTAACCTATCTGGGTTCCTACTATCCGAACATATACAATTACAGCGGATATGCTCACTCGGGAGACAAAAGTCTGTGTCTCACATTTTACAACCACAATATGTTGAACGAATCCGGCTATCTCGCTCTTCCGCCTATGGAGGAGAGCATCTCCAAACTGCAGATGCGTTTCTATGCTATGGTTCGTTTCGGTGTCGGTGACACGCTGTATGTGGGTGTAATGACCGACCCCAATGATGTTAAAACTTTCGATACGATTGCCGCTTACTCATTCAAAGAGAAGAATGTGTACAAGGAGTTTGTTCTCCGTTTCGAGGATTATCAAGGCACAGGCAAGCACATCGCATTCATGATTCCGCAAGGAAAGGTGGGCGACATGTTCCACATTGACGATATCAAGGTGGACTATCTCTCCAACTGTGAGAAAGTACAAAATGTATCGGCGCGCGACGTTACCACCGCAGGTGCTGACATCCATTGGACTAAGGGCAAAGCCACCACTTGGCATGTCTTGCTGGCCACAAAAGGAGACTTGGATTTAGGCTCCTCCGTAACGATTGATGGCACACAGATATTATCTGTTGACACCACCGCGCAGATGCCTTTCCGTATCACCAACTGTCCCAACACCAACGAGACCTACTATGCCTATGTACGCGCCGTATGTGGCGAAGACAAGGGGGAGTGGTCTGTTCCCGCTTCGTTCCGTACTATCTGTGAATCAATTTCAGCAGGCGATATGGGAGTTATCAAGTGCGATGCGGCTGCCGACCTTGATTGCTGGACATTGGGATGCCGTGTAGGAACTGCTGTCCCGAAAATTTATAGTCAGTCTTTGCGCATCTACAACGGATCAGACAACGATGGTGCCTATGCTATCATGCGACCTGTTGATGTGGATAGCATCACACGTTTGCAAATATCTTTCGATGCACATGGAGGCACATCGGCTAACTATCTGCGGGAAATAACAGTGGGTGTTATTACCAATCCTTCTGACTTGTCCACATTTAGTTCTGTCAAAGTGCTTTCACTCAATCAGGTATCGGAGAACACCGCCTTCGGCGAAGCACGCCGCTATGTAGTGCGTTTCGATACCTATACAGGTGACTACAACGGTGACTATGGCAAACAAATCATGTTCCTCTCCGAGTCCGGTGACAAGCAGAACTACGTCTATATCCGCAACATTCGTGTGGATACTATCGGCAAGTGCTTGGAGCCTGTAGAGGTCAACGTGGCAGACATTGAAGCAACCACTGCCACCGTCACTTGGGAGCAGTTGGACGGTTCGTGCCAAGTCCAACTGTTCAAAACGGCGGATGACACTCAGATAGTGGATACCATTGTCAATGGTACTGCTGTCCGCTTTGATGATTTGAAAGCAGTTACTGCATATTACACACGAGTACGTCATATCTGTGGTGTAGGCGACACCAGTGTATGGTCAGGCAATGTTCCGTTCAAGACCACCTGCCCTGCCGCTTATCCGCTGCCATATATAGAAGACTTCGAGAGTTCTGCTATAGGTTCTCTGCCCGATTGTTGGGAAGCATTCGGACGATATAATAATCTTGGCATAAATACTTCGGCAAAGAAAGATGGCAGCAATGGTCTTCGCATGGATCGTTCTTATTCTAATTATAGTTATGCTGTACTGCCCAAGATGGACGGCTACGTAGGCGACCTCATGCTTTCTTTCGACTACAAGAAAGGAGAAAGAAATTATGCCGGCTATTTGGTAGTAGGTATTGCCACCGACATCACTTCCGAAGAGAGTATTGCTTCCACACTGAAAGTAATAGACAGCCTTTCCATTGCTAAGACCCAAAGGTCCTGGTATTCCTATCTGCGTACCTTCTCAACCTATGCAGGTGAAGATGGCTACATCGTGCTATGGGCACCCAAAGCAGACAAGAGTGCTAACCGCAGTTACATCTACGTGGATAATATCCGAGTGGAGAAAGCACCTACCTGCCTTACTCCTAAGAACTTGACCTTCAAGACGGCAACCACTACCTCAATAGCCCTTACATGGACACCCAATGGCAAGGAAACCGCATGGGATATTGCCTATGTGGCTAAGGGTGGCGACATTGCCGAAGCCAAAACTGTTACGGTCAGCACCACTACGGGCACCGTTACAGGTCTCACGCCTGCCACGGACTATGACTTCTATGTGCGTGCAAACTGTGGCAATGACGATGCTTCCGAGTGGAGCAACAAGGCGACGGGTACCACACTTACCATGGTAGAGTTGGCAGATGCGCATTGGAATTTCGACAACCCCGATACCAAACAGCCGAACCCTGCATACACCACGTATACTGCCGAGAATGGTTGGATTATCTCCACTCGAAGTTCTAGCATGTACCAAATGCCGAATGTCATTCAGAACACACGTTATACCACTTCGGGTACCATTGCCAGCCACTACGCGCTGTCTGACAGTTGTGCACTCAAGTTCGGCTCAAGTGGTTATGCTATTCTTCCTGAGATAAATGCCGATTTGAATACATTGCAACTGCGTCTCTCCGCACGTGCCATCTACGCTATCGGCAGTCAGGTTCAAAATGCAGACTCTGCGTATTCCACCAACACGGGCAACACAACCATCCAAGTAGGCGTATTGTCCGACCCGTATGATTGGACGACATTCGAACTGCTTACCGCATACCCCCTCAAGCAAGTCACAGACGCAGACAAAGCTACTATCGTACCTGACGGACATTGGGAGGAGGTTATCGTGCCTCTCTGCGGTGCCAAAGGCAAGTATATCGCCCTCGTATCGGAGAGTTCGTACTATGTGGACAACGTAGTCATAGAGCAGGAGAAGGGTTGCCTTTATCCTACGATACTGACTGTGGATACGGCTACATCCGCTTATGCCACTCTCTCTTGGCAATCGTCCAAACAGCAGTGGCAGGCACGTCTGCTTCTTGCTGCAGATAGCACCGTAGTGGACGAGGCAATCGTCAATGACAAGACATGGACTTCACACAAACTGTTGCCCACCACAGACTTCTTCTTTGCGGTTCGTGCTATCTGTTCCGCTGCTGATACTTCTGCATGGATAACATCACCTGTATTCTCCACACCATGTGCGCCTACCCCTGTAGAAGGCTATTCCTTCGACTTTGAGACCAATCTTTTCCAAGACGAAAACTATAGACTATTGCCTCAATGTTGGACAGCAGGATGCCTCGTACAATATCTCAACATGACACCTGTGGTCAAAGAGAACAACACAGACCTGTACCACTTCCAGTACTCCCGCCGTGGTGAAGGCAATGCCCACGCACTCGAATTCAGGGCACAAGACAAAGAGTACAACTCGTATGTCATTCTGCCGGAAACAGCCTTTGAATACGACAGTGTCAGCCTGCACTTCTGGATGCGCGCTGCACGTTTCCATACGCTTGACTACACATCCGGACCTTACTCTGTAGGCGAAGAAACCGATGTATTCAAACGTGATTTGGTAATCGGCACTGTGGCTGACATCAACGATTTCAGCACCTTCACAGCCCTTGATACTGTAACATATTCCAAGACATTCAAGTCTGGTGATTTGTGCACAGACGACCCTACAGGCAATGACTTTTGGGAAGAGGTATTCATTCCATTGGCCAAATATGCTGACAAAGGCCGTTTGGCTATCTACTACCCGGGCAAGTGTGCACTCTCGTACAACACCAGTTATATGTACATCGATGACCTCGAAATCATTCGTAACACCTACTGCTTTGCTCCTACCAACCTGCGTGCTTTGGACATACATTCCAATTCGGCTACACTTTCTTGGTTGGTGGCAGGCACCGATAGTATCCATCTGCAATTGGCGCATACCGAGACTTTCGATTCTGCAACCGTGGTATTAGACACCTTAGTGTCGCAAACCAATGGCAGACTTCCTATCAGGAATCTCCTGCCGAACCACACATATTTCTTCCGTCTTATGCACCTTTGCGGTGAAGAAGAAACATCGGATTGGGCTACCGGTACATTCACTACGGCAGCGGGCATACGCTTCAGCGAAAACTTTACTGCACTGCGCACCTATCCTGCAGGTTGGATGAGAGGTCATTCCGATCCAGAGAAAGTATTCAGCGGTGAAGAGGCTCTCGCCGTGACGCAAGATGGTTTACGTGGTTGGGAACGGAATACCGAGCATGGTGCCATTGCCGCTAACGAAATGATAACATCCACTACTACCGCAGCAGCCTCCGAGAATAACCATTGGCTTATCACACCGGTTATCGACCTTTCTTCGGTGGCTGCCGATGCCAAACTCATGCTCTCTTTCCGCCTCGGACTCACAGGCAGCACGGGCGGACAGCGGAACCCTGTAGGAGACAAAGACAAGTTTATCATTGCTATTTCCGAAGACCAAGGTGCTACGTGGACCAAGGAGAATGCCTTCTATTGGTCTGAGGATAAGGCTGATAAACCTGTTCACTCCTACGCTGGCATTCCGGAGAAGGGTACAATGTACCACTTGGATATGGCTCAGTACATAGGCAAACAGGTGAAGGTCGCTTTCATCAGTGCATCTACCACATGGCCTCCTTCCTTCAACAAAATTCGCCTTGCTTCCGTACAACTCAACACCGTGCTTATTGACAAGTACGCCGCCACTATCTGCTGTTATACTGACTACGAGGACGAGAATTTCTCCATTGACGCTACTGCGCTCAATGTGGATTCCACTACGGTATATGAGCAGTACGTACAGGCAGCCGTAGATGGTGTGCAAGACAAGTACTCCATCATGGCTCTCACTGTGAATCGGGTGCCCGAGACTGTCATCAACGACAAGGTTTGCGAGGGCGAGGACTACACCAAGTACAACTTCGCTATCCTCAACAATCGCACTTCCAACATCTATCGCCAGAAATTGTGCGGTGAAGGCACCGAAGCATGCGACTCTATCGTCACCCTGCACCTCACCGTCACTCCGCGTCTGCGTCAGGATGTCTATGAGACTATCTGCCAAGGCAACTACTACGAGTTCAATGGCACGAAGTACTACACCACCACTGTGCATGCTGACACGCTGAGTTCGTTGGTATCGGGCTGTGACAGTATCGTAACGCTCTACCTGACAGTGAATAATATGCTGGAGGGTGAGCATACCGAGCATATCTGCCAAGGCGAATTTATCGAGTTCGGTAAGTTCGGTAAGATTACCGCCGCAGGTGACTATACCGATACCATCAAGAACTCCTTGGGCTGTGATAGTGTGGCTACACTCCACGTCTTCACACACGAACCCACAGCCACAGTCTCGCGTGCGGCTATCTGTCAGGGTGAACGCTACACCAAAGACAACTGGCAAGGTCTCACCGCAGCAGGTGTGTACACCAGCAATGGGCTGAAGACCGTCTTTGGCTGCGATAGTATCGTAACACTCCACCTCATGGTAGCAGGTGCCGATATGACTATGCAAGACTCCATTGCCGTTGACCAACTGCCGTACGTGCTGGATGGCGAAGAACTCCTGCCTGTAGGCACCGCCGAAGGTATCTACACCAAGGAGGTGAAACTCCTGTGCGGTACGGCTACTCTCACTATCACGGTAGGCGAACCCACGGGTCTGCACTCGGTATTCGCAAGCAGTTTGGCTATCGCACCGAACCCAGTAGAGGTTGGGCAAGACATCCGCGTATTGGGCTCATTCGCAGCAGATGCGGTAGTGGAGGTTGTATCTACCACCGGTGCACGTATCTACTACGCTGAGAATGTGCTTAGTCCTGTCGTCATACCGGGTATTCCTGTATCGGGTGCATACTTGGTAACGGTCACGTCCAACGGACAAGTATTCCAATCGAAACTGATTGTACGCTAAGTAATTCTTACTCTTCTAATGAAGAGGGGCTGCCTGCAAGTGAGGTAGCCCCTCTTTAGTTTACATTCAGTTTCACTACGTTTAGGGATTGTGCAAATGCAAGAAAAATTGTAATTTTGCACCCGAATAGTAAAAATGAAACGACTGATAGGGATACTTGTTTGTGTGGTTTCTGCGTTGGCAGTATGGGCTGACGTTGAGGTCATCCTCACCGATTCGCTCACAGGAGAGCGCATTGGTGATGTCTCCGTTTTGGCTTTGGAGATGGGTCAAGGCAGCATCAGCAACCCGCAGGGTGTGGCGCGGCTGAGCCTCGCCAAGGGTGCCTACACCTTGGACATCACCCACCTCAGTTACCGCGAAGTGCTGCTGCCCGTAGAGATAAAAGACCCCAAGCAAATCATTCGCGTACGCCTCGTACAGCAGACGCAAGTCATTGAAGAAGTGGTGGTTACCGCCAGCGAGTCGCAAGGCGTATCGTCCGCCTCGGTAGTCGGCAAGGAGGCTATGCAGCACCTGCAACCGTCCAGTTTTGCAGACATAGTGAGTATGCTCCCCGGTGCCAGCACACAAGCCCCCAACCTGACCTCTGCGAACACCATCAAACTGCGCGAAGCGAGCAACGGCTCCACGAGCAGCGACTACGATGCCGCCTCTCTCGGCACCAGTTTCGTGGTGGACGGTGCCCCTATCTCCACCGATGCCAACATGCAGTACGTACAAGGCGGCAGCAGCGGGCAGGACGACCAACGGCAAGTGGTGAACAAAGGCGTGGACATGCGTACCATCTCCACCGACGACATCGAGAAAGTGGAGATAATCCGCGGTATCGCAGGTGCGGAGTACGGCGATGTAACCAGCGGTGTCGTCAAGATAGAGCGCACGATGAAACCCACCCCGTGGCGGGCGCGTTTCAAAGCCGACGGCTTCAGCAAACTGTTCTATGTGGGCAAGGGCGTGGGCTGGAACAACGACCGCACCGTCCTCAACGTGGGGCTCGACTACCTCAATGCCAAGAACGACCCGACCAACACCC
>DLLA01000042.1 GCA_002479035.1 Bacteroidales bacterium UBA7574 | reverse complement strand
CATCGTTCTGAGGACCGTACTGAGTTCCCCAAGCCTTTTGTGCGAGGAACTTGAGTTCGAGGTTTTCACCCGCTTTGATATAGAAGCCACCTTCGTATTTTCCATACTCGGTTTCGGTCATCTCAATCGCGTTTGCCGGTGTCCACCCTGCTTCGGTGGCATTGCCGACAGCATAGAGCGTCTCGGGATAGATGTCGGTAGCAGCAATGCGCTTGTCAGCCAAGCCTGTACCGTCAGCAACAACTATTGTGGGGGTCTCGCCGAGAGTGATAGTCAGGCTGTAGCGCCCTGCTTTGACAGCAAACTTATTGTCGGTGCCATTGCTATTCAAGCCCAAGTTGAGACTGCCCAATTTGAGACTATCTTTGTCAGCAACAGGACCGTAGGAATCACCAAATGTCGCATTGGTGAGCATAAACTTGAGGGAACCATCTTTGAGGTCTCCGACCCAGACATAGGAGCCGTTCTCCTCGACCATCATATCCATCAGGTTGAGTGCCCATCCTGCTTCGGTGGCTTCTCCCATCAGATAAAGACGTGTAGCATTGGCTACAAACACGTTGCACGCCAACAGGGCTGCAACCATCAAGACGTAAAGTTTCGTTTTCATACGCATTATAAATTAGTTGTTTTTAATTTAGTTAATTCTATTTATATCAACACTCTATATCCACACCAAAGCCCCTGCATATACCTAACGGACATACACAAAGGGCGGGGCGCAAGAGCACTCCGCACACTGAATATAGTGTATATAATAAGCACAATGCACTGATAGCCAGCAAGTTATCGAGGGGGTAATGACTATATCCGTATTTGATACTACTGCTTTCATGATATACTATTCAAATTCAACGCTGCAAAATTAGTGCTTATAAAGTACGCTCACAATAGCGAGGATTGTTTTGGGAGTTGGATATATTTGCTATATTATTTGTAATCAACGAAATAGTATTTTGTATATTCTCTGTTTTGGGAGTTATTCTTATACCTAATATATAATGTTTGTTTGCATATTTGATACAAATATATTATCTTTGCAGCCGTTAACCCATCGTGATAATACCATGCTACTATTGCTTTCCATCCTGTTTCAGTTAGACACCGCTGTTGTCAACCGTCAGCAATACATCCATGCCCGTGAGCAACGTATTGCAGCAACTACCGCTTTCTACAATGTGGCAGAGGGCAAGAAAAAGTACTACTTTGCCCGCCAACTCTATACTGCTTACGAGGGTTTTGACAATGACTCCGCGCTTTTCTATGCAGAGCAGAGCCTAATTTTGGCCAGGCACTATATGGATGCTGCAGCCATACTGCGTTCCACCATCAGCCGTGCACAGTGTATGGCAATGGCGGGCAACTATCGTTTAGCGTTGGAGCAACTGCTTCCTATGCGAGACCATATCCTGCCGGAAGTTGCCAATCCATACTACAAAGCCCTCAACCTCACCTATATATGGCAGGCAGAGTTCACTACCGTGCAGGCGGAACGGGATATAGCCCGCCAACAAATACTGCCGCTGCGGGCATGTATCCTGCAGACCGAGACCAACCCCGTCTGGTATGCCCAAGAGTCTGCCCTGATACGCATAGAAGACTCACCCCGCGAAGCCCTGAACCTGCTTCTGCCCGTTTACAACCAACTCCCTGACACATCCAACTATATCCGCTATCTTGCCAATACGCTCGGCTCTTGCTACCAGCGTCTCTATTGGAGTACAAACAACCCCGTAATGCAAGATTCCGCGTTATTGTACTTTGCACAGTCCGCGCTATGCGATATGCAACACGGCGTTATGGAGCATGCCTCGCTGCGCGAAGTGGCACTCATACTCTTCCGCAAGGGCGATGTGGAACGTGCCTACCAATATATGAACTGCTGCATACAGGACGCCGACCAAAGCAAAGCGCGTCTGCGCACCGTTGAGATGGCAGGTGATATGCCGTTGATACTCAATACCTACCGCCAGAAGATACAGGAACAACAGCACAAACAGCATATCCTCATTATCTCATTGGGTATAGCCGCCAGCATTCTAGTATTGGTGTCGTTTGTACTTATGATGATTATGACCCGTTGGCGTGCCGTGAACCGACAACTCTCGCTTCTCAACACCCAATTGCAGGACATTAACCAACGTCTCTCCGTCACCAATGCCCAACTGCAGGACTCGAACCGTATCCGTGATGCATACGTAACACGCTATATGACAGAATGTTCGCACATCATCGAGACCATGTCGCAATACCACAAGACCCTCTTGCGTGCCTCGCTGTCCGACCAACCCAAAAACCTCTTCCAAATCATCAAATCCACCGAGGTTATCGACCGCACGTTGCGCGAGTTTTACCGCCATTTTGATGAGACATTTC
Organism: Bacteroidales bacterium UBA7574; assembly: GCA_002479035.1. Classification (GTDB taxonomy): domain Bacteria; phylum Bacteroidota; class Bacteroidia; order Bacteroidales; family Paludibacteraceae; genus Colicola. Next base: position 7,773 of record DLLA01000042.1, on the reverse strand, counting down.
TGTCCCTTTTTCCGCATTTCGTCACGGATTTCAATGCACTTCTTCGCCCCGAAGAGCAATTCCCTCTGCCACAACAGCGGTATCTCTCCACCGAACTGCGTATCTTTGCCCTTATCCGTTTGGGCATCACCGACTCGGAAGATATAGCCCATTTCCTGCGTCTCTCCGTAAAGACCGTGTACAACTACCGCACTCAGATGCGCAACCGCGCCATTGGCAACCGCGACACACTGGAACAAGCCGTGATGCATATCGGGTTGTAGTGTCTCTTGCCGAGTTGGGAGTAATTTGGTCTGTAATCAGTTTGCTTACTGATAAAATTGTCTGCTACGGACAACAAATCAGCGATTTTTGTTGTACCTTTGTATCCGGATTGGGTAAAAACAATGAAAGTATTAATACCCCAATAACGCAGAAAGTAACAATTCTTTCATTTTAGATAACACATTTAGTTCGTTATAAGTCAATCAGATATATGCAGAATATGGACGGCTGTCCATACGCTCATATATTTTATGGACAGCCGTCCTTGCAAAATGCCCATTCTCGTATTATCTTTGTGCCGCATTTCAGCACAAAAGTAATTTTTTAATGGAAAAATTTGTACGACAGAAAAAAAAAGTGTACCTTTGCAGCCGAAAACAATAAATTTTCATAGTTAAGGTTTAGGTTTAATGGCAACGGGAGGCTGGGAAGTTTCTCGTTGTTTCTTAAACTAAAAACAGCCAAAATTATGGAAGTTTGCAATTTGCTGTGGTATGGATAATGCAGAACGAAAAAATACCGACAATGAGTTGCTGATTGATTGGAGCAACCCCGAAGACGCTCGCAAGGCTTTCCTTGCGAGTGAAATTTTTAATCGTAAATATAATTAAAAGATATGGCAACAACTTACATGACCGCTGACGGTCTTCAAAAACTGAAAGATGAACTCCAACAATTGGAGTCTGTGGAGCGCCCCCGCGTGATTGCCGCTATAGCAGAGGCACGCGACAAGGGGGACTTGAGTGAGAATGCAGAGTACGATGCAGCCAAAGAGGAGCAGGGCGTACTGGAAAGTCGTATCGCGATGCTCAAAGCCAAAATCATGGACGCACGTATTATCGACGAGAAAAGCATCAAGACAGATGAAGTGCAAATCCTGACCAAGGTGCGTGTGCAGAACCTCAAGACCAAACAAGAGAAAGTATATCAATTGGTTACCGAGAGCGAAGCCAACATCCTTGAAGGCAAGATTTCTACCACTACACCTATCGCCAAAGGCTTGATGGGCAAGAAAGTAGGCGAGATAGCCAAGGTGAGTGTTCCTGCCGGCACTTTGGAGTTCAAGATATTGGAAATCAGTATCTAAATTTACAAATCGTAAATCTGTAAATCGTAAATAGATATGACTCTTTTCACAAAGATAATCAACGGCGAAATCCCCAGTTACAAGGTGGCTGAGGACGACCGTTTCTATGCATTCCTGGACATCAATCCGTTGCAAAAAGGGCACACGCTGGTTGTTCCGAAACTTCCGGAACCCGAAGCGGATTACATCTTTGACCTTGACGACAAAACGTTGGCAGATATGATGGTGTTTGCCAAACGTGTAGCCATTGGTATCAAGCAAGCCTCTGATTGCAATCGTGTGGGTGTAGCCGTATTGGGTATGGAGGTGAACCACGTGCACATTCATCTGGTACCAATGAACTCGGAAAAGGATATGCTTTTTACCAACCCGAAGTTGCAACTCTCCACCGATGAGATGTCCGAAATAGCCAACTCTATTGCGCAGGCTATCGACCCCGTGTAACCGTTGCGTAAAGATAGTTCTGAAAGTTATATTCTGTGTTTCTGTAGAAACTCTGCCACGTTCTGTTTATAGGTATCGCCTATCGGTATCTCTGTCTCATCAAGCATGCGCACTACCCCGCGAGCGACTTCGCTGACAAGGTACATATTCACGATATACGACCTGTGTACCTGCAGAAACTGCTGCGGCAGACGCTCTGCCATCTGCTGCATTCCCCCATGGACTATCAGCGGCTTGCCGGTGCGCAAGTATATCTGTACATACTCGCTCATTCCTTTGATATACAATATATTGTCCAACTCTATAGGCACGTGCCTGTAATCCACTTTCACGTACAGCAACTCCTTTTGGGTGGGGTGCAGCAGTTCATATTGTGCGCGCACACGTTCAGCCGCACGGCTGAATGCGGCAAAGTCAAACGGCTTGAGCAAATAGTCAAGGGCTTGCAGTCGAAAGCCCTGCAGTGCATGCTCTGCGTAAGCGGTAGTAAACACCACCAATGGCGGGCTTGGGAGAGCGGCGATGAAGTCTAATCCGTTGATTTCGGGCATATTGATGTCGGTGAAGATAACATCTGCCTCGCTCACCAACGGCAAAGCCTCCACGGGCGACTCGCACAACGCCATAAGCGACAAGTAGGGCACGCGGCTGATATAAGCCTGCATCTTCTCCAGTGCCATCGGTTCATCGTCCAGCACCAAACAACGGAGGGGGCTATTCATACGTATAAGGAATTGAAAGGGTTACCACATACAGGTCGTCATGCGCGTCCACCTGCAGCGTGTAGTTGTCGCCAAAGAGTATAGGCAACCGCCTCTTGATATTGGTCAGCCCGATACCTCCTGTGGCGTTGCTGTCGGGTACTTCGCTGCGGGTGTTGGAGCAGTAGAGCGTTACGTGCTGCACTTCGGTCTCTACCGACAGACGGAAACGGAAATGCGACTGCCGCCCGTAGCAGATGCCGTGTTTGAAGGCATTCTCAATGATGACGATAAACAGCAAGGGGGCTATGTACAGGTGTTCGGTCTCATCGGTAGGCATCTCACACTCTACCGCCAGCCGTTTGGCGGAGTACCGTTGTTCCATCAGGCGGATGTAGTTCTGCAGAAACGACACCTCTTTGTCAAGTGCAATGCGTTCTTTGGTACCGTCGTACAGAACATAGCGCATCAGTTGCGACAGTTGGATTATCATCTCTTGTGCCACCGTAGGGTTGATATCCACCATACCGTGGATATTATTGAGCACATTCATGAAGAAATGCGGGTTGATTTGGGCTTTCAGCAGTTGCAATTCCTGTTGCAGACGTTGGTTCTCAAGGGCGGTGTTGCGCTCTTTCTCGCGCTCATAGCGTGCGAACATATACACCGACAGGTTTGCCCCGATAATCAGTATGACCAGCGTGAAGTCCATCACTATAGGGTTCGGTCCGTGAGCATCGCTCACCGTGGTACGCCTTTCCGGGTGTGGTCTTTCTGGCTGCGGAGGTCTTTGTCCGGATGGTTTTCCATATCCACCATCGCGCGGTGTATGATGTTCCTGAGGCATCGGATGTGCTGCCATAGAGTCTTTGTTGCGCCAGTACTCAATGCCGCCAAAGGCACCGAGCAGGACTGCCAATCCCACAATATACGCGGCTACCTTGCCCCGCATCAGCAATCCCCGCATCAGCAGTACCTCGTGAATGAGGAACACCAACAGGAACGGCAACATAAAGCACAGCCAGTTCCACAAAGCCACCCCTGCCTCGTGCCAACCGCTACGGCATAGCACAACGGCAGAGTAAGCAACCGGTATCAGCAGAAACGGCAGCCACCACAGGTAGGGAATGATACGCTTGGAAACGGGTTTCATCGGTCTGTTCAATTACGATTGCAAAGGTACTGTTTATTAGCAGGATATGCAATGCTTTTTCAGCGAAACGACCGTTATTTTCTGTGTATGCAGAATCGTATCTTTTTGTTTGTTGCACATTAAGCACAGAAATATCTTACTCTTTTCCAATATCCTGCAATATCACCATTGCCCATTCAGGGATGACGTCGGTATATATCTTCTCTACTGCGCCATTGGTAGTTCGGAAAAGGAGTTTTGCCTCGTGGTCTTCTACAGAGTTGTCATAGAAATAGGCTCTGTCCACTATGTGTGACAATATGCGTGCGTTATTGATTGAGCTCATATAACGGGAGATAATTTTCGTAATTGGCACATCATGTCCGCCCTCCATCACACGTTTGGCTACGCGAGAGGCATTAATGGCAGGTGAGGAGGTGCTGATGAAGAACAGACGGATAAAATACCCCTCCTCTTTTGCCCTGTGAATATAATCCACCTTGCTCTGACTGGACAAGACCGTCTCAAATATCAGATTTTTATGTTCTTGCAATAATGTATTGCGCCGCTGTTCAGCATATTGTGCGGCTTTGAGGACAGCATCTTGATTATTCCAATCACCAAATAACTGCTGAGCAATATCATCAGGATTGATGTACTCACACGTCTCTGCCCATTCGTGTCGAATGAGTTGCCGGGTGGTAGAGGTCTTCCCTGAACCATTGGGACCTGCAATAACTATGAGAATCGGACGATTCATCAATGAGACATCATATAGATTCGCTCAAAAAATGCCGTATGTGCAGTTGCATATTGGTCTTTTGCCTCTTTAGCCACTTCGCGCATCAGTGCGTCAAGTATTTCATCGGAAGGCTCCGCTCCGCTGTTAAAACGATATGTGTCAATGGTTGGCATATACATTATCCGTTGTATTCTCGCCGCAAAGGTAAGGCTTTTTATCGGATTATGCAAATCCCGCCCTACAGCGAAACGACCGTTATTTTCTGTATTCACTGAATGATTTGATTATTGGGTAGAAATAATGGGTTCGGACAACTCTAAATAACTATCCCAAAGTCATCACAAAGGACTAAGTGCCTTGTCCAATGGTTCTGTAGCCATCCTCTGACCACCATATAATACCGATTTGTGGAGACTGTCGACAAGTTTAGGCAGCCTTCATTTGGGGTGTAATTACTATTGCTTAGGCGGCAAGGACTGGAATTTGCGTGTCGTTGCCACTTGCAGCAACATCACTCCACTCAATATGCACCCTACCATAAAAGCCCCTTGGGGCATATCCGGGAACCACCATTTTGCCAAAGGGGTTACAATCAGCGGTGACACAAACTGCCCCAAATACAATGCTGCAGACAACAATGGCATCACCGTGGCGGCTGCTGTCTTACCGCCTTTGATACTCGCAATCGTATTCAGATACGGCACGCCCACACCCGTTGCCATGCCCGCCAATGCACTTCCGACAATCAACATCGGCAGAGACATTGACACACAATAGCAGCCATAGCCACACAAAAACAACATAGGGCAAAAGTATTTGATACTCAGCCTGAAACACCTCATCAACTGACCGAACAGCAGCCCCATCAGCAGTGCCACCATATCCAATCCTACCATAATACCCGTTACCATACCATGGTGCTGCCCAAGGTATGTGTCTTGACTCGCCATTTGGGCAAAATTGGTAGGAAAGATAAAGAATATCATCATCAGAAGCCACATACCCACCACACTTGGGTGAAACTTCAGCAGACTCTTGAGCGAAAACGTTTTTCCCCGTTTGCTCTTGTCCCCAATCCGCTCGGCAGGCAGAAAAGCGACCACCAATGCCATAGCGGGTATGCCCATCAGATAGACCAAGAACGCATACTTCCACCCGCACGATGCTGCCAACACGCCTGCAATGGCGGTGGCCACTACGCCTCCCAACTGGTTCATGGCGGCAGACAATCCCATTAGCCCTGCCTGTTCTTCCGGCGCAAAATAGTACGCCAACAACCCTGTGGACAGCGGCATCAGCAGCCCGACACTCACACCCAGCAATGCACGCAGGCACAAGAGCCATACGATGTCAGACGCAAAATAGCACCCTGCGCCCGACAGGACATACACCGTGAGACCAATCAAGGCGATTGTTCGCGTGGTCAGCCGCTGACTGATAGAGTGGAAAAACAGATTGGTTAGAATGATGAACAACGCAGGCAAAGAAACTATCAGTTTGATAGTCATCTCATTAACACCCGCTTGAGAGAAATGCGCCCCGATAATATCCAATGCCGGAGCAATCGCCGCACCTGCCATCACGGTCAGTACGGACATCGACAAAATAGTCGCAGTTAACCTTTTCATTCGGCTATAGTTTATTTCTTTATCCTGTGAATCTTCAGACACCTACAGCCGTTCTCCCGCTTGCAATCAGGAACGCTTCCGTTGGTACATATCAAACCTTCGGTTGCTTACAATTCAGGCGCAAAGTTACTGCTTTTTTCCGATTTGCGCAAATGTTGCCATCACGGTGTCCGGATATTCCCTCACCGTCACCAATGCCAACGCACCATTATGCGAGGTGCCGACGCTGAACACAGGCACACTCACCCTGACCGATGTTACACTCAGCGTGGCAAGTAATATGCTCCTGTATGTGGACTACAACACCCAATGGAGTACCTACGGCGGCACGGGCAATCTGGTGCTACTGACCACTCAAGACGCATGGTCGTACACTGGCAACGTGGATGTCGACTCGTATAGCAATGCTACCGTCACTGTGGGCGATAACGTAACGTGGAATGGGGCTGTGGACACCGACAACAACGCTTCCTCGGCAAACGTAACCGTCAATGAAGGTGCTGTGTGGGTGCTGACTGCCAATGCGTATGTCAACAAATTGGCCAACAACGGCACCATCATCACCAACGGCTACACCCTCAAGGCCAAAGCAACCACGGGCACTGGCACACAACAGACCACACCGGTGGATGAGGTCGTAATTGACCAATCTGCATTGACCAACCAACCTGTTTCTGTCTATACCATTGATGGTCAATATGTAGGAACTACTGATGTTTCCACCATCCATGGTGTGTACATCATAAATGGCAAGAAAGTTCTGTTCTAAAAGCCATACTGGACTATTACAGGCTCCTCCCTATTCGGAGAATATCTGCGTAGGGAGAGTCTCTTTCTCCTTGTGATAGAAGAAGATGGCTTCGTCGGTTGCAAAGGCATTGGATCGTCTGATAGTGACTAAGTACCCTTGCGGCGTGGCGTAGAGACATTCCTTGTCTGATTGGGCTTGTGAACGATTGAAAGTGACAGACCAATAAATCGGGCATTAGAGTCGGAGACGGAGGACACGAATGGGGCGGGCGGGGTCGCCATACAGGGCGGGATCGTAGCAGATGTCGCCTGTAGGCACAAAGCCGCATTTCTCCATTACACGACCTGAAGCAGGGTTATCCACATAATGCCCGCTGATAAGCGAGGGGATAAGGTGCTGTTCCTGCAAGGGGAGGTGGTTCTCTATATGTCCCGCTGCACGAATAGCAAGACAGCGGGCGTTCTGCTCACGTATCTGCGCTATCATTGTTCGCAACGCCTCGGTACAGATACCCCTGTTCCAAAAGGGCTGCCTACCCAATAGCCCACCATGGGTTCGTCAGGCAAAGCAGGCAGGTTGCAATCGCAGGACGGTCCGTAGCCAATGGCACCCACAGGCGTACCGTCGCTGTCCGGCAGGACAATAGCCCATGTAGTGTCGTTGCGGAACACATTGCGGATAACTGACAGGCTCTCTTCCACCGACCGGTGCGGAGCCCAACCGGCACGCGTCCCCACATCGGGATCGGAGGCCAAGCGGTATAAGGTTTCAGCATCGGTGTCGAGCCATGGGCGAAGAATGATGTTTGCTCCACGGACAATGTTGGATTTCGTTTTTGTTTCCATAGTTGCTCCGTTCAAGAGACATTTGTCATCCACTAATGTCCATTAAAGCATTGATAAACATATAATTCTCCACGAATTAGCCACGAAAATCTGTTTCGTTAATAACCTCATTTCTCTCCCAATACGCACCAGCGCAGCACAGGTATGCGGTGAATAACGGCATACAAAGCGGGAGTGAG
>DLLA01000169.1 GCA_002479035.1 Bacteroidales bacterium UBA7574 | reverse complement strand
CCACGGACTTGCGGGGACCCCGTAGGGCGTCCGCGTCCCCGGAATGATATGCAATTTTGATGCGGTTGTCCTGATTATTTTGGTGGCACGAAGTATGCGGAGTTTGCGAAAGTAAGATATTTTTCGTAACTTTGCAGGCTAAACGGTGTTTGGGATTGCGTTTTTTTGGAGGGAATGAGGGCTTAACGGGCAAAGTAGTACAATGCCAGCAATATCCCAAATAAATCGTATATTATAATTCAGAAATTGTACATCGTAAATTCGTAAATCGTACATAATATGTTGCTGCAAGGAAAATCTGCCCTTATCACGGGGGCTTCACGCGGAATAGGACGCGCTATAGCGTTGATGTTTGCCCGTCAGGGGTGTGATATTGCTTTCACAGACTTCCGTCGCGACGAGGCAGCAGAATCGTTGCTCACAGAGTTGCAGGCCATTGGTGTACATAGTGCTTTCTATGCGGGTGATGCGTCCAACTTTGATATGGCGCATACCATTGTCAATCAAGTGGTTTCTGACTTCGGAAAGTTGGATATATTAGTCTGCAACGCAGGCATTACACGCGACACACTCTTATTGCGCATGACCGAGCAACAATGGGATGCCGTCCTCAATACAAACCTCAAATCGGTCTTCAACTACAGCCACGCGGCGGCTACGCAGATGATGCGCCAACGCAGCGGGAGTATTATCGCCATGTCGTCTATCGTGGGCATTGCAGGCAACGCAGGGCAAGCCAACTATGCCGCCAGCAAAGCGGGTATTATCGGATTCATCAAGTCACTCGCCAAGGAACTCGGGTCACGCAATATCCGTGCCAATGCCATCGCCCCCGGCTATATTATCACCGATATGACCCAAGCCTTGCCCGAGTCCGCCCGTGAGGAGATGGTGAAGATGATACCCATGCGCCGAGGCGGTACGGTGGACGAAGTAGCCTCTGTGGCACTCTTCCTCGCCAGCGACCTATCCTCATACGTCTCCGGTCAGGTTATCCCCGTTACCGGTGCCATGGGCTAATGTGAAACAGACAATGCGGGGTTGTAGTGAAAACGAAAAGGTTTCTTTTTTATTGAGAACATACGCTCCTCAAGAGCCAAAATCAGTTGTACATCAAAAAAGAAAGGTTTATGACGACCGCTGGAGGTAATCACATCGAATTTGTCACACAACGTAGCCGTCAGGGCTTGGTTGCCTACTTCATAGAATAAGGCACTGCGCATCAATGTGTATTCATCGGCTATCGTTACTACATGAATAGCAGTGGTGTCGGTTGCCCCATCTCCCGTGACAAGTATAGCACCTACTAACATATTCCATTTTGTCCAGCATTGTTTTTGTATAGTTGTCTCCCCACTCTTCCCTGCCAATATGGCACGGTACAGAACGGCTCGCAAATCAACCGGTGAAGTAGCCAGATAGTCATCCAACATATTCGCACAGGCTTGGTAATCCTCTGCCTGCCACAAAGCAGTGAATTGCTTTTCATCATAGCGACCCGAAGAGTAGCCATAGAAGACAGACCCATAATAGATGGCTTGCAATTCAGAAATGGTAAGAGTGGTATCTATTGCTTGAAAACGGTCCAAAAGATGTTGATAGCCTTTGTGCTTTATATGCTGGATAGCCTCATAGTCAGGACGTTGGAATACAGGATTAGGATGTAGTACTCTCCTAACAGGGAGCATAAAACATTTGCTGCAACCGACGATGCCTTTCTCTGTAGCAGAGATAAGCAGCCCGCGTCCATATTCATCATAAGCCTCTTCCGACCAATATATACACTCTGGGGTATCGCCCTCGTAAAGTGTAGTATCACATTGGTAAACTTTCTCCATTGGGAATATAATACTATCCCCATTAAGTCCTATCACCGTATAGCCGCTACCATTCCATGTCCACGTGCAAAGTGTTAAGAGTTCTGTAAAGTCATCCCGCGAAGGCATTTCTCGTTCTGTGAATTGCTCTGCTGTTTGCTCAAAAGTGTATAGTCCCTGTTCATTTCGTTCCGCCCAATGTACTCCACTCGGCAGTCCGAGATCAACAAAGTTTGCATCTTCTGCAAACATACATGTTGTAGCCAGTGCTAATAGGCAAAAAATAAAGAGTCGTTTCATATCTAATAGATTTAAGAGGTTATGTCAGAAGCCAAAGGAGAAGGCGATGGAGGTGGTGAAGTTGCGACCTTGGAAGTATAGGGGGCAGAACTTGTTCAGATAATATGCGGCGTTGGATTGCGGGTCGGGAGATGTGGGGTCTATGCCGCCGAGGTCCTCACTGATAATAGCATCCTTGTTGATGTTGTCGAAGGCGCGGGCGTGGTTGTAGCCCATGGTGAGGGTGAGGTACATGTTGGGGTGCACCTCATATATGCCGTCGAAACGCACTTCATCGTTGCGGTAAATACATTTGTCAAACGGCTTCTGCGCAATGGTTTGCGATATGCCGCCGTCCTTTCCGCCACCACGAAGGTAAGCGTAGGAGTTGTATTTCATATCGTTGGTGTAACTCAAGCGCAACAACATGCTGCGGATGGGGCGGTAGGATAACTCGGTGTAGATAGACTGTGCGTTATCCCCCATGTAGTGTCCCATGTTGTATCCGTTGGAAGTCCATGTGGTAACCGTCACGGAGTGCGTATAACATGCTATGTATGAGCGCATAAACTCGGCTTTGAGACTCAAGCCCTTCAAGGGCCATCCGCCCCAGTTAAAGCCTACCAAGTAGGAAACAGGGTTGTTCTCGGGATTGGATTTTTTCAAACGAGAGAACTTGAATTCGTCCAAGAAGAACGAACTATACAGATGCAGATGCTCCACCGGGCGGACGGATATGGAGGCGAAAGCCTGTGAGTTCTGGTTCTCGGTGCGAAGCCCTTTGGTGAGCAAGTGGTCGAGCGACTTGTAGAATGCAACGGGTATGAGATACGCTGCCTGCACGTTGCGTTCGGCATAGACGATGGAGTTTCCAAACGAGAACGAGAGTTGGCGTATAGGTGTGAAAGTGAACATGTTAGCCGCCATGAACTTATTGGCAGGGCGATAGTGCCGCGTTTGCGTGCCCTGCGTATTGTCCTCCAAATAATAATAGGTAGAATCCAGCACATTCGACACGAGCCACGCATGGAAATAGTCGAACTGAAACCAGGGACACGGCGTGAGTTGCAATGTGAGCATAGGGACTGCGGGATTGCGTCCCGACAAGATGTTGGAAGCATGGTAGGTCTCGCCCCAACGTATGTTCTCACGTTGCAGACCGATACTGCCCCACCACGAGTAGAGACTGATACCGCCTTTGGAATCGGAGAAGTCGCCTCCGTAATCGGCTTCCTTGTATTGCACCCCGGGAATGTTGTTGAGTGCGGGAATCTGTTGCGAAGCCCCATAATGGATGCGCGCACCATACATTCGGTCATCCTCGGAGGGATAATAGGTCTTGCTGAGCCAATTACCGCTCCATGAGTTGTCGCGCAGCGACCCCCACACACTGACGTGTCGTGCGATGTCCATCTGCAGTTCCGCACCCCACCATCGTTGGAGTATGGCACCCTTTTTGCTCGCCATGATGTCGGCACCGAGAATGGGACGGATACGCATCCTGAAGAGGTTGTTGCGCGTGCGATAGGAGAACTGAGGGTCCGCCAACGAGAGGGAGAACGTGGAGTGGTCGGTATATTGTACGAAGTTGCTGACCATGGTATCACGCTCCAAAGCAAACTCGTTGAGATAGAAAGCGAGGTCGGCGCGCTGGCGTTTGTTGAGAAGTGAGTCGGCGTTTTGTGCCGCTACCAACATGTTTGCCACCTGCTTGCGCGTGTACGGGCGCACCGATGTCTGCGCCGTGATGACACCATCGGTGATGAGTTCGTCGAGGTAGCCGTATATCTGCGAATAGGTAAGCGGTACGGGTATGTTCTGTGCTTTCGCGGTTAGGCAAAAGCAGGATAATAGTATGATATACAATTTGATACGTCTCATAATCGTTGGTTAGTGGCTACGGGCACGTTTGAAGATGATGGTGTAGCAGATTCGCCAGAAGTAAATGAAGTCGGTGAGGAACGTTCCGCGCTGTTCGCACATCGTGAGATAGCGCATTTCGGACGCCTGTATCTCGTCCAGCGTCTTGGGCATATCGGCATAGAACGGGGGCAACAGACCGGGTTTGTGGCGGGTGCGCTTCTCTTGCAGTTCGGGGCTGTATAGCGAGAAATACTGTTTGGATATGGGGCGTACCCCTACGAGTTTCATGTCGCCTTTGATAAGGTTGATGAGCATAGGCAGTTCGTCAATCCAGTACTTGCGCATGAAACGCCCAAGGGTGGTGACGCGTATGTCGTGGTTGAACTTGCCGCCCTCCTGCAGCGAGTACCGCTCGTAGATATAGGACTGCAAGAACTCGGAATAGGGGTGCATGGTGCGGAACTTATAGACGCGGAACATCTTGCCGTCCTTCCCTACCCGATTGAGTTTCACGAAGATACCGTATAGTCGGCGCTCAGTGATTTCAGGGCGGAACTTACGGCGTGCGACTACATAATTAAGGTCTGCTATCTTGCGTTCCGCGACGATGTCAAAGCCGCAATAACAGAGCCGCCCGAGTACCTCCGCCTTGCTGAGTACGCGGTCTTTGCCTTCGGTGATGTCGAAGTACAGGCGCGAGGTCATAAAGAGTTTGGGCAGAACACGCTTGTAGAGGAAGAACGCTGTGTAATAGAGCCAGTTGATGACAGGTGGGAAACGCCTGAGGATATTGCGTTTGGTGGTTGACTGCGGCTCGTAGCAACATACCCACAGTCCGTCGTCCGGCAGTTTGTCGTTGACCGTGACGAATAGTTTGTTCACCCCCCGAATCTGGTTGAGGGGCATGAAATTGATAAGGGTGTCGAAGCGGTAGTTTCGCAGTTTCTGTACGTTGTACAGTTCCGAGGTTCGCAGGGTGAATGTGTTGGAACTATACAAGTCCGTGTACTGCTCAAGGAATGTGATGGCAGCCTGCGGCGCATACTCCAACATGCTGTCACGCAGCGCGTTACGGTCTGTATCAGACAGATAGACAGGGGGTGCGAGCACCTGTTGGGGCGTGCGCTCAGGGGCTTCGACAGGGGTGTCGTCAGCGTCCAAGGCGTATCGGTAGGCGTGCTTGATAATCAAGCAGAAGACCGACACAGCCATCATAACAAGCCATATCGTAAGCAGCACCCAGATAGAGAAATTCTTGCCCGACCGTAGCCACATGTAGCCGTACATCAGGGCAAAAGTGAAGACAGCGGACACCAAGAGGCGACGGATGTCTTTGCCCATCTTCATGTACTTGACGGGGATGTAACGGTGACACAAGTAGCCCGATATGAGCCACACCGCCGAAAAGATTAGGGCGAAGATGTCATACTTCTGAAACGGCACCTGCGTGGATAGCGGGAACCACCAAAGGACGACTATCACACTGATAAGCAGTGCAATAGCGTCCAAGATGATGTACTTCCAGTACGGATGGTAAAACAAGCGTCGTTTCATAGGGAGGAGAAGACAGAACTTCTACTTCTTATACCGCTTGTTGAGCCCGGCCACTACCTCGTCAGTGATGTCGTATTGGTCAGCCGCCATGAGGACATTGTCCTTGGCAGTGTTGCTAAGAATGATTTGGTAGCGACCGTCCGCATTGTAGGTCTGCAAGAAGAGGGTGAGGGTGTCCGCGAGTTGCTTGTTAAGTGTCTGATTCTCAAGCATGATGTCCTCGGTAAGTTTAGCCTCGAGGTCCTGCAGGTCCTGCTGCTTCTTGATGAGACGTTGCTGCTCTTTCTCTGCACGTTCGCGACTGAGGAAGGCATTGTTGTCCAGTTTGCGCTGGAAATCCGCCATCTCGTTTTGCAAGGAACGCGCCTTGGTGTTGAGTTTGAGGCGTGCGTCCTCCTGCTTCTGCATGAGTCGCTCGCTGGCATCCTGCGCGAAGGTGTAGTTGGTGAGCAGGCTGTCCACGTTGAGGTAGGCGATAGGCAGTGCCTCGCTCTGCGCGATGACTGCGGAAGGCTCCGCGGTGCCCTTGGCAGGTTTGTTGGAGAAGATGATTGCAAACAACGCCACAACAGCGGCAACCAAAACTACGTCAACGACGATTTGAATTTTGTTCATAGATATACTTGTTTTTTTGTACCAATAATTTCTCGGTTTCGTACCAATAATTCTTAACACTTCGTGCCGTGTCGGCAAGGGATGCGTGGGTTATACCTTGCTTATGGGTTGCTTATAGGTTGCGCATCCCTTGCTGTTTGACACGATTTTATCTTTGTTTACACTTGATGCGCTTTTAGGGCGCACCAAGTGGGAGTTGCCATGGGTTACACCAGTTCGTGGATGACCAGTCCCGAACGAAGTTTGGGTTCAAACCAAGTCGCCTTAGGAGGCATGATGTTGCCCGTGTCGGCGATGTTGATGATTTGCTGCATGGTGACGGGATAGAGTGCCAAAGCCATCTTCATCTCGCCCGAATCCACACGGCGTTTGAGTTCGCCCAGACCGCGGATGCCACCTACGAAGTCGATACGTTTGTCGGAACGCAAGTCTTTGATACCCAGTAGTTTGTCGAGGATAAGACGTGACGAGATGGATACATCCAGCACGCCGATGGGGTCTTGGTCGTTGTAGCGACCCTCGCGGGTGGTGAGTTTGTACCAATGTCCTTCGAGATAGAGCGAGAAGATGTGCAGTGCCTCGGGGCGATACTCCTCGGTGCCCTTGTCCTCAACGATGAAATCCTCCTCAAGCGCTTTGAGGAACTGCTCGGGCGTCATGCCGTTGAGGTCGCGCACTACGCGGTTGTAGTCCATGACGAAGAGTTGGTTCTCAGGGAAGCAGACGGCAAGGAAATAGTTGTACTCCTCGTTGCCGGTGTGGTGCGGGTTCTGCAGTTTCTTCTCGTTGCCCACGAGTGCAGCGGCTGCGCTACGGTGGTGACCATCAGCGATATACATAGCAGGTATCTCAGCCATAATCTCGGTGATGCGGCGTATGGTAGCGGGGTCTTTGATAACCCAGAACTTGTGCCCGAAACCGTCGAGGTCGGAGACAAAGTCGTACTCGGGTGTCTCGGCAGTAACCGACGCGATGATGGCGTCAAGGTCGTCGCGATGGGGGTATGCGAAGAAGACAGGCTCGATGTTGGCGTTGTTCACGCGCACGTGTTTCATACGGTCCTCCTCCTTGTCGCGGCGGGTGAGTTCGTGCTTCTTGATGCGGCCTTCCATATAATCCTCCACCCATGCGCCGAGCACGAGTCCGTATTGGGTGCGGCCGTTCATGGTCTGCGCATATACATAGTAGTACTCCTCGGGGTCCTGCACCAGCCAACCGTTCTTGCGGAAGAGGTCGAAATGCTCGCGTGCCGAAGCATAGACGCGCTCATCGTGCTCGTCAGTGCCGACGGGGA
>DLLA01000082.1:8485-8668 GCA_002479035.1 Bacteroidales bacterium UBA7574 | reverse complement strand
GCTATTGGAGCAGACGTATCACGCCCAAACATCGTTTGGTATATAGGGTTTATGAGTCTGAAATTGTGGTCATAGTGCTAACCGCCTATGGACATTATGATGACAAGTAGGCAACAGAATTGATGATAATCTCCTTGCCTTGGGAGATGAAATACGAGGCGCGTCCCCGCTGACGGACGATAA
>DLLA01000082.1:5091-8382 GCA_002479035.1 Bacteroidales bacterium UBA7574 | reverse complement strand
TGGGTGGGCTTTGTGGACATAAAAGCGTTTGGCTGCTTCGTGGTTCCCAACAGAAGTATGCTGAACGCGACGGCGTTTACTAACGCTTGCAATTCGATGTTTTGAAACCTGAGAAATTTCACATCCGATTCGATAGCAAGACATTAGTAGATGCTCATGGGTGTATCCACACTTGCGTGTACTTGTATAGGTATGCGCATGACGATATGCACGCGTGGGTTTCTGCAAGTTTCTTCGATTGGATAGGTTTTCTCAGGACCTCAAAACACGGATTTACTAACAGAAGTCCGCGTTTTTTGTGTGCCTATATGTGATGTGTATATACCCAACAGGTATTGTGGACAGATACCTGAAAAAACTATTATTTACGCGAGTGCCCATAGCAAAGTAAAAACTAATTTGTATGACTGAACAACAAAGACAACAGTATCAGACCATTATTCGGGCTCGCAACTTTCATTACGAGCAGTTTACACGATGGTCAAGTTATTTCTATGTGGTTATCGGTGCATTATTTGCAGGGTACTACTTCATTATGAAGGAAAACTCGACAAACACACAGGAAACCTATGTACTAAGTTGGGTAATTTTAGGTATTGGTTACTTGACGAGTGTTGCAAACTTTTTATCCGTTAAGGGATATATCTATTGGTGGCAGCATTGGAATATCCTTTTGACACACTATGAGCAAAAGGTTTGTCAGGAAGAAGAAAAAGTATATAGCGTTTTCGCGGATAAACAAAAGTTAGATAAGCCATGTAGTCGAATTGAAGGTTGCAATATATCAACATCAATAGTGGCACTTTTGATGGCTAGAATCATTGTTTTAGGATGGTGCATTTTGTTTGGTTACAAAGTATGGGTTTCTTTTCCAATAAGTAATTATTGCGGCTTATTGGCTATTATAGGTATTCCTTTTATTCTATACATAGTGGGCTTATATGGAATGCCCAATTGTAGTAAACTGCGTAGTGATATATCTAATCACACAGATTTGTGCCTCATAAAAAACAAAAAATAAATTATTCTAAGATATGAGAACAAAACTTATTTCATTAATCCTTGCCATACTAGTCGGAGCATCGGTGTGGGCAGATGATGTATGGAACTACAATGTCTATGATGATTGTAGCAAGAATGGTTACAAGGGAGGCTATGCACCCGCGCCTGCTGATGTGCAAGCCGTTGACCTTGGTTTGCCGAGCGGGCTGAAATGGGCATCATGCAACATAGGTGCCACCACGCCCGAAGAGTATGGCAGCCACTATGCTTGGGGCGAAACCACCTCAAAAGACAACTACTCGTGGACGACCTACAAGTATGCCAATGGTGCAGAAGACAAACTCACCAAGTACTGCAGCGAAGCAAGATATGGCAACAACGGCTTTACCGACAATAAGACTGTCTTGGAGCCTGAAGACGATGCTGCCCACGTGAACTGGGGTGGTGCATGGCGTATGCCCACTGTTGCAGAGTGGAATGAGTTATTAGAGAACTGCACGTGGACATGGACCACCCAAAACGGCATCAAAGGTTATAAAGCGTCAAGTAAGACAAATGGTAATGTTGTGTTTTTTCCTGCTACAGGTTATAGAGGTAGTAATCTCTGGGATGTCGGTTCCCATGGTTATTACCAATCTTCATCATCCGCCGTCCCCAATAGGCAATGGATCTTATTTTTTGATCATTACTCCTCTGTCTATGTGATTGTACATTATGGAAATGGGATACAGTATGATTGGGGTCTTGCAGTTCGCCCCGTTTGCTCTTCTTTAGATTTATCATCGTCAGTGGATCATTATGTAAATCTTACACTATATAAAGAAGGCTGTGAGAATGCCAATGTCATCGTGTGTAAAGAAAAACAGAAAGTGCAAATCTCAGCCGTCCCCGAAAATGAACACCGTCATTTTGTGCGTTGGAATGACGGCAATGCCGACAACCCACGTACAGTGAAAGTGACAAAAGACATTACCTATACCGCTTATTTTGCCCCCAACCGATACACCATCTCCGCTGATGTCAGCGATGCAGAACGTGGCAGTGTGAGTGGCGGAATGACAACGGATTATCTGAACAACGTAACCCTTACTGCCACAGCCGACTACGGCTACCATTTTGTCCGTTGGACGGATTGGAACACCGACAACCCAAGGACGGTGCAGGTGACAGAGGATAAGACCTACACTGCTGTATTTGAGAAGAATACGTACACCATTACGGCACAAGCGGCAAACAGCATACAGGGCTCCGTGTATGCGCCCTATCAGGCGGAGTACCTGGACCAAGTGTCGCTTACTGCCTATCCGAATGTGGGTTATCATTTCATCCGGTGGGCGGACGGCGATATCGACAACCCGCGCACTTTTGTGCTGACGTGCGACACAACCTTTACGGCAGAGTTTGCACAGACATTCTCGGGACAATGCGGGTACGACCTCTATTGGAAATATGCGGGGCATACGCTCACTATCTCGGGTACGGGGGCGATGTACGACTACAACGGGAACGATATGCCGTGGCTCTTGTTCCGCGATACCACGGACGCGGTTGCATTGGAGCCGGGCATTACGCATATTGGCAATAATGCGTTCAATGGATTTGTGAAAGTAGGCAAGATAGATTTGCCCAATACGCTGACCTCTATCGGAGCCAATGCCTTTGCAGGTTGCCGTAAGTTGTACGACATCTTCGCTTACCCGACCGAACCGCCTGTAGCAGACAACACCTCGTTTGCAAACTACAATGTGAACCTGTATGTACCCTGCGACAATCTGCGTGACTACCAGATGGATGCTGTGTTCGGGTCGTTTAAGTACATTCAATGTATGAATACCACCAACACAGAGCAAGTGCAGGCAGAGACATCCACCTCCCACGCCGCACAAAAGGTATTCCGTGACGGGCAAGTGTATATCTTGCGGAGTGGGAAGACATTTACTTTGACAGGAGTGGAAATTAAGTAGAACTCCGCAATAAGGCGGTATTTCCTTCACCTCCAAAGGAGGGGCTCAATAACAATTAGGGGCTGCCGTATCGGGTAGTCCCTTTTTGTTTGCTCATATAACGTCAGTTTACGGCAAGCGCATCAAAATAACAGCATAATTAGTATGATTTTGGATGAACAAGTGTAGCGTTATACTATTTTTCAGACAAAATGTTATTCGTACTTAACGACGCGAGACGATAAGGAGTTCTACTTAGCCCACAGGGGCTTCGCTGTCGCTAGGAGCACCCCATTTCGCCCACGGGCTTACGGGGACCCCGCAGGCACTCAGTGCGCAATGCGCA
>DLLA01000082.1:0-5002 GCA_002479035.1 Bacteroidales bacterium UBA7574 | reverse complement strand
CTACGTCCACGGACTTGCAGGGACCCCGCAGGGCGTCCGCGTCCCCGGCGATGCTATTAATAACGCAAAGTACAATAATACTACCGTGCAATACATAAAAAATGCCAACTTTCGGTGCGGTTGCCATGGTTATGAAAACGAATAAGTTGCACAATTATATGTTTTTTTGTACCTTTGTCGGCAATTGTCATTTGCAATGAAGAAAATCATCCTCATAGCCATTTTCCCACTGCTTATCGGGTGCGGGCAGCGTGCGGTCCCCAAGCCCTACGGCTATTTCCGTATCGCCATTCCCGACACGGCATACACGCAGTATGCCCCGCAGGGGTACCCGTATGCCTTTTCTCTCTCAGACAATGCCACGGTGCGCCCGCACAGCCACAAGGGCGATGCCTATTGGATAGACATCGACTACCCGAGGCTCAACACCACTATCCATTGCAGTTACAAGCCCGTTCACGGCAATCTCCGCGCACTCTCGCGGGACGCGCAGGAGTTCCTCTACAAACATGCCACCATAGCCACCTCTATTCCCGAACAGGGATTCGAGAACCCCGATGCGCGCGTCTGGGGTGTGTACTACGAACTCAACGGCAACACCGCAACGCCTATTCAGTTCTATCTGACGGATTCTGTGCGGCATTTCTTCAGGGGTGCCGTCTATTGCAACACCATTCCCAATCAGGATTCCCTCGCGCCTGTCTATGACTACATGCGTGCTGATGTGCGCCGCCTGATGGAGTCCTTCACGTGGCAGCAGCCCTAAGACAACGATGAGCGTCCTGTCCTATATCCAATCGCAGCACCTTGCGGGGCACCCCCTCTTGGCTGTCCTTCTCGACCCCGAGAAGCCTGCGGCAGGCAAGGCACTTCTCCCGCATCTCAACGGCGTGGACTTGGTGTTGGTAGGAGGTAGCACCCGCGCAGAATGTGCAGATTTCGCCGATTTCATCGGGCTCATTCGCGCTCACACCACGCGCCCCGTGGTGCTTTTCCCTGGCAACGTGGCGCAGTTCACCCCCGCGGCAGACGCTCTCCTTTTCCTGTCGTTGCTCACGGCACGCACACCCGATGTGCTTATCGAACCGCATATCCGGGCGGCATATGCCATTCGCGCATCGGGCATCGAGTCCATCCCGATGGGCTACATACTCATCGATGGCGGACACTTCAGCAGCACCCAGCGCACCACACACAGCACTCCTTTGCCGCAAACCGATATTTCCGCCATAGTGCATACTGCCATTGCCGCCGAGTTATTGGGCAAAGACCTTATATATTTAGAGGCTGGCAGCGGAGCCAAGACGCCTGTTTCCAGAGGTATTATCCGTGCCGTGCGCGAACAGACAAGCGTTCCGCTCCTTGTGGGTGGGGGAATTTGTACCACAAGGCAGATGACAGACGCCTACCGGGCAGGGGCGGACATCGTGGTCATCGGCAACCATTTCGAGCACCACCCCGAACAACTGCCCCTGTTTATCCAAGCCCAAAACGACTATGCAACCCGTTGAAACCGACGATATCCGCTATATGCGCCTTGCCCTTGACGAGGCACGGCAAGCCCTCCGCGCAGGCGAGGTGCCTGTCGGTTGCGTCATTGTTGCCGGCAATCAAATAGTAGGACGCGGACACAACCTCACCGAGACGCTGCAGGACGTTACCGCGCACGCCGAGATGCAGGCAATCACCGCCGCCGCACAGACATTGGGCGGCAAGTACCTCCCGCAGTGTACCTTGTATGTCACCGTCGAACCCTGCGTGATGTGTGCGGGGGCAATCGGTTGGGCGCAGGTAGCGCGTGTCGTCTATGGCGCACCCGACCCCAAACGCGGCTTTGCACTCTTCGCACCACGTGCCTTACATGCTAAGTGTCAGGTGGTTACGGGCGTGTTGGAAGACGAATGTCGTGAATTGATACAAACCTTTTTTCAACATAAACGTGTATGAAAATCCAGATGAGCCGCACCGTGCGTATCACGTGCCAAGTGCTTTCTTTATTGGCTTTGGCAGCCATCACCCTGTACCTGTTTCCCAAGTACAGCACGCCTTTCAAGTACCATTTCGAGGTCGGTCAACCATGGGGCTATGGGCTGATGACAGCAGAGTTCGACTTCCCCATCTACAAGACCAACGAACAGATTGCCGCCGAGCAGGCTGAAGCATTGAGCGATTATACTCCCTGCTACACTTTCGTCCCGAATGCCGAACAAAAGGACATCTACATCGTCTCCTTGGAGGAGATGGAGCGTATCCGTACATCGGGCTGCAGCCGCGTGTCAGTGCTCAACAACCGCGTGGCAACCGCCGTACCCATTGCCGACATCTACACGCCCAAAACGGCTTTCCAACTCACGATGCAGGAGTTGCAACCCAACCTCGTGTACGACACCGTCACCTCCGACAACCTGCGCAACAGCCTCTTGTCCTCGGTCTCCCTCACACAGGGCATGGTGCAGGCAGGCGAGAAAATCATTGACACCGGCGAGATTGTCTCCTCCGAAGACTACCAGATTCTCGAATCGCTCCGCCGCGCATTGGAGGAGAAAGACGTCTCCCGCACGCAGTCTGTCGTGTCCACTATCGGGTGCGGACTGCTGATAATCATAATGTTAGGTATCTTTGTTCTCTACTTGTACATCTTCCGCCGCAAACTCTTGGACGACCTCAACAATATGCTTTTCTTCACCCTCCTCATGGCTATCATCATCGCAGGGGCATTTCTCGTCTTGCGCTACGCGCCCGTGGGGTGGGTCTATCTCATACCTTTTGCGTGGGGACCTGTCATCGCACGCGTCTTCTACGACTCCCGCACTGCCGTCTGCCTCAACCTCATCACCGTCTTCATCGTCTCCATGGCGGTTCCTGCACCCTATATGTTCATCATCTTGCAGGTGTCAGCGGGTATGGTGGCGGTAGCCAGCCTGCGCGACATGACGCAGCGTGCCCAACTCGCACACACGGCTCTGTGGGTATTCCTCACCTATTCAGTGGTTTACACCGCCATTGTGATGATTCTGTCGGGCGATATGCACGATATTGACTACCACTATTATATCTATTTCCTCATCAACGCCATCTTTGTCATCTGCGCCTACGGCGTTGTCTATCTCTTTGAGCGCACCTTCGGCTTGGTCAGCAGTATCACGCTTGTCGAACTCACCAACGTCAATTCCGACCTCATGCACGAGTTCGCAGAGAAAGCCTCGGGCACGTTCCAGCACTCGCTGCAGGTCAGCAATCTCGCCACAGAAGCCGCCAAACGTATCGGAGCCAAGGTACTGCTTGTGCGTACCGGCGCACTCTACCACGACATCGGCAAGATGGCTAACCCCGAGTATTTCACGGAAAACCAGGTTCCCGGCTGCAATCCGCTTCTCTCTATGCCTACCAAAGAGGCGGCACGTGTCATCATTGCCCACGTCACCGACGGCGAACGCATCGCACGTCGCCACCACCTTCCCGAAGTCATCGTGCATTTCATTCGCTCACACCACGGCACATCCGTCGTGCGTTATTTCTACAATACCGCTGTCAATCAGGCAAATGCAGCCAAAGCCGAGGGCAAACCCGTGCCCGAAGTCAACATCGCCGACTACACCTATCCCGGACCCAAACCCACTACCAAAGAGGCGGCTATCCTCATGATGGCGGATGCTGTCGAGGCACGCTCGCGCAGTCTCACCGAGTTCTCCGAGAAATCCGTCTCCGACATGGTGGACAATATGATTGACTTGCAGGTCAGCGCAGGGCAGTTCTCCGATACGCCGCTGTCATTCAAGGACTTGGAAGACATACGTGCCGTCTTCAAGGAGAAAATCCTTGCCATGAACCACCACCGTATCGCCTACCCCGACATCAAGAAGTAGCCCCTATGCTCCACCCGCTCTACCTCGCTCCCATGGAGGACGTCACCGACC
Organism: Bacteroidales bacterium UBA7574; assembly: GCA_002479035.1. Lineage (GTDB taxonomy): Bacteria > Bacteroidota > Bacteroidia > Bacteroidales > Paludibacteraceae > Colicola. The sequence continues at coordinate 1,085 of DLLA01000082.1, read as the reverse complement.
CTGCCTTCCGCTTGCTCTGCAAGCGGTTCGGAGCCGCACGCGTCTATACCGAGTTCGTCAATGCCGATGCACTCGTACGTGACGTGGCATCCACCATGCGCAAACTGCAAATATCCGACAACGAACGCCCCGTAGCCATACAAATCTACGGGCGCGAACCCGAACCTATGGCGGATGCCGCACGTATCGTGGAGCAGGCGCACCCTGATTTCATCGACATCAATTTCGGCTGCCCTGTCAAGAAAGTGGCGGGCAAAGGGGCGGGGGCAGGGCTGCTGCGTGACATTCCCAAGATGCTCTCCATCACCCGTGCCGTAGTCGATGCCGTACACACGCCCGTCACCGTCAAGACCCGTCTCGGATGGGACCACGACAGCCGCATTATCGTGGACCTTGCCGAAGCCTTGCAGGACTGCGGCATCGCCGAACTTGCCATACACGGACGCACGCGCTGCCAGATGTACAGCGGCAATGCCGACTGGTCCTATATCGGAGCCGTCAAGAGCAATCCCCGTATGCACATCCCTGTCATCGGCAATGGCGATGTCACCACTCCCCAGCGTGCCCGCGAGTGCTTCGAACGCTATGGCGTGGATGCCATCATGGTCGGACGGGCTACCTTCGGCTGCCCGTGGATATTCGACGATATGCAGCACTACCTCACCACAGGCGAACTACTGCCGCCACGACCGATGCAATGGTGTGTGGACATACTCAAAGAGCACGTCCTCCGCAGTATCGACTGGATAGGCGACGAGCGCAAAGGCATCGTCCACAGCCGGCGCCACTTTGCTGCCTCACCCGTTTTCAAAGGGCTCTATGATTTCAAGCAAACGCGCATCGCCCTCCTCCGCGCCGAAACCAAAGACGAAGTATTCAGTATTATGGACTACATTGTTGACCATTGGGGAACCATCCCCCCACTCTCTCTTTCCACCACTGCGCCCTCTCATTGAGTACAGAACATAGTAATGCGGGTGTATATAAACAAAACGACCCAACAATTATCTGTCAAGTCGTTTCTTTTGCGGAAAGAGAGGGATTCGAACCCCCGAACCCTTGCAGGTCAACGGTTTTCAAGACCG
>DLLA01000006.1:6785-9594 GCA_002479035.1 Bacteroidales bacterium UBA7574 | reverse complement strand
ACGCTTATTTTCTTCGACGAGATTCAGTTTGCCCGCCGCGGGCTGCTTTCGCTCAAGTACTTCAAGGAGAAAGCCCCTCAGTACCACGTAGTGGCGGCGGGTTCGTTGCTTGGGCTGATAGACCACTACGATGACTCGTTTCCCGTAGGAAAAGTGGAGTTCTTGCGTCTCTATCCATTGGGCTTTGAAGAGTTCTTGATGGCGATAGGCGAGGAAAGTCTGGTGGAGTTGTTGCATACTCGTGACTGGCAGACTATTACCGCTTTTGAGCAACAATTCACGCACCTCTTGCGGCAGTATTACTACGTTGGCGGTATGCCCGAGGCAGTCAAGACTTTTGCAGAACAGAAAGATTACCAGAGTGTCAGGACAATACAATCGCAGTTGCTCAAGTCGTACGCCAATGACTTCAGCAAGCACCCGCCCAAAGAGATTGTGAAGCGCATGAGTATCTTGTGGAATGCCATTCCCGTGCAACTTGCCAAAGAGAACAGGCGTTTTGTTTATTCGGCAATACGTGGCAGTGCGCGTGCCAAAGATTTCGAGACGTCTATTGAGTGGTTGCTCAATGCGGGTGTTATTCACAAGGTGACACGGGTTACAGCGGGTGAGATGCCTTTGGCAGGATTTGAGGAGCCTGAAGCATTCAAATTGTATATGCTCGACATCGGATTACTGGGAGCCATGACGCATTTGGACGAGGCAACAATGTTGTCCGGTAATCAGTACTTTATGCAATATAAAGGGGCTTTGACAGAGCAGTTCGTGTTGCAGGAATTGCAGTTGTTACCCGACGTACCCGTATACTATTGGGCACCGGAAACGGGCATTGCGGAGGTGGATTTCGTGGTACAAATGGCGGGAAAGATTGTTCCGATAGAAGCCAAAGCAGAGCGCAATCTTCGGGCTAAGTCGTTGAAAATGTTTGTCTCACGCTATCATACAGAGACTGCTGTCCGCACTTCACTCAGTCCCTATCAGCGCGGAGATGTGGTGATAGATTTACCGCTTTATGCGATGTCTTTGCTGAAAAACGTACTTTAAGGTGTAAACAAATTGGGCGTCCGAGATACATCAGACGCCCAATTTTATAGATGCCTTATGCCCAACTACCTATTTACCATCACTTTCTGCACTTCGTGCTCACCGCGAATGACATAGATACCTGTGGAGAGGAGAGCGACATCTACCGAGGTATCTACATGCCCGTCGAAGACCAGAGTGCCACTCGCAGCATAAATACGTACAAGTTGCGGGGTATTGGTCTCTATGCGGATGCCATTGTCTGTGCGGGTAATGAACAAGGTGCTTGTACCATTGATGGTAGGAACCCCTGTAGGTGTGCGATATTCGTACTCCACCTTGCCTGTCAGCATATTGATGCGGCGTGCTACTTTGCCTGCTGTGGCAGGTATATCACCTATCAGGAATGCTTCTGTCGGGTTTATGGTGACATTATCATTGTTAGGTACGAAACCTTCTTCTCCTACAACGGGTTCATAAGTCCATACAGAACTGCTGTTCGTGGTCAATGCTGCCAGTGTAGCATTCCCCATGACAGCGACCTCATTTGCAGAAGGAGTGGTGCTAAGCAACGAAGTATGATAATTGGTACCCGCGATAGTAGCAGGTCCTGCGCCTTCAAAGACAAGCAGTTTGCCTGACCAATAGTCCCACACCGTTCGCCCCTGCGTCTTTTCATCTTCCGTCCAACAGCCTGTGCAATACGGGAACAGCATCGAGTATGTATGTCCCTGCTGCAACAATGTGCCATCTTCGGCTGGCTCTACAAATTTCCATTGGGTAACGGGTGTCTCGTCTTCCGCTGCGATTGACCATGTGTCGCCAATGGGTTCGTAGAGATAAAAATTGGGTTTGTCCCAGTTGGCACCGTCGTAAGCCACCAACTCTCGCTGTCCGCGGTAGTTCTGAATATAATCACTCGGGACACTACGCGGATAATACATATTACCATCCTTCCCCTTTACAGTACGCTTTTCGGCAGGATAAACGGGATTTGTTCCCGTAGTATCTTGACCATACTCATATTGCAGCCAACTATTATAGAACGTAGTATATGGTGCTGGCGAAGGTTCTTCCGACACCTTCACCTCAGATACCAGATAGAAACTATAGTCCAAATTAGCCTGTGCCTGCAATTGCAGTGCTTCACTACGCGACTTCTGTTGAAGAACCGATTCAGGGTACGACTCCAATACGTACATTGTCTGTACATTGAACGGAGCAGTGAACGTCATCCAAACATCAGCCACGGCGGGTTTGATAATACGCAACTCCTGATTGATGACATACGATGTGGTGTTGGTGATAGATTTGTAGTTATCTTCATCTTTAAACGTGACCGTCCCAGTAGATTGGTCGTTGCCCTTGACAAACGGCGGTGTCTTATATCCATTTACTGCATTGTGGATATTTTCATCCACCTCTGTCCATAACAAGTAGGAGACCTCATTCTTCTTATCACTGACCACATTGATATCCCCTCCTAATTGGTATTCCTTACCCAATGCTTTTCCCGTCAAAGAAGGCAAACACATTGCCCAACTGACAATAGTAACACCCTCTTGCGGTTCCTTACCCACATAGCCACAAGGCAGCAACAGGTTCACCTTGCCTGCCTCATCGGCAGTGATACTACTCCTACCATACTCAAAACCGTTTCGAGTATAATACTCTCCCAAAGAATTGTAACTCACATCATCGCTCAACCTAATATCATTTGGGAAAGTATATATAGCCGTACCATTCTCATTTGTGCCGGTAGTTTTGACATCCCATTTGCAAAGCG
>DLLA01000006.1:0-6733 GCA_002479035.1 Bacteroidales bacterium UBA7574 | reverse complement strand
TTTGCAAAGCGCAGTGCCCTTTTTGTCGGTAGGCGAAGCCCCTTTGTCGTCGTAAGACTTGCAAACATAGATATTACAATTGTAAGAACCACCGTTTACATGGGTATTCTGCGGACATTTAAGCGACACGTTATCCCAATAATAACTCTGGTATGTCTTCCACACTGTGCTATTCTTGTCTATTGGAACTGCAGAAATAGTACCATCGTTAAAATTCACCGCACCCGAGGCTTGGTCATTACCCACACCATATATGGTGAAATTGATACCCAAGACACTCTGTGAATACTTGCGCCAAGACAAAGCCATGGTTGAGGAATAGGATGCCGACTGCGGAACAGAGTTAGACAATGTGATTTGTCCACCATTGATATTTACCACCGAGTGCTCATTGCCCAAATCAATGGATGGCGAACCATTGGTAGTCTTACGCAACTGCAATGCACCATTGGTATTGGTAGTAGAAGAGGTGGTGGCATTATCAGGCCACTTGTCGTCAATGGTCAATGTCTCGTATTGGTCTGTACTCGTAGTGTACATGTGCACAGGGGATGAACACTGCGTAGCATTCTTGGTCACACCCATAGCAGACACCTGAACATAACTCCCTGTGGTACTCTGCAATACATTGTTTCGTCTCAGGTGAATAGTCGGTTGAAACGGATTATCTGCACTGGTTGAAGATGTTTGCAGTACAAATACGCCACCGCTACCTGTAGGGTAATCACCAAAACTGGTACTGGCAACATTGTCCGTTTGAGCATAATTGGCATCTTGGTCCTCCCGTATCAGTTTGCTACGAGCATACATATAGCACTCGTCCAAATAGATATCCACTTTGGCACCGGCTCCTCCTGTGATGTGGAATACTCCGTTATCAGACGAAACACGTCCCGTAGAAGCATACGGGCACCAACCTGTAAAGTACAATTTCTGCCCTGAAGCCGTGATACCGATGCCGATATTCTTCGTTTCACTATTCATATTCTCCACACAACGGCTGAATGTATAGCAATCGCCAGTTTTGACATAGACATAACATGGCGTCTTGGAGTATCGCCCCACAGACATTGTTGATGTGCCGTCTTTTGTATAACCCTTGGTCACACCAAAGATATACAACTCATCGAAATAGGCAGCACCGCCGATGAATGCGCCTGTCAAATCCACAGAGGTCTTACGATGATAGGGATATGTATTGTTGGTGGCATGTTCAGTACCCGTTTCAATGCCCGTGGTGGTAGCCATACCCGCACAAATAGAACTCGGCACTCCATATTCATTCATGACAACAGGCTTTATTACCTTCAGCACTATATCCACGGAATGAACATCGTCCTCATCATGAATATGCACCGTAGCCGTCTTGTCAACGGCACTGGTCAGGTCGCCGATGTAGCGCACGTGTACGGAAACCGTCGGGTTGCGGTCCACACCCAAACCATCAGCTGCATCCAAGGTGATAGTCGACGAAACAGGGTGACTGCCACACACCAACTCAAAATCGGCAGCATTCGTTCCTGTGATGGTCATCACGGCTTTCTCCAAGTTGTAAGGTGTGACGCTGAACTGCCCCATAGAGATATTGGTGATAGTGCCGCTTGCGTCTTGCACCGGAACCAAGGAGACTTCTGACGGCGATGCGTCAATGCCTACTTTCTCCGTGATACACAAACTTCGGATTTCACCATTAGCCTTGTCTCCTGATATGGATATTTTCAGATACCGTGCATCTGCATCAAAGGTATCCCCTGCGTTTAAGTCATGGAAACCTTCATCGTTTGGGGTATTGCTTTGCTGAATGCTCCAAGTCCAACTTGAATTAGATGCATACTTGTCTAATGTCAGTTTATCAGGTGTTCCCTCAAAATGAAATACCACATAACCTCCCGTAGAGCTACCGGCAGTACCACCAACAACGATATAAGAAGTCGCATCATCAATATGGACATTAGGAGACATACTATATGTAAAGCCATCGCTCTTCCATAAATCCACGAGAGAAACATCACATAAATTACCTACATGGATAGGATTGTGGCGTATCTCAATGGTGTATTCCTCAGTCTTGCTAAACCACCAGTCTTCTCCCTCAGAGTCCCCCTCCTGTTGCGTTACCCGGACCTTTATTGTCTGCGTGTTTGCCAGGACGGTAGCATTCAAATCGTCAAATGTGATATATTGGCTATCATCTATCTCGTTGCCACTCCCGTCTATCACCGCCACTTTCACAGGGTAGTCATCTGTATTTGTATTGGTTGTTTCCCAAAGGGGGCGATAGTCCTTGTTTACATACACGATGTACACATCACCTTCTTTGGTTTCTGCATTAATGGTAAACACCGGCGTTTGCTTCGTGACTGTCACATGTAGTGTCAGCACTTTCTCTTTGTATTTCGTAGTGGCAGGTTGCGTGTATGTAAGAGTTGTAGTTCCTACCTCTTTTGCTGTCAATTCGCCTGTCGCTTGATTCACTGCAATGACAGAAGGATTGGAAGATGTAGGAATAGACAGCCACAGACCATCCGTATTGATTAGATATTTGCTACGGCTATACGTCGCCCCCTTAAAGATAGTTACATTTCCATCATTCGTCCAATCGTTGTACCCCCAATCCACGGGATTTTCTTCTAATACGCCTACAGCAATCGTTATCTTCTGCTCCGCATAGTTTGTGTTGATACTATTTCGCGAGTCCAATCGAACAGTCGCCTCAAAATTGCCTTTTGTGGGGGTGGTTGCCGCCTTGTATGTGACAGGTACGCCTACCAAGTAGTAATTGCCTTTATCTTCGCACGTCCACCCCGTAGTGCCAATAGTCCAAGAATCACCTGTTTTTGTTGCGCCGCTCGGAAAGTCCGCGGTGAAATAGTTGCTCGGATTGGATGTATCTATCGGGTCTTTCACTTGGAAATACACATAGCCACTTCGTGATGTTATATTATTCGACAAGTCATCATTTGTCAATCTTTCCAAAGCCGTAGTTGCCATCGTCTGCCCAGCAACAACCTCCGGAATTTTAACTCGGAATTCAAAATTATTCAGTGTATGGTAATAATAACTATATTTAAAGACTCCTACACGAACAGACTTTGTTGCTATCTTTAACTCTGTTTTCTCATAAGATACATTAGTTTCCTTATGCCCCTGTATTCCATTATAAAGTGCATTTTTATTCCAATCATTTATTTGATAGTAGTAGTTGTCTTCATAGACGGAACCCCATACTCTATTACTACCATAATTAACCGAAACTAAAAATGAATAGAGACTAATAATTGTGTATTCCGGACTCTTAAACTTAATCCATGCAACATCATTAGTGTTACTCTTATTAGGGCGAATTCCGCCGGCACCTGCATCCCATATCTCATTTAGTTGGCGATAATCTGTACCTCCTACCGTTTGAGAGATGTATGGTTCAGCATTTGTAATAACATTACCATTAACATTTTTGTATAGTTGTACTGATTTCACTTCACCCCATACTATTCCGCACCCTATGAATGCCAACATTATTGATAACAAGTACTTTCTCATATCGAAATATATTATGGTTATTGATTTGATACTATGATTTGTTCTTTCTGTCCTTTGAGTATATATTGTGCCGCGGAGGGCAAAGTGAGCGTATGCCCATCGCCTACCTGTTGGTGCCACTGCTCGATGGTGTTGCCCTGTTCGTCCACAAGCACCAACTCCTGCTCTTGTGACACCGTCACTACGATGACACCATTATCCATACAGTGTAGTGCAATAGTGGCAGCCTGCGTGGTGATAACAGGTTCTTCTTCCTCGGGTTTGGCAAAGGTAAAGGTGACAGTATTGGCACGATTGCGGTTGTAGAAACGCACGTAGAGATAACCACCCAATGCTTCCGCACGCTCTTTCCACCCATTGATACGGGCAGCCTCAATGGTGATGCTATCCTTTTTAGGAACGGATTCATACCGCAACACACTGGGGTTTGCACTCGACAAGTTACATTCGCAGTCATCCACTATATACACAGGCAGTGGCGCAGTACCTTTCCATGCTATCCGCATGTCATAGTTCTGCCAGTCGGCATAACGCAGGCGGTATGTTGCCAGGGAGTTGTTGGCTGCCACTCGGAACGGTTTACCCGAAATAATGACCGAGGACTTGTTCATACAATCCGAAGGTTGAAACAGTGATGGTGTGACCGATGTAGCCGCCTTGCAGACAAAGCGGATATAGAGATAGTCACTCGTAGCAGATTGCCACAACGCCTCCATCTCTGCATCCGAGAAACACCACTCATGCCCTGCTGCTACAGGCGAATAGCGGTACTCGCCTATGACATGGGCATCCGCTTCGGACAGAGAGAAGAAAGCCGACGAAGACACATACATACTGAACAAGTTGGGCGTGGCTGCCAAAAAGCGGGTACCCTTCACCCATGTCTTGGGGATATAGAAAAGTGCATTGGTATCATTCGCCTGCAACATCGTCGGCACATCATAGCGCAGCAGCACTGCCCCACCCTCTGCAGGTTTTTGAGGCACCTGCTCCACAATGAGGCGTCCGACACCCTGTGTCAGCATTTTGGAGAAGAAAATACCGCCGTTGCTGTTCTCGCTCTTCATGGCTTGCCGGATGTCTTCCATAGTGAGTTTGAGCGTATCGTCCGGCACTATGGTATATCTATCCCATACCTCGAAATTAGAAATATCAGGATAGAAATCGCAACTTTTGCCGGATACATAGATATCCAGAGACTGTGTTCCCCGCCAGATGAAACGCACGCTATCGTTCTGCCAATCGGTGTAAGGCAGGACATAGGCGGAGGCAGAGTCGTTGGTCAAGACCCGCAAGGTGTCCCCGAAACGCACATAATGTGCTTCTTTCATGCAATCGCGGAAAGAAGAATCGGGTGCCATGGTGATAGAACCTGATGTGGGGAAATGTACACAAATCAGTGCCTGCACATTGTCTGTGATGCCATACGCTGCCAACATATCGCGATACGAACTGCCCACCTTGAGTTCATAGCCCTCCACGCCGTCACGGGCTGTGCGCTCGAAAGTGAACGGGATAGGCACCTGTGCACCACTCTCCTGAGCCAACCGGATAACTTCTGCTAATTTGGGATCATCGTACTGCCCCTTCGTGCAAGTGAAATCTATCTCGGCAGTAGGTTTGGTGGTATTGGCAGGGTCGTCGGAGACGAAGAAACCTCCCAAAGGCAGGTCATACGTCCACGCCGTGAACCAGTAGTCACCTGCCATAGGAATTCTGTCCGAGTAGTCAGCGTTCACCGGCACAGGATTGGTGCATGATGTATTGAGCGGCACATCTGCCCAAGCAAAGCCTATGCCCAAGAAAGAAAACAATATGTAGCCCAGACAACGCTTCATGCCATTACGTGATTTCGTTTTTGCTTTAAGCGAATATATACCATTGACAACATCGCCATCAACAGCAAGGGAAAGATACCTCCTACAGGAGAACGATATTGGTAAGAAGATGATTGCCCCATAAACCAATCTCGCCATTGTTCGTATGTATATGCAGTTCCCATACCGCCAGATTGCGTAGCCAACCATGCATCATAAGCAGCACGAATCTGCTCTTCTGTAAAATAGTACGTGCCATCCTCGTAAGACCAATTACCACTATCTCCCTGCACATAGTTTTTCAACCAATTATACCACGTTTGTTGTATATTACCAGGGGCACGACGTTGAACACCTGCCAAAATGCCGTCAAAAGGTGCTTGGTCTCCAATGGCAGAGACACCGCCGTCAAGAGGATTATAGGCATTGCCCCAAGTGCCGAAGTCGTTGTTGAACGAGGCATAAGGAGCAGGGGCGGAGGCATAGACGGATGGCGAGAAAGTGCTTGTCATGTTGCCATTCACAGATATGCCTCCCCCTGCAGAGGTGGAATATGTATAGGTACCGCCTAATGCGGAACCCGAAGATGCGTAACCGCCCATCGCATACGAACTGCCACCGGTGGAACCGCTGCCCATTCCCGTGCGGGTGGAAGACGATGTGCCCGTAGCAGAACCCGAACCGCCATACGACTGTTGCCTCTGCTGCGAAGTGAGCAGCAGTCCCTGTGCAGCATACGAGCCTCCACTGAGCATGGGCGTGGAGACAGTGTAGTTGGCAGCAGGCACATACGTATGGTGGAAGAGTGTGCCCCGTGAGGCAGACATCGGTACCGCCACGGCACTATTGCCCGCAGCGGAAGGTGTATAAGCAGTGCGGGCAGGGGCATGATATGCCGCCTCCACCATACGCTCGGTGCTATAGCCAAGCGCATCGTCCTCCGAAGAAGCCCAATGCCCAAGACCTGCCACGACACCATAGAGCGCCAAGCCCAACACTACAATCAGCATTATGTTTTTTCTCATATATCTAAAGACTTTCCCTACATCCCCAAGACTCCCCCTAACCTCTCTAAGAGGGGAAATAGGTTCTCCGTTAATCAATCATTATCGTTCTCCATTAATGTCCGTTAAAAGCCCATTAAAATTCTCCGTTAATTGCCATTAATCGACCGTTAATGCATTATCCAACAACAGACAACAACTATCCACCATCAACTCTCAACCCTCAACTTCTTTCAACTATCAACTGCCCTACTCTCTCCACTTCTATCAACTTTCAACTATCCACTGCACTCAACTCTAAACTCTCAACCCTCAACTCCTTTTACCAAAAAGTGGGACTGCACGAATGTTGCGGCATTCTGTGGCTCTGGT
>DLLA01000012.1:28282-31000 GCA_002479035.1 Bacteroidales bacterium UBA7574 | reverse complement strand
ACAAGCCACTATCGCAGGCATCGTGGGGATATTGTTTGCCATCGGTTTTTCCATCATCGGATTGCCAATGGGGATTGCGATGGGTCTGATAATAGGGGTGCTGAACTTGGTGCCGTACTTGCAAACCATCGGTATTCCGCCTTGTCTGATACTGGGACTGATACAATCGGCAGAGACAGGTCGCCCCGTTTGGGTGGTATTGTTGTGTATCGTGGCGGTGTTTGTGGTTGTGCAAAGTATTCAGGACCTGTTGCTTACGCCCAAAATAATGGGCAATGCCATGGGTATGAGTCCTGCTATGATATTGCTCAGTCTTTCGATATGGGGTTCGCTGCTCGGCATTGTGGGTATGATCATCGCGTTGCCTGTCACCACATTGATTATATCGTACTACAAACGGTTTGTACTTAATATAAGTAATAATTAATAGTTAATAATTAATATGCGTGGTGGGCTTTGCGATAGGTGGTTTCACGATTATGGCTTCGCGATAGTGTTTTCGCGATGATGGTTACACGATAGTGGACTTTGCGATAATGGCTTCTCATTTTGCCAGTCAATACTTGCAATTCATAATTCTTAATTCTTCATTCCTCATTCTTCATTCTTCATTCTCATTTTTGCCAGTCATTACTTGCAATTCATAATTCATAATTCTTAATTCATAATTCATAATTAGCACATCGCCGATACCTTGCCGATACCTTACCGACATCATCTCTACATGCGAACTATTAACTATTAACCATTAACCATTAACCATTAACTATTAACCATTAACCGTTAACTATTAACTATTAACTATTAACCATTAATTATTCATGGTGATACGGTTCTCCGCGCAAGATGGTCATGGCACGGTAGATTTGCTCTACGAAGATAAGTCGGATCATCTGGTGGGAGAAAGTCATCCGGCTGAGTGAAATCTTCCCGTTGGCACGGGCATACACCGCTTCCGAAAAGCCATACGGTCCGCCTACCACAAAAGTGACATCACGACCTGCTGTCATCTTGCGTTGCAAGTAGTCGGCAAACTCTATGGAACGGTATTCGCGCCCATGTTCGTCGAGCAATATGAGGTCGGTAGCGGGGGTAACGGCACGCAGTATGAGTTCTCCTTCGGCTTGTTTCTGTTGGCCGGAAGTGAGAGATTTGGTATTGCGCAACTCAGGGATAACTTGCAGATTGAAAGGCACATAATGCGTCAAACGACCGATATAGCCGTTAACCAGCGTTTCGATATGGGTATCGGTGGTCTTGCCCACGACAAGAAGGGTGATTTTCATATTCGTCCGTTCTCTACGTGGAATATCGCCGCATTGGATCCATGATTATCGTTTCCCGAAAGGCTCCAAACGCTCTGGTTCTGAAGGATAGAGGTCAAGTGTTGGCGGTCGGTGTCGGTGATGAATATCTGCCCGAAGCGGTTGTCTGCCGTCAAGCGGATGATTTGCTCCACTCGCTCACTGTCCAACTTGTCGAAAATGTCGTCCAACAATAGTATCGGGTTGCCATTGTCCATCGTCTGTCCGAGGTATAGTGCCTGCCCCAATTTCATAGCCAAAAGGAACGTCTTTTGTTGTCCCTGACTACCTACCCTCTTCAAAGGATAGTCACCGAGGTACATCTCCAACTCGTCCTTGTGCACACCTTGGCTGCTCCATCCGAGTATCAAGTCGCGCGACCGTGTGCGTGCAAAGGTTTCTATCAGGTTGCGCTCCTGCAATTGTGACACATAGCGTAGCGCAGGTTGTTCCTTGTCGCCCGAGATGGTGGCATACACCTCCCGGAAATACGGTATAAACTGCCCGATGAACTGCTGTCTCTCCTTATATATATAGGTGGCATGCTCCGCCAATTGCACTTCTATCACCTCAAAAAGGTCTGTCGGTACTGCACTTGCAGGTGTATCTTCATACTGCTTGAGCAGGGCGTTGCGCTGTTTGAGCAAGGCATTGTACTGCGTCAGATGCTCCAAATACAGGCGATTGTACTGCGAAATCACCCCGTCCATAAACCGCCTGCGCTCATCACTACCCTCACTGACCAACTCGCTGTCCTGCGGACTCACCATTACCAAAGGTATCAGTCCGATATGGTCTATCAGGCGTTTGTAGTCCTTCTTCCCCCGTCGGAACTGCTTCTTCACACCCCGTTTGATACCGCAACTGACAGACACCTCCTCGTTGTCATTGTGCATTGCATACACCCCTTGCAGCATAGCGAGGTCCTCGCCGTGCGTGATATTCTGACTATCAATGGTATTGTATGCCGATTTGGTGAAACTAAGGTAGTAGATAGCATCCAAGATATTTGTCTTACCCTGCCCGTTGAGCCCGATAAAACAATTCAGTTTATCCGAGAAACGCAGGTTCGCCTCACGGATATTCTTGTAGTTCAATATGTTCAGTTCACGGAGAAACACGTGCTATTTACGCATACGCCGCCACGTCCTCTGCGGTTATCGTGTCTCCAGACAGAATGATGAGCCTTTCCACCACATTGCGCAGTTCGCGGATATTGCCCGGCCAATGGTGCTGTTGCAACGCTATGACGGCATCATCGGCAAAGTTCTTCACTTTCCACCCCTGCTCATTGCAAATCAACTGCGCGAAATGATTAACCAATAGTGGTATGTCCTCTTTCCTTTCTTCCAAGTCAGGCACATGAATCGGTATCACATTCAGGCGGTGAAACAAGTCTTCGCGGAAGTGTCCC
>DLLA01000012.1:11468-28203 GCA_002479035.1 Bacteroidales bacterium UBA7574 | reverse complement strand
CTTGGTGGCGGCTATCACACGCACATTCACCTTGATGGTCTTGTCGCTACCCACGCGCGTAATCTCGTTCTCCTGCAATGCCCGCAACACCTTTGTTTGGGCACTGAGACTCATATCGCCTATCTCGTCCAAGAACAATGTGCCGCCATCGGCTTGCTCAAACTTGCCTGCACGGTCTTTCACCGCTCCTGTGAAACTGCCTTTCATGTGCCCAAACAACTCACTCTCAATCAGTTCGCTCGGTATAGCCGCACAGTTCACCTCCACCATAGGCCCATTGGCACGTGCACTGTTCTCGTGTATCAGATGTGCCACTACTTCTTTACCCGTACCATTGGAACCCGTGATGAGTACACGCGCCTCAGTAGGTGCCACCTTGTCTATGATTGCGCGCACGTGCATAATGGCAGGACTCTCGCCTATCATCTGGTTTTTCGAGCCCACTTTCTTGCGCAGCACTTTGGTCTCCTGTACCAACGACTTATGATCCAACGCATGCTTGGTGGTCAGCAGCAGACGATTGAGATCCAACGGCTTCTCTATGAAGTCAAATGCTCCGTTTTTCAGAGCCTCTACAGCCGTCTCTACCGTGCCGTGCCCGGAAATCATCACCACAGGCACATCCTCGCCGCCCACTTGTTGAACACCATTATGATAGGCGGTCAGGAACTCCAACCCGTCCATCTCGGGCATTTTGATGTCGGTGAATATGAGGTTGTAAACACCGGCAAGTGCTTTTTCCAGCCCCTGCTGACCATTCTCCGCCACTTCTACTGTGTAGCCCTCGAACTCTAAAATCTCCTTGAGAGTGTTGCGAATAGCGCGCTCATCATCAATCACCAAAATCTTTGCCATAGTTAATCGGATTTATATTGCGTGCAAAGGTAATACTTTTTTTGCATTTTTCCAAGAAATCGCAACAGAAGTCACGTTTTTGCACGGTTTTTGTATGGTAGGCGTGCGGTGGGGCGTTCCTGCCAACTTAACTATATACTGACAAAACAGAAATTGCCGGATTATGAAGCGTTTTTTACTATATGTGCTATTGTGTGTATGCCCTCTCGCTTATGCGGATACACTGCTGACGGAGAATTTTGACTACCCTGTGGGAACCCCGCTTACCTCATGCGGATGGACGACTCCCTATGATGCTGTCACGTCTGTCACAATCACTAACGGACTGAAATTCAATGATTATCTTTGCTCCGATATAGGCAATGCCGCACTCATAGATACCAAGACCGGCAGCGCACAACCGCAACTGAAATTCAAAAGTGTACCACAAACAGGAGACGTGTATGTGGCATTTCTGTTTCAGCCATCCATTGTCGCCAAGAAGGGCTATTTCTTGTCGCTGCGTGATGACAAGACAACAGAGTATAACTTTATGGGGCTTGTCTCGATAAACGAAGACTATCAATTGGGACTGACTTTCGGTGACAATCAGAAGGCTGTGTATGCAACTGAAATGCTTGACGGTCAACGGGTTTACCTGGTTGTGCTACGCTATTCCATATTGCCCGAGACCAACGATCAAGTATCACTCTATGCTTTTTCCGCCATGCCGGCAGAGCAACCCGAGAAACCGCTTATCGGTCCTTTGTCAGACACCGAGAAACCGGATATTGAACCGGCTAACATTGTGCTTCGAGGCTTTGACAATGATACTTGGCTGGTGATTGACGGTATTCGTGTAGCCACCACATGGGAAGAAGCCGTAGCCCGTACATCCGCTACGGACCTGCCGCAAACCACCTCTTCCAACACTACCAAAGCCTATAAACGCATGGAAAACGGGCAACTGATAGTCATTCGGGGCGACAAGAAATACAATGCCCTCGGCAAGGAAATCTAACCCGCTAACCTCTCGGCAAGGTCTCGGTAAGGTCTCGGCAAAATCAGTAGTTAGCCAGTGCCTCTCCCACTACATAATTGCTGCCCCCAATGAAGATGACATCGTTGGGTTGGGCGTCCGACTTGGCAGCCCTGACAGCCTCTATTACCGATGAATAGGCTGTACATCGGTCCGCTGCGAAATCGGGGTGCAAGGTCTGCCATAGCGTAAGCATTTGCTCGGCAGGGATAGCACGATGCGTAGCCGCCTGCGTGAAATAGTACACTGCATGAGTAGGCATGAGACGCATCACCACATCCACATCCTTGTCATTCACCATTCCCAAGACAACACGAAGCGTATGCCCCTCGTTGACAAGCGATTGCAACTGCTCCGCCACATAGCGGATACCGTGCGAGTTGTGCCCTGTATCGCAGATAGTGAGCGGCTGTTGCGACAGCACCTCCCACCTGCCCCGCAACCCCGTCATCGTGCAGACATGGGCAAAACCATCAGCAATAGCAGCGGTAGGAATATGCAAAGGTGAACAGGTATTGAGCACCTGCAATGCCACATAAGCCGTTTGGATATTTTTGTCCTGATAAATGCCATGCAGCTGACAATCAAGCACTTCACGCTTACTCCGCTGACGCAGATAGCCGCATTGGTCAGCAAACCAAATACGACAATCGGTGGTCTCCAATCCATGACCAAGAATACCGCACTCTTTTGCTTTTTGCAGAAAAACAGGCTCCGTCTGCGGGTCTGTCTCGCCTATGACACAAGGCACACCGGGCTTGATGATACCTGCTTTCTCCCCCGCAATGGCAGCCAATGTATTGCCCAGAAACTCCGTATGATCCATGCCGATATTGGTAATCACCGACAATAGGGGCGTGATGATGTTCGTGCTATCAAGACGCCCACCCAACCCCACTTCGACAACTGCTATATCTACCTGTTGTTCTGCGAAATAAGAGAATGCCATTGCCATAGTGGTCTCAAAGAACGAGGGCTTGACCTCCTCCAGGAACGCTTGATTATCCTCCACAAAACGCGCCACATACTCTTGGGGAACCATCTGTCCGTTGATACGGATACGCTCGCGAAAATCCACCAAGTGCGGCGAAGTATAAAGCCCCACCTTATAGCCCGCGGATTGCAAAGCGGCAGCCAGAAGGTGCGATGTGGAGCCCTTGCCGTTGGTGCCCGCAATATGGACGGAACGGAACTGCCTGTACGGATTGCCCAAATGCTCCATAAGGCGGTAGGTGTTCCCGAATCCGGGCTTGTATGCTGCCGCTCCTACCAGATGGAAAGCGGGCTGCGAAGCATACAAATAAGACAATGCCTGCGAATATGACAACATAGAATGAGGGATTAGAAATTACTTTTCAACCACGCAGAGAAAAAGTAGTCATACACACGATATATGCCATTATCCTGCGTCAGCAAATCATTGGAAAGCAATGCCTTGGCAGCAGACTGCACAGAACTTGGGGAAGCAAGGCGATGGCGGCGAATAAAGGCAGCAGAGGTGATGTTCTGCGCTTCTCCGTCTTTGGCAACAGCCAGCAGAATCTCTTTTTGCTTTGTGGGGATGGTGTCCATGAGTGTGCGGAAAGCCATTTCCTGACCATTGACAACATTGTCTTGCGCAACAGGCAGCATGTCCATCGTACATGTTGCTCCAGCAGACGTCAGCGCAAAAAGTTCGTTCATCATCATCTGTATAAACCACGAGACACCTGCATAGGCAGCATAGACACTCGCCACTACCTCAGGAACGATGTGCTTACCGTTTTGTGCAAAGAGGCGCATGGCAAAATCGGTATATGCCGGCAACGGGATGGGATTCAAGCCCATGGTAACGACACTCTGATAGAAAGGTTTTGATGGTGACAGAAACATCTGCGACATCATGTGGCGGCGACTTCCCGCAAAGATAAACTGTGCATTACGACAATGCTGGATCTTACTACGCAAGACAGCTTCAATCTCCACCTCGTCCGAATAATTGGTAATCTGCTGGAACTCGTCGAAGGCAATAATACACGGGCGGTCAGCACTATCAATATATTCGAAGATTTCGTCCAACGTGGTCTTGGGGTGTGTGATGTCACCGATGCTCACATCCAATGTGGGAGTTGCCGACACCGGATCGAACTTCATACCGACCTGCAAGGAACGTACTACCTGAAAAAAACGTTCACGCCACTGAACCGGCAACGGCTTGAGTTGCTGATAGATACTCTTGCCCAACAGGTAGATGAACTCCGCAAAAGAGCGCGTGCCGTAGATATCCACAAAGAACGTGTAGTACGGCTCGATAGCAGGCTGTCTGAAAGTATGCTCTATCAACCCCGACTTACCCATACGACGAGGCGAAATGAGAGCCACATTACGCCCATTGGTCAGGTGCTTGATAAGCGTAGAGGTCTCTTGCTCACGATCACAGAAATAAGCAGGAGCAACGTACTTACCCACTACAAAAGGATTGTCTAACTGCATAGTAATCTAATAGTTACATCGTTAATACACACAATTATTGCAAATACAATTATTGCAATCACAATAATTATGCACAAAGGTAGTACATTTCAACGAAATACACAAGTTCCAGGCCGTTTTGGGGCTTTAATTCAAGACAGGGGTTAGTCGTAGTTCGGTCCGACAGGTTCTATGTCAGGTGCTGTAGGAGTGATAGTATTGAGAGGGGGCTCTACAACTATAGCGCTATTGCTGACCGGTGTTTCTGTCTCCAACTCTTTCTTCTGCCTCCTCACTTCCCTGCGTCCGAGTGCCCAGAGTAGCACGCATGCTGTCACGAAGTACGCGGCAGCGAGTATCCAGAGAGCGTAGTACTCGCGTGAGGTGCCTGCGAGGGTGGCACCCATGGAGTTGATATGCAGGTAGCCGTGTACGCCCCATGTGTAGGGGAAGGCGTAACTGAGATAGAGCCACGCCTTGGGCAGCATCTGTTGGGGCCACGAGACGCCCGCTATGAAGAGGAAGATGAGGGTGGAGGAGATGAGCATGACCAGTCCCGTTTCGCGGTTGCGGGTGAAGACGCTGACGCATATCGAGAAATAGATGACCGCCAGCAGGTAGGGCACCATGAAGCGGAGGACGTCCATCGGGTCGCCGACGTGCGGGAGTCCGAAGAGACGCGGAACGAGTATCAGATTGAGGGCTCCGAGTGCCATGTAGAGCACGAAGTAGGCTGCGGAGCGTCCGAGAATGATACGGAACACACTGACGCTGCGCCGTCTGCCGGGGAGTATGAAGAGTTCGTTGTTCTCCTCGCGTGCCGTACCTCCCAGCATGCAGATGCCGAAGAGGAGCGTCTGGTGGAGGATAAGCATGAGCACGGCAGGTATGAGGAACGAGGCGTAACCGCCTGTGGGACAGAACAATGCCGTCTCGGTGTAGGGGGCGTCCTGCACGAGTGACCACGCGAACTCGTTGTCGTAGCCCATCGCCTCGTAGCGGTCAATCTGGATGTTGCGCATACTCTCGAGCATGACTTGGTTGCAACTCAGGTACACCGCCTTCATGTAGAGGAAGGACGACATGTCGCAGTAGAGCGAGATATGCGCCTGCTCCAAGCCGGAGTTGATGGCCGCTGCGTAGTCCGAAGGGAAATAGATGATGCCGTACACCTTCCGGTCGCGCATCAGGCGTTCCGCCTCCTGTATGGACGTGCAGAAATACTCCAACTTCACATCGGGACATGCGCCCCATTTGTGCAGGAAATCACGGCTTTCGGGCGAGTTGCTGAGGTCCACCACCGCCACGGGGACGTTCTCGATGGTGTCCTTCCAATAGATAAAATTGTAGAGAATGGGGTATGCCACCGTCGCCAGAATGAAGATGACCAGCACTCCCGGGTCGTGGAAGATACGCTTGAACTCGTAGGAGAAGACCCAGTCCAACTCCTTGACTTTCAGCCACTGATGATATAGAAACCGACTGACTTTGCTCATTTCAACGGATAGTTTTGGTAAATCATCGCGTTGTGCAACCGCGGCGACACGATGAGAGGCATGACGAGGAAGCAGCACAACGCGAGGCAATGCGGTATGGAGTTGATAACGGGTGCCGCCATCAATGCCTCGTTCACGTAAATCAGGTAATAATGCCTCAGCGGCACGAGGTTCGACCACGCTTGAATAGCGGGCAGCATGTTCATGACAGGGTACGTGAATCCCGACAGCGAGAAGCCGAGCATGCCGTAGAGCGCACCGATAGACACGGCGTCACGCAGCGTAGGCAACGCCCCGATAATACAGATGCCCATCGCCTCTTCGGCAATCACAAACAGCACCATCGACAGCATCAGCCGTGTCAGCGAGCCGTTGACAGGGAAGTGCATGAACTTGAACAGTATCACCTCGCACCCTATCCCCAGCACCAGAAACAGCACCGTATAGGGGATTAACTTGCCAATCATCGCCACGGTGTAGTTGCCGTCGGCGGCGCGCAGCCACTCGTGGCACGTGCGGCATTTCAGTTCGTAGCCGATAGCGAAGATGGTGAGCATCAGCACTATCAGTGCCAGAATGCCCGGCAGGATGGTGGAGACGAGGTAGATAGCGTAGTTGCTCCACGGGTTGGCAATCATGTGCGCCTCGATGGTGATGGGCTGTATGCGCTTCATGATGAGGTCGTCGGGCAGTCCTTTCTGGCGCAGCACCTCGCGCTGGAACGCGCCGGACGTGAGGTTGCACATGGTCAGCAACTGCTTGTATGCGGTGCTTGCCCCCACCGTGTAGGCGTTGTTCACGTAGAACTCCATCTGCGGCCGGCGGAACGATGCGAGGTCGGCATAGAAATCCTCGGGAATCAGCAGGATACCGTATATCTCACCCCGCTGCATGGCGCGTCTGGCTTCGGCGAACTCGGTGGTAACCAGCGTGATACTCACCGCCGAGGTAGCCTGCATCTCGTGGCACAGGCGTCGCGAGATGGAGGAATGGTCCTGGTCCACCCCCGCGATAGGGATATTCTCCGGCGTGCCGTACTTCATGATGCTGATGAAGAAGAAGGTGCTGAGCACCATCACCCCCACCGACGCGAAGATGTACAGCGGCCGCACGAACATCCTGCTTAGTTCGCGTTTCGCCACCCGCCCTATTGCTTTCAGTACCGACATCTATCGCACTACGATTGCAGTCATTCCGGGTCGGAGGTTGTCAATGGGGTGCAACGGACGCGCCTTCACATCGAACGTCCGCACATCGTATTCGCCGTTGGAGCGGGTGCTACGCCATGTGGCGTAACTGCCCATCGCTTTGATGTAGGTCACCTCCACGGTGTAATGCTCGTCGCCAAGCGCGGGGATACGCACTTTCAGGTGGGTGCCGGGCGTGATGTCAGCCAGCATGTCCTCGCGTACGGCAAAGGTGAACCATACGTCGTTGAGGTCCACAATCGCCATCACAGGGCTGCCTTGCC
The DNA here is from genome assembly GCA_002479035.1 of Bacteroidales bacterium UBA7574. Classification (GTDB taxonomy): domain Bacteria; phylum Bacteroidota; class Bacteroidia; order Bacteroidales; family Paludibacteraceae; genus Colicola. Next base: position 20,912 of record DLLA01000012.1, on the reverse strand, counting down.
CTACCAACTCGCCCACTTTCGGGAAGCGTTCCGACACCTCGCCGTCCACCGGCGACACCAGGTAGCGTTCCGCACGCGCAGCCTCCACCTCCCGGATGATGCCGTCCACCTCTGCCAACTGTGCGGCGGCAGCGGCTTTGTCTTCCGAGCGTGCGCCTGCCATCGCCATATCGTACTGACTCTTAGCGGCTTTCACCGTGGCAACGGCGGCTTTGTACCGGGCATGCACCTCGTCGCGTTTCTGCTCGGAGACGACGCCCTTCTCGTATAGACGCTGTACGCGCTCGTAACTCTTGCGGTATATCTCTTCGCCGGCTTTGGCTTTCTGCCACAGTTCGTAGGCACCCACTATCTGCTCGTGGCGTGCGCCGTTTTGTGCTTTCTCGTTGATTGCCTCGACGGCAGCGCGTGCGGCCTGTGCCTGCGCCATCTTGGCATCCACTTCGGGGCTGTAGATGATGACGACGGTGTCGCCTTTCTTCACACGGTCGCCCTCTTCGACGAGGAACATCTCGATGCGCCCGGGCACTTTGCCCGACACACGGTATTCGGAGGCTTCGGCTTCGCCCGTAATCAGCACTTCTTCGGGCTGTATGGCGAGAACGCCCACCACTGCCACAATCACTACTACGGCAAGCATCGCCACCAGACCCAGCAGCAGACTGCCTTTCTTTTCTTTACTTACTGACATCTCTTTTTAATATATCAACAGTTCGTTATTATTCAAAATTCCGCCTTGTTTTCTCTCGACATTCTCTCGGTATTCACTCGGGAAAACCCCAACTTTTCAGCAAGGGATACGCAAGGGATGCGCAAGGGATAGGGAGAGCATATGTACCCCCTCTCTGAGGGGGCAGGGGGAGTCGGTTAGTATCGCAGCGTGGACGTATATTTTTGGAAATACGTCTCGCACACCTTTGCCTCCACGTTGGCGTCGATATGGTCGTCGGATGCCGACATCCACGCGGTCTGAGCCTGCAGAACTTCGGATGCGGTAGCCATACCTGCCTCAAACGCTTCGGTGGCGAAGTGCAGCACTTCCTCGGCGTTCTTCACGCCCATCTCGGTCATTGCCACTTTCTGTGTGGCTTCCATGAGTTTCTGTTTGGCTTGTGTGATTTGCAGGTTGAGCATCTCGCGCGCCTCCTCTTTCTTGAGGGTCACCAATGCCGCTTCATGCTTGGCGGCTTTCACGCGCAGGATATCGTCGGCGTGTGCGATGGGGATATTCACCACCACGCCTGCCGAGAAGAACCCTTTGCCTTTCCAGTCGTGGCTGAGTCCGTTGTCCGCATACGGGTTGGTGTATATGTAGTTCGCCGACGCCATGATGTTCGGCTGCAACCCTGCCGCCATGATGCGGGTGTTGGACTTGGCTATCTTCTCAGCCTGCTCCAGCAGTTGCATTTCCGCACGGCTGTTGATGATTGCCTCTACGTCACCGATGGTGTCGTGCAACGCTATCTCGCCCAGACCGGTGCTGTCCACGTGAATGTCCGTCTCCAACGGCAGACCGCACAACTGGCACAACGCCATCTTGGAGAGTATCAACCCGTTCTCTGCCTGCATCTTCTTCACCTCGGCCTCTCCCCGTTTGGCTTTGACCTTCAGGAGGTCGCTTTGCGTAGCCAATCCCTCGGTCACAAGTTCGGTTACGTCACCTTCCATCTTTACCAAGAGGTCATAGTACTGGTTGGCAAGGCGTTTCTTGCTTTGCACTGCCACGACGCGCCAATAGGCTTCGTCCACCGATACGATGATGTCGTCGCGCTTGCTGTCACCCTGTAGCACCGCCATCTGCTCGGTGGCTTTGGCTATATTATACAGTTCGCGCAACCGCCCGCCTACGTATATGGGCTGGGTGATACCCACTTGCCCCACGACGACGTGCGTCATGTCGAGGTTCAGCGCGTTGTACAGTTGTTGATACGCATCCGCCACCATCTGCCCGGCTTCGTTTTGGAAACCCGTCACCCGGTTGTACAGCGTGGGGTCGGAATAGACTTGCTGTGCCAACCGGTTCATAGCGGAACTCTCGCTCCACTCGAAAGACGACGAACCGTCTTTGCCTACGGTGGCGGTACCGAACCCGAAGTCCATCTGATTGGCAAGCAATGTCGCATTCTTGGAGTTCCATGTGTAGGCGGCGTTCGCACTTATCTTGGGGAACATCGCCGCCAGTGCCGCCTGTTTGTTGAGGTCGGCAGCAGCCTGTGCCTCTGCGGTTATCTTGGCTGAGGCACCGTTTTGTATCGCCATCTGCCGGCAGTCGGTCAGCGTCAGTTCGGGCAGCACCTGCGATCCCGCCGACGCAACGCCTATCGCCGCAAACAGCACTAATATCGTTCGTTTCATTTCCACGACCGTTTTAGTTCTTTTTGGCTTGCATACGTACACCTCGGCTCGTCAGGGTGCGCTCCGTTGTCTGCGACTTGCCGCTGTACTTGAGGTTGAAAATCAGATTGTTCTCATACACCTGCGCACTGCCGCTCACTGTGATGTTGAACACCTCTGTCTCGCGCGCGGGAATAGATATGATGGTGTCGTACTCAAAGGGCTTGATGCCAATCTTGATGGTGTCGTACTTGGTGGTCTCGAATGGGACTTCCAGTGTGCGGGTGTAGGGAGCGAAGTGCAGTGTCTTGCCGTCGGTGGTGCCGCGGGTGTAGCATACATCGCCGTTGAGTTGGTCGAGGGTGATGAGCACGCTGTCTTCGTTGTAGAGACTGACTACTTCGAGTTGTCCGCTCTCATTGGGCAGTTTCACGGACAGCGTGTCTGCCAAAGTGGCACCTTTGAAGTTCTCTTGCAGCATCACTTGCCCTGTGGTCTTGTAGCGATAGCCACCTTTCACGTCACGTACTTCCGCCGTGTCCTGGCACCCTGTCAAACCTGCTGCCAATCCCATCAGCACTGCTGCCAGTACCGTCAATTTACTTGCAAAAATCTTTTTCATATCCTTTTGTTCTTAATTTCTATATTTTTGCTTTTATTTCTTGTTTATATCCCGTTTTTCGCCCCTATATTCCCTGCTATGTTTATTTTTCTTTCCCGCATAGCCGTCTTATACTAACAAATTCTTTGCCACATTGCCATTGTGTCAGTCATTATAGAATTTAGGAACATTATTTTGCCCTTTGCGCACATATCAGCAGTTTTTCCCCTATCTTCCCCTGCCCCTTTCGCTACGAGTGCGCCGCAAAATTACAACAAAACCCCAAATCTTACAAATTATTTGGCAGAACGATGAAAAATCCGTACCCTTACTCCCGATATTCTGTGAAAATCGGAAGTACCACTCCTGATTTTCCTACAAAATCGGGAGTAGAAACACTCCAAAGAGAAACACATACCATCCCGCACTCTCCCCTGCGCGTGATACCCACTCCTGTGTTCCCTTTACGCTACCCTTGCACATAACCGGCACTACGAATTACCCACCGCCCCTTGCGCAATCCGAATCTTTTGCGTAACTTTGCCAACCGTTATGGTAAACCTTTTGTGGTGAACCTATGCAAATATACCCAATAAAACTCATCAATATGAACCAACTTTTCTCATTCGCATCAGTATTTACAGCAGTGGCAGCCATTGTGTCCTGCGTGGGGTTGCTATTCGGAATAATGCAGTATCCGGGAGCCGACATCTGCATCATTGTATCGGCAGTGCTTATGATTATGACATTGGCATTGTGGATGATATTGGCATTGCGGCAATTCAAAGATGCCAAAGGGCTGGTGATATACTCTGCTTTCACATGGCTCGCTATCGTGGTAACCATTGCATTGCATCTGTTGCACATCACCGCAGCCAATCCGTTGTTGCTGCTCACGCTGTCAGTGATTGCCCCCATTGATATCATTTTGCTTACCATTCACTCATTGCGCAAACAGCAGAGCGCCAAGAGCGGAGTGCATACAAACGACAACAAGATACACATATCCAAATAAAGTCTTCATAAGAGAAATCATATAGTATGAATTTCACACACCTACACGTACACTCGCAGTATTCGGTACTGGACGGAATGAGCAAAGTACCCGACATAGTGGACAAATGTCTCCGCACCGGTATGGGTGCCGTGGCGCTGACCGACCACGGTAACATGTACGGAATCAAGGAGTTGCTCGACTACTGCAAGAAAGTCAACGGCAAGAACAAAGAGGCATGGGACGCCCGTCAGGAAGAACTGGCACAAGCCGCAGCAGAAAAAGGCGAGACCTACGAGAAACAGCCGTTTGTACCCTTCAAACCGATTGTGGGGTGTGAGGCATACTGTGCACGACGCGGGCGGCACTCGATGACCGACGAGAAAGCCGTGAACGGTGAAGGACGGCAATACACCATCGACCGCTCAGGTTGGCACTTGATACTGCTTGCCAAGAACATGACGGGCTACCACAACCTGTGCAAGATAGTGAGTGCGGGCTTTATGTCGGACGCATTCAACTACACGAGCCGTATCGACAAAGACCTGCTGCAGGAGTTCCACGAGGGTATTATCTGCTCGTCGGCATGCTTGGGCGGGGAGTTGCCACAGAAGATAATGGCAGGCGATATAGCGGGCGCGGAAGAGACGATAGAGTGGTTCAAGTCGGTGTTCGGCGAAGACTACTACATTGAGTTGCAACGCCACCAGACAGGCAAACCCGGCGGCGACCAGGAGGTGTACCAGCGCCAGAAAGAGGTGAACCCCGTGCTGATAGACCTTGCCCGCAAACATAATGTAAAAATCATCTGCACCAACGACTCACACTTCGTGGAGGAAGAGAACGCCGAGGCACACGACCGACTCATCTGCCTCAGCACCAACCACTATGTGGACGATGTGAACCGTATGCACTACACCAAGCAGGAGTGGCTTAAGACCCCCGAAGAGATGTACAGTATCTTCTCCGACATACCCGAAACCTTGGCGAACACGCAGGAGATAGCGGACAAAGTGGAGATATACGACATCGACCACGGACCGATTATGCCGCTGTTCGACATCCCGAAAGACTTCGGCACGGAAGACGAGATACGGCAGAAATATACGGAACAAGACCTGTGGCAGGAGTTTATGACCGACGAACACGGGCAAAACCCGTTGAGCGAGAAAGACGCACAGAAGCGTTTCAAGAACCTCGGCGGATACGACCGCATGTACCGCATCAAGTTCGAGGCGGAGTACCTGAGTTTCCTCACGTGGAACGGTGCCAAGAAGCGTTACCCCGAACTGGAACCGTTCTTGGAGAACACCAAGGGGCTGGACTACCACTATTGGGACGCTGCGGATTTGGACGAGCGGCAGCACGAGGTGGTAAACCGTATCCTGTTTGAGTTGCACGTGATGAAGACGATGGGTTTCCCCGGCTACTTCCTCATCGTGATGGACTTTATCCGCGGTGCACGCGAGGAGTTGGGCGTGAGCGTAGGTCCGGGGCGTGGTTCGGCGGCAGGTTCGGTAGTAGCCTACTGCCTGCATATCACCGACCTTGACCCCCTGAAATACGACCTCCTGTTCGAGCGTTTCCTCAACCCCGACCGTGTCTCATTGCCCGATATAGACACCGACTTCGACGATGCAGGGCGCGGCAAGGTGCTCGACTGGGTGAGCAAGAAATACGGCGAGACCCACGTAGCGCATATCATCACTTACGGCAAGATGGCTACCAAGTCGGCTATTGCTGACGTAGGGCGCGTACAGCGTGTGCCTTTGACCAAGGTCAACGAACTGAAATCGTATATCCCCGACCGCGGTTTCCCCGACAACATCAAGGACGAGAAAGGCAAGTCGCCCAAGGTGAACCTGAAAAACTGCTACAAGTATGTGGACGAACTCAAACACGAGTACGAACAGGGCGAACCCGAGATACGCAGCATGCTCAACTATGCCCTGCAACTCGAGGACACCATCCGCCAAGTGGGTATCCACGCATGCGGTGTGATTATCGGAGCGGACGACCTGACGAAGTTCGCCCCGCTCTCGAGCGTGGAGGACAAAGACACCAAACGCCGTGTGCTTGTAACCGAATACGACGGACACGTAATCGAGAGCGTGGGACTCATCAAGATGGACTTCCTCGGACTGATTACGCTTACTATTATCAAGGAGTGCCTCAAAAATATCAAAAAAGCGCGTGGCATCGATGTGGACATCGACCATATCCCCATTGACGATGCGGAGACCTACAAACTGTTCCAAGAGGGACGCACGGTGGCGGTGTTCCAGTTTGAGTCGCCGGGTATGCGCAAGTATATGCGGGAACTCAAACCGACCGTCATCGGCGACATCATCGCCATGAACGCCCTCTACCGCCCGGGACCTATGGACTATATCCCGCAGTTCATCCGCCGAAAGAGGGGCGAAGAGCCCGTGACCTACGACATCCCCGTCATGGAGAAGTACCTCAAGGACACCTACGGCGTCACGGTCTATCAGGAGCAGGTCATGCTCCTCTCCCGACTGCTGGCTAACTTCACCCGCGGCGAGAGCGACAAACTGCGAAAGGCGATGGGCAAGAAGCAAATGGCTATCCTGCAGGAACTGAAAGGCAAGTTCATGGAGGGCGGCAAAGCCAACGGGCACGACGAACAGATATTGGACAAGATTTGGAAAGACTGGGAGAAGTTCGCTTCCTATGCGTTCAACAAGTCGCACGCCGCATGCTACTCGTGGGTGGCATACCAGACCGCTTACCTCAAGGCGCACTACCCCGCCGAGTTTATGGCTGCCAACCTGACAGTCTCCAAAGACGATATCAAGGAGGTCACCAAGTTCATGGACGAGTGTAAAGCCATGAAGATACAGGTACTCGAACCCGATGTCAACGAGTCCGAACTCACTTTCACCGTCAACAGCCACGGAGACATACGCTTCGGCTTGGGCGGCATCAAAGGTGTGGGCGAAGGTGCCGTGGAAGCGATTATCAGCGAGCGCAACCGCAACGGCAAATACAAGGACATCTTCGACTTCCTCGAGCGCGTCAACCTCTCCGCCTGCAACCGCAAGACCGTCGAGAACCTCGCCTGTGCAGGGGCTTTCGACTGCTTCGACGGCACCTATCGCGAGCAGTTCTTCGGCGTAAACAGCAAAGCCGAAAACGTCCTTGACACACTCATGCGCTACGGCAATATGTTCCAACAGGACAGGCAACAGCAGCAAAACTCCCTCTTCGGAGACCTCGGAGGCGACTTCGGCATCGAGATACAACGACCCGAACTCCCGCAAGTCCCACGTTGGAGCGTCATTGAACGACTCAACAAGGAGAAATCGCTCATCGGCATCTTCCTTTCCGCGCACCCACTCGACAACTACGAGTTTGAGGTAACCGACATCTGCAATGTCACTGCCGACGAACTCACCCGTTTCGATGGCTGGCGCACACCCGAGGCACGAAAAACCGCTATGGCTGCCAACGGGAATACAGACGACGAACAACCCGAAGGCGAGAAAAAAGTGAACCCCGTCGACTGGATACGCCAACACGAAGACCAACCCATGCTCTTCGGCGGTATCGTGGTGTCCGCCGAGACACGCACCTCACAAAAAGGCAACCCCTACGGACGCTACACCATCGAGGACTACACCGGCAGCCACGAGTTCGTACTCTTCGGCACCGCCTATCAGCAGGGCGACCCCATCCTCAAACCCAACGTCTATGCCTTCCTCACCTGCACCATTCAGCAGCGCGGAAAAGGGCAACGATGGTTCCAACCCAAGGACATCGACACCGCTGAATATGAGTTCGTTGTGCAGCAAGTCGAGGTGATGGACGCCGCGCAAAAGCGACTCAAACAAATCACGCTCAACATACACATCGACAAGATTCAGCCCGACTTTGTGGACGACCTCGCCACCTACTGCGCCTCGCATGCAGGCACCACCCCCCTGCGCCTGCAGGTGCACGACGGCACACGGCAGAACCTCATCTCGTTCAACGCTCACCCCATCCGTATGGACAAGGACTTCTACCACTGGCTGAAGATGCAAGAGTCGGACGAGGTGATGACACACCAAGTAGAGTGATAGAGCCCTCTGTGTCACAATGGTGAACAGGAAGTGCCCTTGTGTTTTTCAATAGGAAACGATTGTTCTGCCCGATTAAACGATGGGGCATTTTCTAATATAGGTAGAGACCTCAAGACCTTTATGGGATGACTATTTGAATGTTTTCGTCGTCAGTAATGAGTTGGTAGGAACCTGATTTCAGAAAAAGTGTCATGGGCTTGGCATTCTTCCATGCGTCCCACTCGTTGATGCGTTTGCCATTGGCATCGACCAAGCGCAGGTGCAACTCGGCGTTGGCACGTATCTCCACATGCTGTGCCCCATTCTCATCGGGTGCGCCAATGCACAGTACACTCACCTTTGCTGATGGGTACTTATCGGGCTCGGGGTCAACAGGTTCGGGAGCAAAGCGGGTGATGGTGATGGTAGGTGCTTGACTTATAGTGTGATAAAACCTCCAATAGAGGTATCCGTCGGGGTCCACATAGTCTGCCCATAATGCTATGACATCTGCCGTGAAAGTTACGGGGTTACTCTTTGTAAGTTTCGGATATGGGATTACCGTATGCTTCGCCATATCTGCACATGTATCCGCCACAAAAACCCGACATTCCTGCTTCTTGTCAGACTCAATAAGGATATTCCCCCCTCGCCATTCACTGTAGAGCATCTTGTACACCGTGCTCGTAGAATAGCGGTCGATGCGTTTCGGTCCTGTAAAGAGCATCTGTTTGGTAGCATAGGCACAATCCGAAGGTGCCCAACGGTAGGGGGTGATGGTAGTCTTGGCTGTGCACCATATCCTGAGATAGAGGTAGTTGCCCTTGGTCTGCTGCCACAGGGCAGCCAACGTAACGGAATCCATATTGAGCACCTGCCCCTCGTCTGTGGGAGCGAAAGTGTATGCCCCAATGGCGTTAGCCTCCGACAATGCGGGAGAGGTGCCTACCCACATACGGATGACATGGTCGGTGTGAGAAACAAACTGCGTAAAAGAGCATACGGCACGCGGAAGGGCATACAAGACATTGGTGGTGTCGGAAGGGGTGATAGGCGTTGCCTTGTCATATTGCATCAATACAGCGTCTCCATCGGGTGGTGTGACAGGCACACGCTCCACCGTCAGGATGCCATCGCCCTTGCTATACCACTTGGCGAAATACACGCCCCCCGCATTGGAGAACCTGTCATCAGAGAGGTAGTACTTCATATCTTCACCGGTGATTTTTATCGTGTCGGACGGCTTCCTTTCGGGATAAAACTCAACCACATAATCCTCGGCAGCAATATCTGTTCCGGAGGGGTCGAAATCGCAATCCGTGGCAGTAATCAGCGTGAGACGGTCGGTTCCATGCCAGATATAGCGAATAGAGTCATTTTGCCAGCGAATGTATGGTAACACCACATAACGGGACTTGTCTCCTGCATGCACATGTACGGTGTCGCCGATG
>DLLA01000012.1:0-11435 GCA_002479035.1 Bacteroidales bacterium UBA7574 | reverse complement strand
GCCGATGTGCATAATCTTGCCGCCATCCATACAACCGGAGAAATTACCGTTCTCAGGAGACACACTCATATCGCCCGTGGAATAGTAAGTGACCTCAATATAGACATCCACATCATGTTCCAGTCCTGCTTGGAAAAGCATATCCCGATATGTCTTGCCCATAGAGATATAGTAGCAGTGACGTCCATCGTCCGAAAGTTTGTATTTCAGTGCGGGCTTATGGGGCATCTCAATCGTAATGCCGCCACTACCGCCCTTTGGGCAAAAGAGACTGCACAGGATGCTGTCCTCATAGATGCCTTTCTCGCAAGTAAAGTCCATTTTCACATCGGGAGAAGTGGGTGTTTCAGTGACAAACGTGACAGAAAGCGGCAAGTCGAACGTGTTGGCGACATACCAAACAGTGCCTGTCTGCGTGATAGAGACCTTGTAGTCCTTGCCCAAGCGAATGGGATCATTGCACGAGTCGCCCGGCTTTGCCCAAGCGGGGAGAGCCATCACCACCAACAGGATAAGGGGAAGTCGTTTTTGTTTGTTCCTTTTGCAGGTCACCACACCTATATATCCTGCGACCAACAGCCCAAAGAACAACCAAGGGGTGTCGCCGATAGGGGAGTCGGGGTCTTTAATATCACGCTCAGGGACCCACATAGAGCCATTCCACACATACACAGTACCATCTGTCGTCGTCAATTTATCCCCTATGCTTGGTGCTGTTTCAAGAAGTTCCCAACTTTCAGTATCTTCATTCCATACATAAATCTGCCCATTCTCCTCTTTTGTATCGCCAGCATCTGCCGTTCCATCCGCATGGATAATTCGTTTTCTGCCCGAAGAAGATGGCGTATATTCATCAAGCCAAGTGGCTTGAGCAAGTATTGGCGTGGATGTCACCGCCTGCTTACCTATAGTACCAGAAGACGAGGTTATTCCTACATACCCTATTGATGAAGATGCCATAGTATGCAGACCTGCACCAACAGAATACCCGACATTATCTCCCCGTGCATAATTGGAACCTCCTATCACACTATATCCATTTCCACCGCCAATAGAAGTGCCATAGGAAGATGCCACTTGATGTGCCGTTGTCGTTAATCCTTGTGAGGCATAAGTGCTTGGCGTATTATTCACCACATGTGCCCCTGCATGATAGGACGCTTGGGGATGACGGAGAATGCCGCTATTGACAGAGCGCATAGGTACAGCCACCGAGGTGCCTTGTGCAGGAGCCGAATAATAGACAGGGCTATAGGGAGCACCTTGGTATTCCTGATACTCCTTCCCGTTATTCCACGAGGAATAAGACTCGGACACCTCAGAGGTCAGGGCACCGGTGATGCCCACTATCACACTGCCTGCACAGAATAGTACAATAAGAAGGGCGACGGTATATTGCTTGAAATCCATTATATTATTTACGATTTACGAATTTACGATGTACGATTTATTTAGACATTTATTGCCATTGAACAATTTACCATTGAACATATCCGCTTAACTACGATTTTTTTCATTACGGGCTCCATTAAAGACCATATAAAGGACCATTAAAAACATTGTCAAACACATTGCTCCATTAATTACCACTAATTAACCATTAATTTCTCCTTTACGGGCTCCATTAAAGACCATATAAAGGACCATTAAAAACATTGTCAAACACATTGCTCCATTAATTACCACAAATCAACCACGAATTTCTTTATCACGGGCTCCATTAAAGACCATATAAGGGACCATTAAAAACATTGTCAAACACATTGCTCCATTAATTACCACAAATTAACCATGAATTTCTTCACCACGGGCTCCATTAAAGACCGTATAAAGGACCATTAAAAACATTATCGAACAAAATTCTCCGTTAATTGCCATATAATTGATCGTTAATTCATGTTTCTGTACCACATATCTTTACTTCATCTCACATTGGCGACCGGTGAGGTCATAAGACCGGCGGCGGGTCCGTGTCTCAAAAGATTCTCCGTTAATTGCCATATAATTGATCGTTAATTCATGTATCTGTATCACATTATCTTTATTTCATCTCACATTGGCAACCGATGAGGTCATAAGACTGGCGGCGGGTCCATATCTCAAAAGATTCTCCGTTAATAGCCATATAATTAATCGTTAATTCATGTTTCTGTACCACATATCTTTACTTCATCTCACATTGGCGACCAGTGAGGTCATAGACCATGCCATTGCGGAGAATATACACTTTGCCGTTGTAAAGAACCTTTTGTACAGAGGAGGTTTGCTTGTCTGGAACGGTGGTCTCCGTATCGGTAGTAATGTTCTGTGCTCGGAAAACACAGGTGATATAGAACCGTCCGCGAGTGGTGCCCTCACTGAGCGTGACAGCGTAGTCGTTTGTCAGCAAATCAATAACAGCCCCAGTCTCCGTATCGTGGAGGAAGACATTGCCCAACCGGTTCAAGTAAGCGTTATCCTGCAAGTGGAATGTATATGGCTTGGCTTCGGCAGCATAGACAGTCAGCGGGATACGGGATTCCGCCACGCTATCGGGCACTGCGGCAAAGGCTAATGCCCCACACGCCAATTCGGAATATAGCAGTGCTTTGCCGCCTTGCGTGGACTGTTTGGTGACATCATAGCCTGTCTCATAGTCCACAGAGAACTTCTCGGGATGCGTGAAGACGTTGGTTTCATCTAACATCTTGCCAGCCGCATCAGACAGTGTAAGACGGAGCCACTGTGTAGTCACCTGTGTATGCCATGCACGGCGGGGAGCATTTTGTTTTAGCTCACTGCCAGAGAAGTCCAATGTACCCGTCTTGGGTGCCTGATAATAGAACGGCACGGCGGGCGTGATAACCTCCGGGATATGCTGCCAATAGTTGCCATCTTCTGTCAGTTCGCTAACCTTGATTGCTTCCGATACGTCTGCAAATGTCTGCCGGTACTTGCCCAACAATGGTGAGCAAAGTGCATTCCAGCCTGCGTGGGCGGGACCCGCTGCGCCATTATCGGTATGAGAAACCGCCACTGTCGTCTTCGCTGACGGTATATCAACAGGGAAATACAACTCACGATAATAGCCGGAATTGGAGAATATCTCATATCCTTTAGACGCTTCTATAGTCCCCCCTTCTGCAACTTGCTTCCAATTACCACCCGTTGCTCCATTTACAGCACGTGAAGACTCATCGTAACTCTTAAGCAACCAATACTTGTTATATTGTAAAGAATTGCCATTGGATAAAGTGACCCTATCCACATTAGACTCTGCGGGTATAGCAAATTGGAAGAATTGAGATTTATCTGCAACAATACGTGTATAATAGACTTTAGTTGCATTAATGGAACCCTTGTTGTTCAATGCAGCAGCAGTCCAAGGCGTGGTACGGAGGATGAGTGAATCAGCCGTTAAGGTGACTCCCTGGTTTATAACCAATTCGGCATCCTGCCCCACGCAGAGTTTATCCACCGTTGTATTCTTGTCTATAATCAGCACTCCACTGCGGACCAATACGATACTGCTTTCGGTGGTGCCGGATAGCGTAGCAGTATCACTTTCGTAGATATGAGGTACACGATATGAGCGACATCCATCCACCTCGTCACCACATTTATACGTAATCGCAAACATCTCGTCCGGGGTCAATCCCGTTACAGCAATATCCAAAGTGCGATCTTTGTTGCGATTGGCTTTTGTATAAGACTGTTCCTGTGCCCCATTCTTAGCAATTATAGTCCACTCACCAGGCTTTGAGGTTGAGAAACCATTCATATTGAGCACGACTTTACTATCTGTCCAATCCACGATATCAAGGAGAGAACCCAAAGGCTGCCACATAGCCGTGTAAATGACATCTTCAGCGGGCATAGTAACAGTTATTTCCTTATCCCAACCCATGAATACATACCCTGTTCTCGTAGCCGACGGCGACACAATAGCAGTCCCGTATTGCACACTGCCCTGTGTGTAAGTACCCGACAACTCTCCGCCTGCAGCATCCCATGTCAGCGTATAATAGTCTGTCACCTCATACGGATAAGTGTTCTTCCACTTTTCTTCATTACAATTTGCCACATGATTTGGCGCAGATACATACTTACTCAAATTGGTTTTACTACTATAGTGTCCACCCGTGATGAAGCAATTGTCTGCAGTAGCCGATGTATTAACAGCCCCAGAACTTGCAGTAGCACCATTGATATTAAAGAAACCCCCAGAGACAGCGGCTTTAGGTGATGCCACTGCATCATTCTTTGTCTGCGTAGCATTAAGCAAGATTCCATAAACGGTATTGTTGTTAGAAGCCTTAACATTGAATGTACCATTCTTAACAGTCAAAGTACCTGCGGCAGCAATACTCATAGCAGAAGCACCTTTCACACTGCTCGGAGTACCTGCCCAACTTGTTCCTTGTACAAAAGTGCCATAGGCGGTACTTCCTTTCGAAGTCTGTACATTAAACGTTCCATTCTCCACAATCACATCAGCCTCCTGTTTGAAGCCATAAGCACCGTTTATCTCACTTTGGGCTGCCACTCCTGTGGCAGTTGTCGTAGCGGTAACTGAGAATATACCATCTGACACAGTAGTCTTACCGCCTAACGCCCTAACGCCGTAGGCTGTATTGCCCTTTGCCGTTATGGTGAACTGTCCTCCATTGATTGTTGATTGACCATACGAGCGCACACCTTCCGCCATATTGGAACCCGAACTAACCACAAACGTACCATTGTTGACGGTTAGTTTTCCTTCTCCGTAGATAGAACGCCCTATGGTTGCCGTGGATACTAAACTACTTACTGCAGCATAAGCACCGACTGCGGTTGAGGTAGCCGCCTCTGCGGTAAATGTGCCACCGTTAACAATCAGTTCACCACCTTCTACGTAACTGCCAATGCGATAACGATAGTAGTTAGACACGGAAGCGTCAGAGGTCTCCGTAAAATAGAATTTTTTATCACCCGCGCTACGTGCATCATACTTGGCTTGTGTCAGTTCTGCATTAGTTGCCGTTGCAATGACACCATAGGCTGTGGTAGTCTGGTTGGTTTGCGCCCTGACAGTCACCCCATCCACCGTGACTATCGCATGCTCGTGCAACCCCATACTTCCATCAATCCATCCGTTGGCACAAATACCATACGCTGTTTTAGCAGTTACTGCATTGAACGTTCCTTTCGTGATATCCATCGTACCACGATTGGCTATAGCACCATAAGCACTCTCCGTGGTAGCATTGGCATTAAATGTACCGCCATATATTTTGGTAGTACCACTGCTATATACACCATACGCACCAGAGGTTGTCGTATTGGCATTGAATGTACCACCATATATTATCAGTTCTCCGCGAGCCGCCACTTGAATGTTATCCTCCTCTTCTGCCCCCGCGAGACAAGAGGCTGCACATTGTACTCCGTAAGCACCGGACGTTTTGGTATTCGCAGTAAACGAGCCCCCCTTAATAGTCATCTTACCTCCTATGCCATAATACCCCGTCTGATATTTGTAGGTATTCTTTTCCGTAGCATTGATACTTTCCGTGTACCATGTTTTTCCATTATTATTGTTCTTTATTGCCTGCAAATAGGTATTATCATTCAACATTCTGGTTGCCGCTGACACATAGGCACCATACGCGTTATATGAGGAAGTTGCCGTGACTGTCACGTCACAATCATTAATCTCAACCACACCATATTTCCTACCAGCATACCAATCGTCAATTTCCGCGCCTGCAAAAATGCCATACGCATAAGCCGTTGCCTGCACATTGATGGTTGCACCATTAACGATAGTCTTTACATCAGCAGCACTACTATTATAACTATTAGGCCCTCCTTTCACATATATACCATACGCATAGGTTGACTTAGATATTGCATTAATGGAACCTCCATCTATCACTGCTTCAGCAGAAGATACATTGGCATAATCGCTACGGGATGTACACGTAGTCGCAGCCGCATCCACAAACACACCATAACTATAGTTCAATGTAGCATTGGCATTGATGGTTCCCCCCGTCATCATCAATTTGGCATGATAAGCAGACTCTTCTTTCGCATTTGCAGATGCACTTGCACGGATACCATACGCATATTGATGCCCTGTAGCGCATGAGAACATGGGACCTGTAGTTGCGTTGATAGTACCACCACTGACATTGATATTCCCCGTACTTGTAACACCACGTGCATCGTAGTAGGCATTGGCATTAATGGTTCCGCCCTTGATATTGATGGTAGAGGGTGCTGTAGTAGAGCCTACACCATTAACCGCCCAACTATAATACTCACTTGCCGTCTCCAATATACCGCCCTGCATATTAAAGGTAGCACCTGCATTTACATAGACACCATACGCACGCTCAGAGGTATTGTTTTTGCGGACGATATTATTCTCCACATACAATTTACCGCTCTCTATATTCAACGAGCCTGCCAACACATGCATGCCCGTTGCGTAACCATTACCTGTTGCTTTGCAGTATATAGCACCATTCTGCTCCGCAGAACCATCCTTGACAGTCACCGCCATATTCGTGGCTACGCTGAAGAAGCGGTTGGTTGTGCCGATGGTAGTCCCTGATATATTACGTGTCAGGGCAATCGTATGACCATTAAGGTCAATGATATAGTCAGTACTCTTGACCGTGCTTGACAGCGTTATATCCGCCGTCAAAGTCTGCTGCATATCCGCCAAGAATGTGATAGTAGGATTGTAAGTTGTATTGGCTGCCGCTACTGCGTCTGCAAGGAAATAATACATCTCTGTTCTATTCTTGTCCGTCACACTCACTTTAGGCGTAGCAATCTGCCATTTTACCGCAGCAACATTATACTCATAGTATGTGCGTAAGTTTTGATTATCCACCGTATAGTAATACGGGTTCTCATACTCCACAGCCATCCAATCTTCTCCCGTACCATCCATATCATAACGGATGTAGGTCTGCCCTTCTACAATATAGGCTTTCTCTACCCCCTGCACCTTGGTCGCAGGGGTCCACAAGCACGCCCCCGAAGACAAATCTACGTAGTATTGCGTTTGATTGTCCATAGCATGCCATGCACCATCTTCTGGCGTGTCGTTTTTTGCAACAGCCACCAATGTACCTTCCACCAACGCCTGACGTACGCCCTCCACCGTATAAAGACAGTCATCATCAGTTGCACCTACAGACTGCCATTTATTGTCCACATAGACATACATGTTGTTGTCTGAGCCGCCAAAATTATTTGTTGTCCCTATCTGTGTCAGTTTGACCCATCCTGTCTGTTCGGTACCATCTTGTGCATAGGTGGTGTAGCAGTAGTAGGCGGTGACACCGTCCTCTTCTTCCGTCCCCCTCCACGTATTGGCATAAGATACGTTCTCTCGGGTCGCGTTGTTCCAATGTCCCTCATGTGCAGCATCCATCCAATAGATGGCATCGGTCGTAACATCTGCATCGTCAGCCAAGTGTGTAAAATCATAAGTATGGTCAGCCTTTTCATTCTTGGCATCCCCTGCAAACCAACGCCCATGTACATTGGTAAAAGTAGTACCCGCTTTGGCTGCCGTGTAGGAACCGTTCTCGTTATGCGCTTTGGCAGGGTCACACTCGGCTTTGACAAGCAGAGAATCTATTAGCGAGGAAGAAAAATAATTTCCCGCGACAGAATTTCCTCCCCGATAACCATAGGTAACCGCTTTGGCGGGTAGCGTAGTCTCCCATACAATCGTTCCACCATTATTACCCATGATATCAGCACCACTGCGTGTAGTGTAGAGCCCACCTCCATCAGACATAATAATAGCCCCATCACCTATTATCCGTGCATCATCCAATGTGTTGATACTACCATCGCCGCGGCTTCGATACTGCGTGAGGATTGCCGGTATGGTGCGGAAATACTTCTTCATAACAAACAATCCCCACTCATCGTGGTCATAGACGTAGAGTTTGCTAGCAAGCGTGAGCGACGAACCAGCAGGGATTTCCAGAATAGCCCCCGCCTGCATCTTCATCGGAGCAGAGAGCACCAAGTCACAATCCTTTAACTTAATGTGCATATTGCTCAAAATAGGCAGGTCAAAATCCTTGGCTTCCACTGTAATAGTCACCTTCATCACAAGGTTATCCAATTTGGTATCTCCCTCCAACTCCACCACCAATTGGTCTGTGGTCGGGTCATACCATTTAGTAACCGCACCATCGCTGGTATTCACGCGAAACAGCACACCACTTATATTTCCAATAAAGGGAATATCTTTCACCTCGTTCTTACTGCTGCTCACATAGAAATTTGTATAAAGTAGCTCTTGTGCGCCATATTCTATACGCAAAGGAACCTCTATATTCTGTACAAAATAACTTTGAAACGGATAAATACGTTTATCTTTATCATTACTGCCGACTGCCGCCATATAACTACCGCCACCGAAATCTCCGATAGTGTACATCTCTCTAATCGTGGAGCCGTCATACGCGATTATCTTACCCACTCCCTGTGTGTTGTTACCATCTATATAATCTTGTCCCTTAATGAATCCCCACACGTTGAGTACACCATATAGGGCAATATACCCACCCTTACTCATATCTATCACGCCACATGCACCAGTCACATATCCCGAAGGCTTACCACCTCCGCCAGACAATATCGTTCCGCCCACACAGAGAGTACCTTTTATTGTTAAATTCGTCCCCTCCACAAAAGTCAATGTCCTATATGCCACCACCGTGCTTGCTGTCGTCTCCACAGCAGGAGTTGTTCCTTGTGCGATATTGCTTGTGTTATAGGGGATATACAGCGTTGCCCCGCCATCAATAGTGTAGTCGCCTGCGACAAGGATACCATCCTGCACCACTACGATGGTCTTAGCACCTTGGGCAGCGGCATTGGCTTCGTTAAGGTCAGCAAACAAGGCACCATCTACACTAAACACCGCCCATGTTTCCGGTATAAACTCGGCATAGACCGTAGCATCCTCCGCAAAAGTGACAGACGAAGTAGCCGTAAAAGCACAGCCCGACTTCACCCCATCTACCACCTTGACCCAACGCAAGAACTTATATCCACCTGCAGGGGTTGCAGTAAGCGTGATAGCCTCTTTGGATTGTTTGGACTGACTATCCGCACCCGGAGTCATAGTAATAGTAGCGTCCAAATACGTAGCCGTATAGGTACCATTGGTCGGAGCCAAATAAGTGACGGTTGTTGGTGGAGCCTCCATGAAGACCGCATATACTGTCGTCGTAGAGGGGGAACTTTCGGTTGACGATGAACAGTTGATAGTAACAGAGCACGGATTAGTAGAGACAATATCTGTTGAGTTATCACTCTTAGTCCACCCCTTAAACACAAAACCATCATTGGCTTGTGCATAAGCATAGAAAATTTTCCCTTCATTTTCAGTAGTAGTACTTTGTGAACCTGATGTACTACTCTCTTCATAAACAGGGGTGTCCGTAGTATTCGTCCCCGCATACACGAGACCACTACCACTCGGGCTATTGCTTGATACTTTTGCTTGGAGTTGGGCGTAATATTTAGTGCCCCCCCCCCACATACTTCCGATATTGGCTAATATGACACATAGTATAAGTAGTACTCTTTTGTTCATATCTCTGTTTATTTTTATTGTCAATTTTATATTGTTTCTTTCTTACTTGCAATCACCCTGTATTCGTAATATCCTCCACTCTCGTTGCCGCAATGCCCCATGAGGGGCAGGCTTCTTATCTCGCATAAATGCCCAAACGATATTTTGTATCGTCCGGAGCACTCCTCTGCGTCCACGGACTTATGAAGTCCCGCATATATCCGCGTCCCTATCGGGAGGTTGGTGCCAACTGCAGGGTAAACACCCGATAAGGACACTATTATCAACCGTGTATCTACCGTGTATCTACCGTATATCTACCGTGTATGTACCGTAGTTGACAGCACAAAAAAGCGGTAAAATCCGTTTTGTATTTGGATTTTACCGCTTAAGGTTTTCTAAATCGTACTCGCTCTTAGAAAATGCTATCTATGATTTTGTCTATCACCTACGTGAGTTCGATATAACGACAGAAAGAGACTTGATCGGTCAACAACTGACAACAACGAACAAACAACAGATAACAACATTGTAGCCCCCATGGATAATAAACACGAATTGCCCTGAATTGGCCACGAATTGGTATTATCGAGGTTCTATCGAACGGACGGCTACGCCGTATTATCACACATCAGACATAAATTCCATATTCCCAAAATTAGCGCAACTGACGTTATCACCTGATTTGTGAAATGAGGCAGCATCGTATTCGTCTTACTTATCTGTCTCTACCGATAATATGAGCAGACTGAAACTTAGAGGTTGTCAGGAAAGCATCTTTTTCTTCCTCTTTTGTCCATTCGGAATCGCCGTTGGAACCACACCTCTTCAGCCTGCGAGACTCCTTGATATACACGTAAGCCGCGTACACCAGCAAAGCCAACATCGCCAAGCAGATAGTTGCCATTACATAATCAAATCCACTCATAATTCTCGGTTATTATTAGTTCCTCTACGCTCATAGCATATTCATCTCCTGCAAATAACTCTGCAATCGCTCACGGGAAATAGCCCGTGGTGTACACTCCCCCCGTTGCTGCCGCTGTTTAGACATACGTTCTGCTTTCTCCGCCCTGCTCAAGAAACGCGCTGCGTCCTCACCATACAAAGTGGGAACAGACCTACTAGGTATTGCCATGTTGACCTCCTTTTATTATTGACCCGATATTGTGCCTGCAAAGGTACAATTTTGCCATGATATATGCAAATGCGGCAGCAAAAATCATGCCTAATGCGCAGACTTGCGTCTCGATGCTTCCAGTATTTCCAACATTTTGGCAGGAGACACTACCAACGGAGTGACAGGGAAATGCTTCAGATTGCCTGTTACGAGAAAAGAGCCCTCTATAGAAAGGGATATTTCATAAAACACCCTATCTTTAGGATCTATCATCTCTCCGGCATAGCAGAAACGAGCAGAACTAACACCTTTCTCGACAAGCAACATCAGCAGACTATCAATATCCTCTTGCTCCAACCTAAACTTCGGACGCGAAAGGACATCCTTGTATTCACATAATATCTCGTCGCTGTAAACAGGAATAATCTCGCCAGAAATTATACAATCAACTATTCGCTTTGTGGCAGAATCAGAATGCCTCGTGATAAAAGCAGAGACAAACACATTGGTATCAACTACGGCATACATACTAACTATCTGGCATGTCGAGCCGCATTGATTTCCGCATTTATCTCGTCCAACGTCCATTCGTGATCTTGAACAGCATGCCGACGCGCACGCTCAAAAGAACGACTAAAATCGTGGTTTGCCCCACCCTGCAAGCGGGTGTTCCTCACCACATATCCCATCTTCTCCATCAGTTGAGCCACAAAGCCTGCATCCGAAACAGGAACA
>DLLA01000007.1:11195-11332 GCA_002479035.1 Bacteroidales bacterium UBA7574 | reverse complement strand
AAATTAATGGCTAATTATACGGAAATTACATGTTTATCTGTCACTTTTAAGGGGGACTGCCGGCTATTTGTTGTCTGTTGTTGACCTTTCCTCTCTATACCCTTGTATCATATCACACGCGGACATGTTGTCCGCGT
>DLLA01000007.1:7177-11040 GCA_002479035.1 Bacteroidales bacterium UBA7574 | reverse complement strand
ATGTGATTAGTATGTGATTCAGCCAACCATCTCGCGACCTTATAGCACGCTCTCACCGTAATTTCTTAAATTTTACTAACACACGGCACTCCCTCTGCCCATCCCATCTGCTCTCCTCCCCAAAACTAACACAGCATTTTGTGGTAGTTTTCAGTGCTTTTGTCCCCGCACCTTTGTGCAGTCCAAAATAATGTTGTAATTTTGCGATGTGAAGGCGTTTCGCACGATGCGCCGGCACAACAAATAGTATTTTTAAGGCGTTTATTGACGCTTGTTTGGGAGTCTCGAAATCCGGAAAATTTCATATACCCGAAGCAAGACGGCAATGGATGCCCTTCGATGTGTATTCACTACACCCTGTTCGGTGTGTCTGTACATATCGGCGTGGGCGTTATTGTTTGTTCTTGTATATAGGGTCATTTCCGGAACCTCGAGACTAAGAATGGGCAGAGATAGGGTTCCACGCTTTTTATTTCAGTATCAGGTGATTAGGAGCCGGTTACCTACATTCAAACGGAGGTTTATTATGCTCCTGCACACACCGCAACGACAAGTCGTCATCGACCCGCGAATCAGTTTCCCGTACAGTTCGTTTTATATATACGGACTTATTCAACTACCTGGAAACCACAATGTTAAGTTCTCCATGCACCCTTTCCGACAACTGAACGACCCGGGTTGGAACATGCGCTTTATCTTTCTCAACAACGGACAGGTCACCAAATACTTCATTCACACCAACGATTCCTACCATATCCAACAGCCCGACTACGCCTGGTGCGACATCTATGGCAGCGTCAATGCCAATTTTACGTACTATCCTCACAATCAATACCCTAAGTTAATCTCACTCGTGCCGTCTTTCAGCATTCGGGCAATGCCGCTGTTGCCTACTGCCTCACTTGCCCTTTCCAATTTCTGCAAAGCACATCACGCCATTCTCGGGCGAACAGAGTGGAACAAATACACCAATTCACACGAAATCAATCGCTGGAAAAACGCCAAACATTTCTTTGGCAGATACTACAAAACCTGCAAACATCGTTGCCCATACACCGCCTACACCGCGCCCTTCCCGAGCACGGACAACTACGTTTTCTTCCTCAGTACATTATGGTACAATCACCCTGACAACCAGAACGATAAGGGTGTTAATCTGCGTCGTGCGCACTTCATCAGAGCCTGTCAATCCATTCCCAATCTGCGCTTTGAAGGTGGCTTGTTAGGCGATGATACTTCCTCCAAAGATGTCTTTGCCGATGTGCTTGCCACCGCGGGGCTTCCCATGTCCGAGTGGATGGCCAAAACCAAACAATCTGCCCTCGTCTTCAATACCCCTGCCTTCTGGGACTGCCACGGATGGAAACTCGGTGAGTACCTTGCCATGGGCAAGTGCATTCTCTCTACACCGCTATCCAACGACCTCCCAGCACCACTTGTACACGGCGAACATATCCACTACGTAGAGAATACGCGAGATGCTATGCGTGAGGCAATTACATATATATTATCTCAC
Source organism: Bacteroidales bacterium UBA7574 (assembly GCA_002479035.1). GTDB lineage: Bacteria > Bacteroidota > Bacteroidia > Bacteroidales > Paludibacteraceae > Colicola. Next base: position 9,524 of record DLLA01000007.1, on the reverse strand, counting down.
CCTGAATACAAACAAAAGTTGGAAAACGGGGCGCGCACCTATTGGGCGAACTATGGCACACCTACCCAATCACTTCGCCTGTTGGGCATCAAATAAACTGTATGGAATCCGCCTGCCTACCCCCACCTCGTCCAGCAACTCTCCCGTATCCACGAAGCGGGTCTCCACGTGGAGTGTGTCGGGTGTTACAGTGATGTACTCGTACACTCCGCGTCCTGAGGACACGCACTCGTTATGGCGGCTCTGTTTGTTGGGGTAGCGTTTGGTGGAGGCGTTGGTACCGATATAGACAGTGGGGTTTATGTCGCGGAAGATGCTCGCTGTATGTCGCACGGTGCGTCGTGCATAGTTGTGGTCATGTCCCGAAAATACGATGTCCGCCCGCTGCAAAGCCCGCGTGAAGAACAGCCATATCAGCGGGTTCTGTCGCCCTTTGGCACTGCTATACACAGGGTGGTGCATCATCACCACCGTGAAACGCCCGTCGGCATCTTCCAGCACCTTCTTCACCCAGAAGTTCACTTGCGTGTAGTCCGACAGGCGTTGCAAGCCGTCGGTATCTATCACCACAAAGCGCAGTGTCGGGAAATCCACGTAGTATGTTGTGCCACGGAACCGCCGCGGACCGTTTTGCGGATTGGGAAACAATTCTTTCCAATGCGCAGGGAGGCGTTTTATCACGCCTTTGCGGTACTCATGATTGCCGGGGGTAGCCAGCACAGGCAGCGAGTCAAATCGCGTCCCAGACAGGCTGTGGTACATCTGCTGTTCGTAATAGAAATACGGACGCTCGAAAAAGTCGCCCAATTGAGCATAGAAATCTATGCGCGGGTGTCGTGCTGCAATAGCAATGAAGTCGCTGTCCGTCAGCGAGTTGTGCACATCACCCAACAGAATAAACGCCAATGTGTCGCGCTGCAGACTCCTTAGGACACTGTCATTGGCAAAGGTAAGAAAGGTATGGTCTGTAATCGTGTCGCCCGTCCATTCGGGTTTGGGTGGGTTGGAGAACCAAGCCTTCCAGCGAAAGGCGCACAATATGCCGCCTGACGCTAAAAGGAATAGTGTGATAATCAGCCAGATGCGACGCTTCATCAGAACGGAAGGTCAGTGTTTTCGTCCACATCGGCAGCCGCATCAAAACTCTGAACGTCGGCTTGTGGTGCGGGTTGTGCTGCGGCAGCGGCAGGTGCCGGTTGCGCAGGCTGTGCGGGAGCGGCTGCTACGGCACCCTGTTGAACGCGCCATGCGCGTATTGAGGTGTACCAACGTCCGTTGAACTCTCTCGACTCGATGTCGAAAGACACTGTTACCACGTCGTCAATCTTGCACGGATTGCTCTTGATTCTGTCCTCGCCGAACAACTCAAAGCACACCTTACGCGGGTACTGCTCTTGCGTTTCCAGCACATACGACTGGCTTTTCCACGGTTTACCCGCTTTGCTGGTGCCGCTCTGCTCCGGCAGAACCTGAATGATTTTTCCTACGATTTCCATTGTAATTATTGCGTATTAGATATATAAACTATATAAATTCAGGTGCACAGGACCTTATGCCCTATGCACCTGAATGTTAGATTTATTCGCCTGTGATGGCAGCCACACCCGGCAGCACTTTGCCTTCGATAGCCTCGAGCAGTGCACCGCCACCGGTAGAGATATAACTTACACGGTCAGCCATGCCGAACTTGTTGACGCATGCCACGCTGTCGCCACCGCCGATGAGGCTGTATGCACCCTCGTCGGTTGCCTTGGCGATAGCCTCGGCAATAGCCTTGCTTCCGCCGGTGAAGTTGTCGAACTCGAATACGCCTGCGGGACCGTTCCAGAGGATGGTCTTTGCGCCCTCGATAGCCTTGGCGAAGGCTTTGCGGCTCTCCGGACCGGCGTCCATACCCTCCCAGCCGTCGGGTATGTCATTGCTCGGGCATACTTTGGTATTGGCATCGTTGGAGAAACTGTCAGCAATGATAGAGTCTGTGCCAAGCACCAGGTTCACGCCTTTTGCCTTTGCCTTGGCGATAATGTCAAGTGCCAAATCCAGTTTGTCGTCCTCGCAGATAGAGTTGCCTATCTTCCCGCCTTGCGCCTTAGCGAAGGTGTACGTCATTCCGCCACAGAGAATCAGGTTGTCCACTTTGTCCATCAGATTCTCGATGATACCAATCTTGGTCGATACCTTGGAGCCGCCCATGATAGCCGTGAAGGGGTGCTTGATATTGTGGAGGATGTTGTTCACAGCAGCCACCTCTTTCTCCATCAGATAGCCGAGCATCTTGTTGTCAGCGTCGAAATAATCGGCAATCACTGCGGTCGAAGCGTGCTTGCGGTGCGCGGTACCGAAGGCA
>DLLA01000007.1:6581-7128 GCA_002479035.1 Bacteroidales bacterium UBA7574 | reverse complement strand
AGCATCGTTCACGTAGCAGTCGGCATACGATGCCAGCGTCTTGGCGAACTCTTTCTGACGGGCTTTCATCTCTTTGGCAGCCTCGTCGTAAGCGGGGTCTGTCTTGTCGATGTCCACCGGCTTACCCTCTTCTTCAGGGTAGAAGCGGAGGTTCTCAAGCATCAGCACTTCGCCGGGCTTGAGGGCGTCAGCCTGTGCCTTGGCGTTGACGCAATCCGGTGCAAACTGTACGGGAGTGCCCAATGCCTTGCTCACTGCGTCCACAATCTGCTTAAGGCTGTATTTAGCCACCACTTTGCCTTTCGGCTTGCCCATGTGCGACATGATTATCAGAGCCCCGCCTTGTGCCAGGATATGCTTCAGCGTAGGCAGTGCGCCACGGATGCGGGTGTCGTCGGTGATATTACCGTTTTCATCGAGTGGAACATTGAAATCCACACGGACAATCGCCTTCTTGCCGGCGAAATTGTACTTGTCAATTGTCATCATTTTGTACCTTTATTATACTTATAAACAGTTACTAACTTGTGACCCCGCTGGGACTCAA
>DLLA01000007.1:1302-6493 GCA_002479035.1 Bacteroidales bacterium UBA7574 | reverse complement strand
CTCTATTCAACTAAGCTACGGGGCCTTCCTGCATCAATTGCGGCGGTTGCCGACAAGGATGAGGATATAGTATATCAATGTACCTAACGATGCAAGGGCTGCCACCACATACGTATAGGCGGCACTGCGCAATGCCGATGCAGCAAGCGGTGTGGTCTCACGGTCGGTGATACCTGCCTCTTCCAACCACGATACGGCACGTGTGCTGGCATTTATCTCTACAGGCAGCGTTATGAAAGCAAACAATGTAGTCAGCGCATAGAGCACGATACCTGCTTCCAAGAGTTGCGGGAACGTATTGATAACCAATATGCCACCCAGCAACACCCATGTCACCCAACGCGATGAGAACTCCACCACGGGCACCAACGCACTGCGCAACTTCAATGGCGCATAGGCAGTGGCATGTTGCACCGCATGCCCGCACTCGTGTGCCGCTACGGCTGCCGCTGCCACAGAGTCGGAATTATACACGGATTCCGACAGGTTAACCGTCTGGTTGCGAGGATCATAATGGTCTGTCAAGTGCCCTTGCACACACGTCACCTTCACATCCGTGATACCGTTATCGCGCAACATCTTTTCTGCCACCTCACGACCCGTCATACCAAGAGGTACTTTCGAGTACTCCTTGAAACGATGTTCCAGCAGGGCACTCACACCCCAACTGACTAATGCAATCACAATAAATAACGCCCAATACATAGTTAATCTCCTGTTAGTTTGTTTGGTTTAATGTTTGAATAATAGGTTTCCGACGGCATACCTTGCACACCCCGTACACATACAGGGAGAATCGCGACGGGTTGAAATTGGTGAACCGTTTGTCCGCCAGCATCCTGTTGATACTGGTGTCACGCACTTCGCTCACACGCCCGCAACGTGTGCAAATCACCTGGATATGCGATGCCTCCGCTTGCGTAATCTCATATTGCCCTGCACGCACACCGAACTCTTTGTCCAACCTATGAAGCACACCGACTTTCGTAAACAGCGACAAAGCATTGTATATCGTGGCACGGCTTATGGTAATATCTGTCAGTTCCGCCTGCAACTTCTCCACCGAGAAACAACGCAACGCACACGCTTTCTGCAAGATAACCTCACGCTCATGCGTACGGCGCATACGATGCTCACTCACGTAAGCATTCACACGCTCCAACGCGTGATGATATATGTCATCTGCTTTCTGGCTCATCAGATATTCTTTATATAGGCACGGCGACGCTTGTGCACCTTGTGCGGCAGCATCTCCCAATTGGCTTGGTTCTTGTAGTTGGTCTCCATGATAGAGGTCGTCTCCACGCGCTGGATGCCATACTTCAGGAAATACGGATGCTGGTCCATCAGTATCAAGGAGTTTATGCCTTTGTCCTGATAGTCAGGACGGACAGCAATCAGCAGCAGGTCAAACGCCTCCATCTTCTTGGCGTGCAGAGCCTTCAGAATGTGGTACCACCCGAACGGAAACAGATGTCCGTGGCATTTGCGCAACGCCTGCGAGATGTCCGGCATACCTACACCCACGCCCACTACCTCGTTGTGCTCATTCACCACGATGGTCACAAAATCAAAGTTCACCATCGGGAAGTACATATCGCAGTAGTATTGCTTCTGCCGTTGCGTGAGCGGCTGGAAGTTATATAACTTCTGGTAGGCGGCATCTATCACGTCCATATACTCAATGCCGTACTTGCGAACCAACTCCTTGCAACTGCGCACCTTGTCCACACGCACATGGCTCCGCTCGCGCACGATGTTGCTAACCCGCACCAAACGTTCCGGCATCTCCTGCGGAGGAACTATCTGAAACTCTATCCAGTCGTTCTCTTTCACCAACCCGTAGTGCTCCAAATGACGCACATAATACGGATAATTGTACAGCGACGCCATCGGTGCCAAGTATTCATACCCCTCTATCAGCAACCCCTCAAAGTCAAAATCCGTGAACCCCACAGGACCGTTCAGTGCGTCCATCCCCTTTGCCTTGCCCCATGCTGCCACTGCGTCCAACAATGCCTTGCTCACCTCCTCATCGTCCACGAAATCAATCCAACCGAAACGCACGTGCTTCACACCCCATTTCTCGTTGGCGGCATAGTTGATGATACCTGCTATCCGTCCCACGGGCTTGCCATCCCTGTACGCCATATACAGCACATGGTCGCACACCTCGTGTGCGGGATTTTTCTTGGTATCGAAAGTATTCAACTCGTCAATCACCAAATGCGGACAGAAATTCTCGCAGTTACGGTACAAATCGTTACCAAACTCAATAAATTTCTTACGCCCCCATAATGTGGTAATTTGCTTTATTTCTATCGCCATTTTCCTCAAATGTACACATTTAGACGGCAAAATTACAATAAATCCGCCGAAACACCAAATATGTCGGGATTTTTTTGTAATTTTGCAGCCGATTTCGCGCCATTGGCGGGGAGTCTGATATGCAGGGTATGAGAAAATTATCATCAGTAGCCGTATATTGCTCCAGTTCCAACAAAGTGCGGACATCCTATATGGATGCTGCCGAACGCTTGGGCGTGTTGCTGGCTGAGCAGCACATCCGTCTCGTCTATGGCGACGGGGGCATTGGTCTGATGGCAGCAGTAGCACGTGGTGCCCTCAAACAAGGCGGTGAAGTGGTGGGCGTAATCCCGCAATTCATGGTGGACCAGGGGTGGAACAACCCCCGTAGCACCCGAACCGTCATCACCCGAACCATGCACGAGCGCAAAGCCAAAATCTGCGAGATGGCAGATGCCATGGTGGCACTCCCGGGTGGTATCGGCACTTTCGAGGAACTGCTCGAGTGCCTCACGTGGAAGCAACTCGGGCTACACAGCAAACCCGTCGTCATTCTCAACACCGACGGCTACTACGACCGCCTGCTCAACTGCCTTGACTACATGGTCGAGGAGCAGATGATGCGCCCTATACATCGCGAGATGTTCACCGTGGTCAGCCAACCCGAAGAGGTGATTCCTACCATCCTGTCAATGCCCGAATGGGACCCGCAGACAAGGCGGCTGGCATCCATTTAGCAGGCAGAAGATAGCAGCAAACTGACAGACATGGAGACTATCACGCACATATCTTCACCGTACTCCGAACCATGGGTGGCTTGGCTGCTCTTTGGCTTGATGCTCCTCATAGTCCTCAACCGTTCTACACTAATAAACTTGCGCGGAGGATTGCGCACCATCTTCAGCCATTCCGAACGCACGTATGGCATCTACACATCCGACTTCCTGACCGACATTGTCGCTCTCATCTTCCGTGTCGGCATATTGGCACTGACCGTTTACATGCTGGTCTATTCCGCCAACACACCCTTCACGCTCCCTATCTACGCCAAAATCGTGGGCATCGTCGTGACAGTACTTGCCATTCAGGTACTCCTTATATATATAGTGGGCAAAATCTTCCTGCCTGCCCGCCAACTGTCGCAGGCACTGGAGCAATGCAACTACATCCGCCACCTCACAGATATACTCTTATGGGTTGCTATGTTGCTGATTGTCAATTGGTCAAGTACAATCGCGCTCTATATCCTTTGCGGAGTGGTGGAGCTGCTTTTTGCGGTCGCCATAGTGGGCAAAGGCGTGCAGATGTTCTGCAAAAGTGCCTCGTCGCTATTCTATATCCTGTTGTATTTCATAAGTCTCGAAGTGGTGCCCCTGTGCGGAACACTGCTTTGGGCTAAACATATCGTGTGATGAAAAAGATAACCAATATCCTCGTTTCACAGCCGCGCCCTATTACAGAGCGTAATCCCTACGCCGATATGGAGGCGAAATTCGGCGTACATTGTGATTTTCAGCAACTTATCCACGTAGAGAGCCTCACGGCACGCGAGTTCCGCGACCAACACATCTACTTGGAGGAATACACCGCCGTCATTCTCAACTCGCGTCTCGGCGTGGACCATTTCTTCCATCTCTGTGAAGAACTGCGCTTCCAAGTGCCCGAGACTATGCACTACTACTGCATCTCCGAGGCGGTTGGCAATTACCTGCAGAAGTATATCCAATACCGCAAACGGCGTGTCTTTGCCGGTGCCAACAATCGTTTCGAAGACCTCATACCCGCTATGAACCGTCGCCCAAAAGAGAAATACCTCATGGTGATGGCAGATGTGCATAGTGACGACGACATTAATATGTTTGCCAAGCACAAGGTCGTCGTCAAACCCGCCGTCATGTACCGCACTGTATCTACCGACTGGCCTGCCGACAAACCCTTCAACTACGACATGATTGTCCTCTTCACACCCGCCGGCGTCGCTTCTCTCAAGAAGAATTTCCCCGACTGGCAGCAGGGCGACACCGTCATCGCATGCTTCGGGGCGAACACCGCCGCCGCACTCGAAGAGAACGGCTATCGCATTGACATCAAGGCTCCTACACCCGAGTGCCCGAGTATCACCACCGCTATCAAGAACTTCTTAGAGGCGCAACACGAGGGATGACCTGCACCTTTCCAAAGGCGGAGAAACTCTGTGGGCAAACGCGCATCGAGCAACTCTATCATCACGGCAAACGCTTTGTCGTGTGGCCCTTGCGCGTCACTTACTTGCCCATAGACGATGCCCCGACGGAAGTACTCATCTGGGCACCCAAGTCCCTCTTCAAGCACGCCGTGGATCGCAACCGCCTCCGACGCCGGATGCGCGAAGCCTATCGCCTCAACAAGCATATACTCACCGACACAGGCAAGAACTTCCAAGTAGCCTTCAACTACATGGAGAAGGACATGCACGACTACCACGTCATCGACAAAGCCATGCGCCGTGCTCTCAAACGCCTGTCACAAACGGACGCACCTGCCCAATGACCTTCAAAACGTTCATACGCAAAGCCTTCCTCGTACCCGTGTATTTCTACAGGTACTGCATCTCGCCGTTCACGCCCCCTTCCTGCCGCTACACACCCACCTGCAGCCGGTATATGATAGAGGCGGTCATGAAGTATGGTATCTTCAAAGGTGGCTGGCTCGGCGTGAAGCGCATACTCCGTTGTAACCCCTGGGGCGGCTCCGGCTACGACCCCGTCCCATAATATATTCGGTAAATGTCACGTGAATGTCATATAAATGTCGTATAAATGCTGTATAAATACTGTATAAATGCTGTGCAAATCTCGTATTAAGTATATGTGATTCTTATGTAATTCTTATGTGATTCTTATGT
>DLLA01000007.1:0-1208 GCA_002479035.1 Bacteroidales bacterium UBA7574 | reverse complement strand
AACTATTAACTATTAACTATTACTTAAATAAAATGCGTATCGACATCATCACCGCTTGCCCCGAGTTACTGGAGTCCCCTCTCAACCACTCCATAGTGCAGCGTGCCAAGGACAAGGGCCTTGCCGAGATATATGTGCACAATCTCCGTGACTTCACCCTTGACAAGCACCGCAAGGTGGACGACTATGCCTTTGGCTTTGGCGCAGGCATGGTCTTGCAGATAGAGCCCATCGACCGTGCCATCTCCCACCTCACTGCGCAGCGGCACTATGATGAAATCATCTTCACCGCGCCCGATGGGGAACGCTTCACCCAGCGTGAGGCGAATGCCCTCTCGCTCAAGCAGAACATCATCATACTCTGCGGGCACTACAAAGGCGTGGACCAGCGTGTCCGCGACCATCTCATCACCAAGGAATATACGATTGGTGACTTTGTCCTCACGGGCGGAGAGATGCCCGCTGCCATTATGACGGACGCCATTGTCCGCCTCCTTCCCGGAGCCCTTGGCGATGAAACCAGTGCGCTTAGCGACAGTTTCCAGGACGGACTCTTGGAGCCCGGCGTGTACACCCGCCCTGCCGAGTACAAGGGTTGGCGGGTTCCCGACATACTCATATCGGGCAATCAGGCGAAGATTGACGAATGGTTATACGAAGAATCCCTTCGTCACACCCAATCCCGCCGCCCCGACCTATTAGAGGACAACAACTGATTAAAGAACAATAGAAAACTGACCAAAGAACAACAAAAAAGAACGGCATACCCCTCTGGACATGCCATTCTTAATTCTTCATTTTTCATTCTTAATTATCAATTCTTCATTATCAATTACTTTCCCCCCTTCAGATACTCTTGGGTCTTGGTGTAGAGCCCCGTCNNTCTTCATTTTTCATTCTTAATTTCTAATCACCTCTCTGTGTGTCTTCAGGCTCAGATTATCGCTCACTATCTTCAGGGAACTCAAGTGTTCAAAGCCCATGCCAGCGATATACGCCAATTCCATGTCAAACACGCAATCGTGGTAATCTGAGGACAACACAAAGTCCGTATTGCTGTAGCATACAGCCTGTCTCGTTGCCTCAGGAAGGCATATCCAATTCTCTGGTATAGGTTCCAACAGCAATTCAGGCTCTGGATACTTCACATTAGGGTGGTTCAGTCTGACCTCTGTAACAACCACAGCACTGCGAATATCAAAGTTTGC
>DLLA01000055.1:742-8022 GCA_002479035.1 Bacteroidales bacterium UBA7574 | reverse complement strand
CCCCTGCCCCCTCAAAGAGGGGAATTTATAAATGTATTGATGTTTGGTGCGGTTGCCCTGACACACAAACAAAATACCAGTAAAATTACAATGCTATTTCTTGAAACAAGAAGTCGAACAAGTTGATAATTTGAATGCCGTCTTCGTTGGTCCATGCAGGGATGTTGTCCTGCGTGATGATTATCTTGCGGAAACTATCATGTATGGTCGTGAGCGGGCGCAACTCTTGGTTGAGTTTGTCTTGGTCGGGCATGCTGAAACATGACTATTCCCAAAAAGTGTGATTGTCACAATAATTTGGTGCAAAGGTAATGTTTTTATTCTTAACGACAAAAAAGATAAACAAAAGGACGCGATTTATCTTCAATATCAATTAAACAACCGGCAGTTGTGTAATTGACATACTATAACTTTGTCACAAGAAAATCAACAGCCTCTGCTAAAGGAGCCAAATCATTCTTGATAACCAAATATACAAATTCGGCATCTATCTCGAAATAACCATGGGCTATATGATTGCGCATAGCCATCACTTCCTGCCATGGTATTTCGGGGCGAAGTAGCAACAACTGCCCATCTGTTCGCTTATCCACTTTTTTGAGCCCTTCGCCGATGGCTTCTATCAGCATACAATTAGCAGCCAAACGTCTCATACCTTCAGAAGAATGTAGCCAATCTTCTTGGCTTACCAAATCGGCATTCCATTCTTGTAACTGCAGGATTGCCGATTGAATTTGCGACAAGGTGCGTTTTGCCAATTCACGCTGCTCCGAAGATAGTGATACCATTTTTCTCTACCTGATTTAGGAAATACGGACTGAGGTTGCTATGTCTGCGGATTAAATCCACATTGCACCCCAATAGTTTCTCCAAAAACAACTGGGCTCCACAAACATCTTTCATCGTGGCAGGCATCTCAACAAAAATATCCACATCGCTGTCTTCCCGCTGCTCGCCGCGTGCCACAGAACCGAAAATCCGCATATACGATATACCAAACCGCGTTTGCAGTTCAGCAGCATGTGCCCGCAGCAGATTAATATACTCTTGCGTACTTTTCATAGCACTTGTTCTGTATTTGTTCCGTATCTTGTTCTCGGCTACAAAAGTACAATAATTTTTGCAGATATGCAAAAATGAAGTGGAATATGGTTGAAAAAGAGGAGAAAAATCACTTTCTCCATTCACTTTCCCCCAAAAAATAACGTAAGTTCGATATAACGACAGAAGGAGACTTGGTCGGTTAACAACTGACAACAACGAATAACAACATAGTAACCACAACGGATAATTTCACCCTCAAATATCATATTTTTGACATATTCGTCACATACAACTGCTGCATTTTTGACATATTAGACACTTTCGGCTGCTGTATTTTTGACAAAAACAGGGTTCTGCATTGTGTAACTCATTTATTTTGTGTAACTTTGCAGCATCATAGAAACGAGTGTATGAAAGAACGTGTTTTCAGACGTAAGATTTACGACCGACTGCTCAGTTGGAAGAATGAAGAAAACGGCAGGACAGCCCTTCTGATAGAGGGGGCGCGCCGTATCGGCAAATCAACCATTGTGGAACATTTTGCGCAGAAAGAGTATGAGACCTATTTGCTAATAGATTTTTCAAAGGCTCCTGAGTCTGTCTTGCGTTTATGGGATGACGTCTCTGACTTAAATCGTATATTTACAGCCTTGCAACTAACATACCATGTGCAATTGCACGCGGGGCATTCGCTCATTATCTTTGACGAAGTGCAGAAATGTCCGCGGGCACGTCAAGCCATCAAGTGGTTGGTGGCTGACGGACGGTTCCATTATATCGAAACAGGCTCATTATTAAGCATCAAACGCAAAAGCAGGAGACCTCACGGGACAGATGACAATATCCTCATTCCCAGTGAAGAAGAGCGCATACAGATGTATCCGATGGATTACGAAGAGTTCCGTTGGGCTTTAGGGGACACAGCCACCATTCCGATGCTTCGGCAGGCTCTGTCGGATTGGACGCCGTTGGGAGAAGATGTCAACCGTCGTTTGATGCGTGATTTCAGATTGTATATGCTGGTAGGCGGTATGCCTCAAGCCGTAAACACCTACTTGGATACGTTTGATTTTATGCGAGTTGACCGTGTCAAGCGGACGATTCTACAACTATATGATGAGGATTTCTATGATTTGGATACGAGTGGCAAGACCTCTATGATGTTCCGCGCCATACCTGCACAATTGAATTCCAATGCATCACGCTATCAGGTGAGCAGTGTGATAGAAGGAAGCCGTGTGGAACGGCTGCAAGACCAAGTTGCCATACTCAAAGACTCGATGACATCTATTGTGGCAACGCATAGTAATGACCCGAGTGCAGGGCTGAGTTTGCACCAGAATCCTAATCAGTTCAAACTATATTGTGCCGACACGGGGTTGTTTGTCACTTTAGCCTTTTGGGATAGTGATTTTACGGAAAATACTATCTATGAAAAACTGTTAGGTGACAAGTTAGCGGCAGATTTGGGCTATGTATATGAGAACGTTGTTGCCCAAATGCTGACTGCGGCAGGCAGCAGATTGTACTATCACACATGGGTTGCCGAAAACGGCAGACATAAATATGAGGTGGATTTTCTATTGACACGAAAAAGCAAGATATGCCCCATAGAGGTAAAATCATCCCAATCCAAGGAACATCCCTCCATAGACGCTTTTCAGAAGAAATACTCATCTCATATTCTGAGCCGTTATATGCTCTACACCAAAGATTTCAAGAAAGAACAAGACCTCATTTGTCTGCCTGTATATATGGCAGGGTTGATATAAACACGATTGTCAAAGGTTGGGGGGAGTGTTTGCACCGCAGTTGGCACAAAATGTTCCTTTGCCGCAAAGCGGCATTAACAGAATTTGCATTTCAATCCGTGTTTGGGACTCCATAAACACAGCATACACCTCCATTAAAAACCGTGTAATTGTTCGTTAATACATAGACGGACAAAAGAATCCACTAAAGCCCATTGTATGACGACGCGAGACGATAAGGAGTTCTACCCAGCCCACAGGGCTTCTTATCTCGCCAAGTCTCGAACGATTATTTCGTGTCGCCACGACACTCAGTGTGCTACGCACACCTGCCTTAGGCTTCACGTCTCCACAAACACAGCATCGTCAGGCGGTTTTGGCAGAACCGGTCGCGGTAGCGGGCGAGAGAGTGAGGGTGCGCATGGCGTTGAGGACGGCGAGGACGGTGACACCGACATCGGCGAAGACCGCCATCCACATATTGGCAATACCGAAACCGGCAAGGACAAGGACTGCCACCTTGATGCCAATAGAGAACCAGACATTCTCATTGGCAATGCGGAGCGTCTTCTTGGCTATGCGTATGCCAAGGGCAATTTTGGAGGGTTTGTCGTCCATCAATACCACATCGGCGGCTTCGATGGCAGCGTCAGAGCCCAAGCCCCCCATTGCGATACCGAGGTCGGCACGCGCAAGGACCGGTGCATCATTGATGCCATCGCCTACGAAAGCAAGCGTCTTGCCCTGTTCTTTCTCACGGAGCAGACGTTCTACCTGCGCGACCTTGTCCGCGGGCATGAGGTCGGTATGGTACTCGTCCAGTCCCAACGTTTTGGCAACGAACTCGCCCACCGCCTTGTGGTCGCCCGTGAGCATGACGGTACGGCGTACTCCCTCGCGTTTGAGCGCGGCGATTGCCTCAGCGGAGTCGTCTTTGATACGGTCGGAAATGACGATATGACCGACATACTTTCCGTCAATAGCGACATGAATGACGGTGCCTTGTGCCTGCTGGCTGCACTCGTGCCAGTCGGCACCGATGGCCGTCATGAGTTTGCCGTTGCCTACGCATACCTCGCGTCCGTTGACGCGGGCACGAATGCCTTCGCCCGTGATTTCACGGACATCTTCCACCGTGCAGTTGTCCGTTGCTTCGTTGGGATAGGCGTTGCGCAGTGAGACGGCAATGGGGTGGTTGCTGAAACGCTCGACATGGGCAGCCATGTGAAGCAGTTCGGTCTCGGTGATGTCGTGCGGATGGACGAGATTGACGGCAAAGACCCCTTTGGTGAGGGTGCCTGTCTTATCGAAGACGGCGATGTCGAGTTTAGCGAGTGCCTCCAAATAGTTGGCACCTTTGACAAGAATACCCTGTTTGGACGCTCCTCCAATGCCTCCGAAGAACGAGAGGGGGACCGAGATGACCAAGGCGCACGGGCACGAGACCACCAGGAAAGTGAGTGCGCGATAGAGCCATACGGGCAGTGCATCGATGTAGGAGCCTGCGGCGAAGAACGGCGGAATGAACGCTAATGCAACGGCGGCAAAGACGACAATGGGCGTGTAGATACGTGCAAAGCGCGTGACGAAGTTCTCGCTGCGGGACTTGTTGTCGCTTGCATTCTCCACGAGGGCAAGAATTTTCGCTGCCGTGGACTCGCCTGCCGGCTTGGTGACGCGGACGCGGAGGAGTCCCGTGAGGTTGATACAGCCCGAGATGATGGTGTCGGCAGGGTGAATGGAACGCGGCACACTCTCGCCCGTGAGTGCACAGGTGTCGAGACTTGAGTCGCCTTCGATGACTACACCGTCCATGGGTACACGCTCGCCTGGCTTGATTACGACCGTCTCGCCCACCTGCACATCATCGGGGTTGACGGTGAGCAAGTTGCCATCGCGCTCGACATGGGCAGTATCGGGACGAATATCCATGAGTTGCGAGATACTCTTGCGGCTGCGCCCCTCCGCGATAGTCTCGAAGAGTTCGCCCACTTGGAAGAAGAGCATGACAAACACCGCCTCGGGGAACTGGTTCTCCGCCCCCGGGAGAAAGCCGATGGCGAGTGCGCCAAGCGTGGCGATGGACATGAGGAAATCCTCGTCGAAGACTTTGCCGTGGGCGATGTTCTCCGCCGCCTCGCGAAGGGTGTCGAAGCCGACAACAAGGTAAGGGATTAAGTAGATGAGCAGCAACGCCCACAGAGGGAGTGCGACGGTGTGCTCGATGACCACCGCTACCGCCAAAAGAACAGCGGCAATGATGATTTTGAGGAGAATACTACGGACTTCGGGGGATAGGATTTTGTTCATATTGTTGTCTTTAATGCTGCAAAAATACTGCTTTTCAATAGTATGCACAAGTTCCCAAAGGAAAATCCCCACTATTGGGGAATCAGCGATTCACCGCCCGCACCCGATAACCTGCTTTGCGCAAACAGGCAAGCAAGCCTTCTTCACCGCCTAAATAGATGACATTCAACGTAATAAATGCCCCACCTTCACGTAAATAAGGAGCCAAACGATTGCCCCATTGCACGTTGCGACGAGCATATACCTGATAGTCGGAATAGGAGACTGTACTCTGATTATCAGGGCTTTTTACCTGATAGGCAATATCGGTCATGCGCCCCCATCTGTACATTGCCATCAGTTCCCTCTCCTGACGAACCTCGCGCTCGGGGTACTCTACGATTTGAAGCAACTCTTTGCACTGCCAATCAAAGGGCTCACGGTCAAAAAGCATGTACATAGTCTCGCCCACATCGTCAAGCCCGAATACAGGCTTTTCACCTTCAGCAGCAATAGTCTCAAAGAAGGTTTCCATAGAGCGTTGTTCATCGTAACCAAGCCACTTTTTCATCAGTTCGGTGCGGTACATCTCAGTAAGGTACGATGGTTTCATTCTGCCCAATTTGTCAAGTCCCATGCCCAAGTTGAGGAGAAGTGCATCGTTTATTTGTTTGTATTCATCGACGGTATAGAAATTCGTAAGTCTCACACTATCTGGCAATAGGGCAGCAGTACGCAAGACGGCAAGGGCTTCATAATCCTGCATTGCGAATTCGGTGATGACCTTGTTGCACTGCGCATAGCATTTCCACACGGATGGGATACTGTCAATAAACGTCATATCCGCCAAACGGTTCGTAGCCAGAATATATGACTTGCTCTGTGCACCATTGCCACTCACCTCCCACAACACCTGCGCATGCATACACACACTGCAAAATAACATATACACTATACATAATATATGGTGTGGCTTCCTGAAGTTATCTCTGCTCTCTATCATTCTCATTTTTGACTTGCTCTCTGTCATTCTCTTGTTTTTCAACACTTTTAACAACAATCAACTAACAAAAGAGAGAATATCGGCGGCATGATGGGCGAGGTGGTCGGGATGGGCAGCCTTCAAGTCGCTTTCCGAACAGAAACCCCACGTGCAGGCAATGACAGGCAGTTGCGCATTGCGGGCTGTTTCTATATCTACTAAAGAGTCGCCGATATACCATGTCTGTTGGGAGGTGCCGAGACGGGTGAGGATGTCGTGGACGATTTGCGGGTCAGGCTTGCGGGGAACATCGGGACGCTCACCGAAGACGACATCAAACATGTCCGGAAAGAAATGCTCAACCAATCGGGCAGTAGCCGCCTGGTATTTGTTGGAGGCTACGGCAAGACGGAAACCACGTTGCTTGAGGGCTTGTAGCAGTTGGGGAATACCCTCGTAAGGCTGCGTGCGGACACAGTTGTGGGTATCGTAATAAGGCACGAAGACTTCGCGCAGGCGGAGGACAGTGGCTTCGTCTTTGTGTCCGACGGGCAGGGCACGCTCAATGAGACGGTTGACACCGTTGCCCACAAGGTGCGGGTATTCGTCCAAGTCGTGTAGCGGAAAGCCAAAGGCGGCTAAGGCATGGTTGCAGGCAGTACCAAGGTCGGCAATGGTATTGAGTAGGGTACCGTCAAGGTCGAAGATAAGGACTCCTGCGGAGTTATTTACGATTTGCATATTTACGATTTACGAATTTATGTACGATTGGCGGCGAAGCCGCTGTTATTTCGTCATTTTCGTTGGCGGAGGGTTTCGTAGAGCATGATGCCGGCGGCTACGCTGACATTGAGACTCTCAATAGGTCCGTGCATAGGGATACGCACCTGCTCGGTACAGAGGCGGAGGTTGGGTTCGTAGATGCCGCGGTCTTCACTGCCCATGACAATGGCAAGGGGCGTGGTGAGGTCGGTGTCGGTGTAGTTGTGGTCGGCGTGTTCGGTGGCTGCCACCAGTTTGATACCTGAGTCACGGAGGTATTGCAGACACTGTTGGAGATTATCCACCTTGCAGACGGGCAGGGAATGGAGTGCTCCCGCGGAGGTCTTGACCGCGTCTCCGTTGATGCTGACACTGCTGCGGGCAGCGACAATGAGTGCATCGGCTCCCGCACAAGCACAGGTACGGGCTATGGCTCCGAAGTTGCGGACATC
>DLLA01000055.1:0-704 GCA_002479035.1 Bacteroidales bacterium UBA7574 | reverse complement strand
GGTGATGCCGTCCAACACCATGAGGAGGGGCGTCTTGCCATCTTCAAAGAGGGTGGGGATAATGTCCTCAATGCGGTGAAAATCAATGGGTGAGAGGAACGCAATGACCCCCTGATGGTTCTTGTCGGTGTATTGATTGAGTTTCTCGAGGGGCACTTTCTGCACGGGCGTGGTGGTGCCTTGCAGGCGTTTGAGCAGTTCACGCCCCGTGGCGGAGGTCATGTCGCGCCGCAGAAGAATTTTGTCGAGCGTCTTGCCGGCTTCGATAGCCTCAATGACAGCACGTGTGCCGAAAATCATTTCCTTTTCCGGCACACGGCGTGTCTCGTATTTAGGTTTGTCGGGATTGAACATGATGGTTAATCGTTGGCTTTCAGTTGATTAAGGAATTGTGCGCGGACGTAGTTGTCGAGCCGTCCATAGACTTTGCGTTTGCCGGTACGGGGGTCGAGAGGGGCATCAGCATCCGGGTGTTTGAGTTGGGCTTCCCAGCGGCTGACCCATTGTGCGCGGTCGGCACTCCCTTCAGCCAAAGCCTCCTGCGTAAGCCGGCAAGCCTGTTGGAAACGCTGGATTTTAGCCAACTCTGCCCCAGTGGCGGGCTTCTTCTGCCAGTCGCGAGGGTTGTTGACTATATACGCCTCGGGGGCGCACACGCTGACCTGCCCGCCGTTGGGGGCATACGATGCCTTCTGACGGAAGAC
>DLLA01000163.1:3770-9711 GCA_002479035.1 Bacteroidales bacterium UBA7574 | reverse complement strand
AGTTCGCCGTTGGTGATGTTGGTCCATACGCCATTCTCGTAGTACATCACCATACCATACCGGTTCTCTTGTGCAGCCCATCTGCCCCCCGGTAGCACATACAGCCTGTCCCCGAAGAAACGCAGACGGTACGACATATTGCTGATTGGACCATCGGGGTGAAACTCTTGCACATTCCCGTTCTCTATCCTGACTACCCCATGGGTTTCTGTTCCTAACCAGTAGCAGTCTCCGTCAGTCGCCATGTCATATACATAGCCGTATTCTATCGCCATCTGCAGATGGTAATCCTCACGCACTTCCATTATGCCGTACTTGTTCCGCGGCAGACCATACAACCGCCCGCCCGTTTGGCACAGCCCCCGCAAAGGGATGCAATACGTATCTTTCCATGCCCCGTTCTGCAGTGATGATAGTATGGTGTCGTCTCGCAGCACACACACACTGCCGCTGAAAGCCTTCATCCCCTGTACCTTCTTCGTATTGGGTATCAACCGCTTGTGCCATTGTGCGAAGTCTGCCAAGTTGTCTTGCAACCCCGCAGAATACAGCATATAGTCGGCGACCGCATAGATACTGTCGCCCACCATAACTACATACTGCACACTTATCTCACCGGCGTCATTGCCAATGTAATACGTGTCCTGTACCTCCAACTTCTTCATATCCAGCACCATAATACCGAAGTCCATAGCCAGGTACGCCTTATTCCCCACCATCAGCGCGTCATTCACTTGCTTCGAACCGCTGATGGACTTCAGATACAAATCGGGAATGTTGCGGATACTACCGTCATTTCCCATCACGTCCAATTGCCCGTCCTGATAGGTGATGAGCATACTGCGCAGTGACGGATTGTAATAGATATGGTCAATGACAGACCCGTTCAATCCTGTCAATCGGTTGTAGTACTCTATCTCCTCACTCTGTTTGTCCACCGAGAACAAGGCACCGTTGGACAGAGCATACACTTTCTGCCCCATAGCCGCCACTTGCTCCATCGTCCCGTATGCCAGGTGCGCCCGCCATTGGAGCATACTGCCGTATGTCCTGTTCTCTTCCGAAGTGTCTTCCAATCCCGCGCCATGGGATGAAATAGCATAGGACACCAATCCTCCTCCCGTTCCCACATACATCACATCATGCTCACTGTCGTATGCCAACGACAAGATGGTGTTCGCAGGCATAGGTGTGTCATCCGACGTGTAGTGTGCCAGTATCGTTGTCTCTTTACTGTCAATCATATACACTCCCGCTGTCTGTGTGCCAATCCATACATTCCCGACCCCGTCAAAAGCAACGGCATTCACACGTTCGTTCTCCAATAGATACGTGCCATCCGACATCATAATGCGCAGCCGTCTGCACACGTCCGTTTGGACAAAGTCTGTCGAATGGTCTATGATAACAGGACCTGCCGATGTCCCTACCCACACATCACCGTTGCTTGCCTGCGATAGCGAGTACAACAACTCCGGCGTAACAGGTTGGTTGTCTTGGTCATATAGCAGACTGCGTATCACCGTCTTGTCGTCCTTGGGTTCAAAAGGAGTCCCCCCGTCGTCTGTATAGACTATGGCTGGGTCTGCCCTGTTCGACAGCACCCATTTCACGTGTGGGCGGTAATTGTCTGTCAGCATATCCCCTGCCGTCACGAAGTTCACACGCACATGATTGTCCCTGTACAAGTTCAGTCCCCGCTGCCCCTGATGGTCGGGCAAAAATGCTACCAACGCGGTATCCACAGTGCCTGCCACCACCGTCCACAGTCTTCCCTCTGCGTCAAACGCACCACTATTGGTACGTGTGTAGTAGTCGGGAGCATCTTTGGCTGCGGCTTCCAATATGCTGTTGCTTGGGGTGTAGTGGTGCAGCAGTTCCTCTCCGCGAAACTCATACAGCCCCGTCCCGTAACTTGTCACATAGAAATGCGCACCATCCTTCGGGTCCACGGCTACATTCATAAAGTCCAGCGCAGGTTTGCCCGTCTGAGCCTGAATGGCAGCCTGAGTGATATTCGTCCACTTGCCGTTCTCCAATATCATCACATGCCCGGGGCGGCTATACTGTGAAGCCCACCTGCCGCCGGGAACTACGAAGAGCCGTCCTCTGTCTGCCGTCATCCGATAGGGGATATTCACTTGAGGTCCCTCGGGCAGATAGTAAGTCTCTTCTCCGGTCAGGAAACGCCTGTACACACCTTTTTCATTGGCTGCACGCCATGTGTTTAACCGGTTATCTATATATTGTTTCCCCTTGTCGGCACTGAAAGGCGCAGGCAATGTACTGCACTCGTGCCAATAGTGATAGTCCACCAGTTTGTCTGCCAATGCCGCACTGTAGTTTCCCGCTACCGTCTTCGCGTAGATACTGTCACCATACAGCATCACGTCCTGTACCTGCACCTCGGCGGCCTGGGCACCTATGTAATAAGCATCGCGGAATTCGTATCGCTCCAGGTCAAACAGCAGCACACCGAACTCCATGGACAGATATGCCTTGTTGCCGCTGATGGTAACGTT
Source organism: Bacteroidales bacterium UBA7574 (assembly GCA_002479035.1). GTDB lineage: Bacteria > Bacteroidota > Bacteroidia > Bacteroidales > Paludibacteraceae > Colicola. The sequence goes on along the minus strand of DLLA01000163.1, from coordinate 7,189 downwards.
GTTGCAGTACTTCGAGGCAGTCATACGCTTGTTGTACAAGTCGGGTACGTAGCGCATTCGCCCATCTCGCAATATATCTAATTTGCCGTCGGCGTAGAATATCAATAGTTGCTCCCGTGCCTCGTCATACGCCAGCCTTGCTATCTCCGTGCCATGCATGCCCGATTGGCTGTTGTAGGTAGTCAGTTGCTCTGTCTGTTTGTCTATGGAGAACATAGCACCGTTAGCCATGGCATATACGTGGGTCTTGCTTACTGCTATCTGCTCCACGTCGTTGTACGAAAAGTGCGTCTTCCATTGGCTGACTGCACCCTGTGCATCTGCATGCCACAGCAGCACTGCCATACAGGCAAATATACGGATTATCAATCGTTTGTTCATACTATTGGCAGCATATTCCATGCAATACTTTCAGTCTCTCATTCAGTTTCTCCATAGCACGGGCACGGTGACTGATACTATTCTTCACCTCCGCAGGCAGGTCCGCAAAAGTCTTGTCATACCCCTCGGGCACAAACAGCGGGTCATAACCGAAACCGCCTGCACCGCTTTCCTCACAGGCAATACATCCTTCCACTACACCCTCCATCTGTTCCTGCTTGCCGTCGTGTATCAGTGTCACCACGGTGCGGAAGCGCGCTGCTCTGTCTGCCACGCCCTCCAACTCACGCAGCACTTTCTTTCTGTTATTCGCATCATTGGCTGGCTCACCCGCCCAACGTGCCGTATGCACACCCGGCTTGCCGCCCAAAACACGGATTTCCAAACCCGTATCATCGGCAAATACACCGTCTATATCACCTGTAGCATGGGTCTGTATATATGCCCACACCGCCTGTGCCTTGATAGCGGAGTTCTCTTCCAAACTGTCGCCTGTCTCTTCTATATCATCATGAAAACCAATCTGTTGCAGACTGAGTACTTCTACCTCGCAAGGCAGTATCTTGCGTACCTCCTCCAACTTGTGGGCGTTATTCGATGCAAACACTAATCGCATACCTATAATATATGAAAAAATACGTGCAAAGTTACTCATTTTTACCTTACACGCAAAATTATCCACCACGAATAGCATATATTCGGGCTTTTTTTCGTACTTTTGCAGCGCAAATGTTCAACGACTATGACCAAAAGACTTTTCCTTTCCCTCGCAGCCGCACTGTTTTGCGCCTGCCTCTTTGCGCAGACACCAATACTCGGTGAGTGGGTGACTGTGGACGATGCTACCGGCGAACAATGGGCGGTAGTTACTGTTTATCAGGCCGATAACCATTTATATTACGGCAAGATAACTACCGTACTCTACCAAACCGACAACCCCGAAGAACTCCTCTGTACACAATGCAAAGGCGAGGACCATCGCCGTCCTATGGAGGGGCTTGTCATTATCCGCGATATGAAACTATCTGACGGTGAACTTCGCGGAGGACATGTCTTGGACCCCAACAATGGCAAGTTCTACTACGGCAAAATCTACCTCAACAAGCAGGGCAATCTGGTACTCCGCGGTTCACTCGACAAGGCAGGTATCCTTGGCCGTAGCCAAACCTGGCTGCGCCGACAATAAGCGGAATCCCTCTTACCGCCAACGCTTGTGCCAATGTTTGTGTCCGATCTTGAAGAATGTGCCGTAGAACTTGATGCCGCACTCTATGGGGTGCAGACAGCCCAATTGTGATGCCACCGTGTTGTTGACAGACACCGCGGGTACGGGCTGTTGCGGGTTGCTGATGTTTGATACTGTCACCACGGGCAAGGTTGTTGCCGCAGAGCGGGTATCCCATAGGGTACAATCTACGAAGAACAGGAATCCCAGTGCGGAAGTCTTGCTTACTTGCCATTCACAACCTAACTCCATATCCGCCAACACTGCCAGAGATGCCATAGTGGCATGAGCAGTCTGCTGTTGCATATCGGGCGGCAGTACGCCTGTAATCACCTCATTGATAATATGCACATCGGTCAAAGGATAGTAAGCGTCTATTACCACATCAGATAGTGTTTGGTTGTTCTGTTGCCAGATAGACGGACGCAGTTTCGCACCTACGTTGAACACCAATCCGTCGGAACGCAAAGCGAACATCACAGGTATTTCACATGACACATCATGCTGACGAGCAGACGCCTTTCCCGATACGGAGTACTGCATCTCATTCCCCAGATAGTCCCTGTTGGTAAACTGCTCACGTAGCGGATACGACATCGGCAACAGCCGGTAGCCGAACGACAGTCCTGTGTGCACGCCTATATCCAACCATGACATCGGTTGGTAGAAAGTATATCCCACATCTGCAAACCCGATGCCACCTATCGTGCAGCGTGTCTCTGAGCCGGTATTACCCACTCCGAATGCCATACCTCCCCGCACGCCATACTGCAATACGTGTGTCTGTGCTTCCGCGTTGACGCAAGTGCATACAACGGCTAACAATATATAATACAATCGTCTCATTGCCATATATTTAAGGGTTTGTCACTAAATATCGTAACGTAGTCTGCATATCATCGGTTATTACACTCACCTGATAGCATCCTGCCACTCCAACTGCCTCTATGTAGTACGCATCGCAGTTTGTAGCCGTGTATGTACCCACCAACTGCCCCGTAGCACTATACACAAGGATAGTATAAGTCTTCTGCGGGTCCAGACCGCGAATCACCATCTGCTCCCCACCGCGGACTGCGGTAGGAGAGAGGAATAGGCGCGGGGTACGGCTGCTGTTGGCATAGTGCACAATCACGGAGCGCATGAGCCCGTCGCAGAGCATACCTTTCGTGTCAGACACATCGGCTACGGCATAGTAGTCGCCTGTCCCTTGCAGATTTTGCGCAATAGTCAGGTAATAGCCATGCCCCACGGGCACATCGTCTTGCGGGAAAGTGCCGTGCATATCGTCCGGCTCACCCACTACCCTGTACCATGTTACCCGCGGCTCTGCCACATAGTAGCCCATCGCGTTGATTTCGCGCACATTGAGCATCAGCAGCCAGTCGTAGAGCGCGACCACAGGCCAGTTGGCATACTCCTCACAGTTTGCGGCAAAATAGGCAATGTATCGGGCATCTTCGTTCACCTGCAGTTGGCGGAGTGCGTCGGTGTTGCCGTCGCTCCAACGCACGAAATGGTAGTCTTCACGGGGTGTTGCCTCCAATTGCACCCAGTCGCCACAATCCACACGCAGGTGGGTGCCGGTGCCGTCAGCGAAGACGGCACCAACACTCATCCAACATGTGAGGTATATGAACCACCGTTTCATCATAACGTCATCAAGGTACTGCCACCACATTCACACTGCCCTGGGCATCGTTGTCCGATTGAACGGTGACGGTGTATTGTATCTTCTCGAAGACAGCCGTGTAGGTGGCGTTGCCTGTGACGGTGATGGTGCGGGTGGCATCGGTATTGCCGTCGCTCCAGC
>DLLA01000163.1:2860-3724 GCA_002479035.1 Bacteroidales bacterium UBA7574 | reverse complement strand
CGGTATTGCCGTCGCTCCAGCGTACAAAACGGTAGCATGTGTTAGGTGTAGCGGTCAGGGTGACCTCCTTGCCATACAGATATGTGCCATCGCCCGTGGTGGTACCGTTCTCGCCGATGGTGGTGATGGTGTAGGTATTGGTGCTGTTGGTGTATTGGGCGATGTACTCCGCCTCACCCGTTACGGTGGAGATGACCTTGTCCCACCCTGTGAAGGTGTAGGTGAACTCATCGTCCGCAGGGCGAGTGGGGGTGCCGTTATAGGCAGGCAACGTGCCATATTCCCAGTCTTTGGCTTCTAACACACTTCCGTCCCAGTTCTTGAAAGTGATGGTGTACTTGTTCACCGTCTGGTCGAACTGAGCGGTATAGGTAGCGTCTGCCGTAGCGGTATATTCCACATTGGGGCTCCAACCCGAGAAGGTGTAGGTGTATTGGGCTGTGGTAGGCTTTTGGGGAGTCTCGCCTTTGTAACTGACAGCAGTACCGTGGTCCAAGACTTCCTTTTGGAGTTCGGTGCCGTCATAGTTTTGGAAGATGACAGTGTACTGATTGATAGCAAAGAATGCCGTGTAGGTGACATCTTCGGTAGGGGTGACGGTGCGCGGGTTGTCGGTGTTGTTGTCGTTCCAACGCACGAAGTGATACCCCGTAGCGGGTGTAGCACTGATAGTGGCGGAGTTGCCGCAATCCACCACTAATTGTTCTGCATGAGCCATGGTAACGATACCCATTGCCATGGCGAAAATAGAAAAGATTTTCTTCATTGTTGTATTTGTTTTTTGGTTATCCATTTAATTCCTTTGATTGTCTTCTTTTTACTCCATTAAATGCCATTAGAGAACCATTAAAATTCTCCGTTAAT
>DLLA01000163.1:0-2834 GCA_002479035.1 Bacteroidales bacterium UBA7574 | reverse complement strand
GCCGTTAATTAACCATTAATTTATTCTGCGGTGACAGATACCGAACCTTGCTCATCATTATCCGCTGTGACAGTGACAGTATATTGCTCCTTGATGAACTCCGCCGTGTAAGTGGCATTACCTTTAACCACCACAGAACGCGGATTGTCGGTATTGCCATCCGACCATTGCTTGAATGTGCCACAGGCATCCGAGGTTGCATACATCGTGAGATGCGCCCCCTCAATAAACTGCCGAGTAGTTGCCTCCGAACAAGAGCCGTTGCGAAAGGTAACGGTATAAGTTGGCATACCACCTCCTGTAGAAGATTGCTTGGTGAATAACGCGCGATAGGTGGCATCACTATTTACGGCGACAATACGCGGGTTGGAAGTATTGCCATCATCCCATCGACTGAAGGTGTAGCCCATTTGAGGAGTAGCCACCAAGGTGACGTTTTTGCCATCTTCGACCTCTAAGGTGTTGGGCTCTTCACAATCATCAGCATACAAGGTGAGTGTATGCCTAGATACGGCAGGAGCGGGTGCAAAGACAGCAGCAATAGCGGTGTCGGATGTTATTTGCAATACGTAGGGGTTGGCAGTCGTGCCATCACTCCAACGCAAGAACCGAGAACCGGATTGGGGTTCTGCCACCAACGTAACGGGTGTGCCATTCTGCACCTCCAATTCCTGTTGCTTAGCACACTCCGATGTACTGATGACTACATGGTGCGGGGCGGCAGACAGAGGTGTCAGCAGCAATGCCATACATAGGCAAAGCAGCCAACGCCGATATGTTGCGAGATACGACATACTACCCATGGTATCACTCCACCGTGATGGAACAATCTTGGTTGACATAGATGGTATAACTTGTACGTTCAAATTGTGCGGCATAAGTGGCTTCGCCCTCCACCTTAATCGTGCGCGGGTTGTCGGTAACGCCATCGCTCCAGCCTGCAAACACAAAGTTGTCTTTCGGGGTGGCGGTCAGTTGAATCTCTGCACCCTTTGGGTAAGCACCTGTACCGGTGATAGTTCCCTGTTCCTCGCGGCAGAGACCCTTGACAGTGTAGAAATCAACACCTTCCAACTGCCAACGCAAGATGGGATAGCCATCGTTGATATTCGTGTAGTCGGGGTAAAAATAGTCGCCATTAACATTTAATTGTGGCACAAATGACGGAACTTTCATCATGTTTGAAGACGTATTGGATATTCCATCTTTGTTAGCAGTACCGCAATTACTACTACAATAGCATTCGTTGTTGGTAGCATTTCCTATTGCATAAGTTCCCTTTAATCTATCATCATTAGCAAAATATCCTGCAAAATAGCAAGATGAGCAGGTAGCATTATACGCTATACCATACTTGTATCCATACCCTCCTTCAGTATTTATAATAGAAATATGTGAAGTCCCTCTTGAGTAGCAATACGATACAGACAACCCTCCGCCTGTGCTACAAGCAATGCCACAAGAGCGAGCCTCGGATGTTGTTTGTGCATTTATGCTGCCCATATTGTAACAACATGTAGCTGTCCCCTTGAATGTCCCTATACCAGCACAATAGACTTTCCTTGCATACGCAGTTCCTCCATATTGTGTACTCCCTACACTTATACTGATGGTACCATTATTATTAGATTCTTCTACTATCGCATAATCTGCATACCCAATTAATCCTGATGCATACAATGGTTCATATAGGTGTTTGGTAACCATAGCGATATTGGCTCTATTGGAACATCTTTTGGCAATGACTTTATTCGCCTTTGCGACAAGCCCTCCCATATAGCCAGCACAATATGTATTAGCACTCGCAGCAGAGGTAGTATAACACCCTATAATGGGCGCAGAATTGCTACATCTCAACAATGTCAAATTTCCGTTTTCTGCAATATTCACGAGTCCAGCCCCTCCTTTGACATCTGAAGTTGAATTGTTGTGGCAATTCGTAAGTACCACATCACCTTGTACACGATAAATCATTGCATATGGGGACTCTCCTGCAATAGTCAAATTTTTAATTGCCGCAGACTGAATTAAGCCAAATAAATAGGTTGTAGCATTTCTTACTTGTTTTTGTCCGCCATCATAACATCCTGCAAAAGCCTTAGAATTTGCACCGATAAGGGGCCATGACTTACTATTAAGGTTAATATCATCTGTTTGTAGAAAGTAAACATCTTCATAGGTATTTCCCAAATTTACTTGGGCAGCCAAATACGCTAAATTAGCAGGTGTTTCAATTAGATACGGGTCAGATTCCGTGCCACTGCCTTTTGTCCATGGTTCTTTGGTTTTACCATCCCAAATTTGTGTAGCATTGGCTGCTATGGCTGTGAAAGACAGCATAATACATAGCAAAAATACGTTACATTTCTCTTTCATTGTTTATTTGATTTATTGTTATTTCCCTAATATAGACACATAAAAAACGCAGACCTCCGTTGTTTCATTTACAAACGGAGGCCTTGCAATGCCTATCAAGTCAAATAAAACAACAGGAAACCTACGCTGATATGACAATATACTACACCCGAACCGGCATAGTATAGGTATGTCATACCCATAGGCATCTATTGCTACTTTGATTTTGACTTGATAAAGAAAGTTTGCAAGTTTCCGTCTGTCAAACACAAAGCGTCAATAAACGCTATTCAATATGTCAAATCCACCCTAAAACGAGGACATATCCCCTCTCAGCGTAGATTCGGGTGCAAAAGTACTACATATTTTCCAAATATGCAATAAAAATGTAAAACAGGTTGGCAAAAACATAACACCTATTTAGCAGCCATTCGCGAAAGGCGCATTATTAACATTGTATAATGGCAACAATATCATAC
>DLLA01000107.1:42470-42614 GCA_002479035.1 Bacteroidales bacterium UBA7574 | reverse complement strand
TTGATGTGGCAGGTTTCCTGGCGACTATTCAGACCAACGTAACAAGCAAGCAGTATCTTGATAACCTGCAGAACGAGACGGCAGCCCTCAAGGCATTCACCACCACCAATGTCAATCTGCAATACCAACTGCCGATGAACAAAT
>DLLA01000107.1:29513-42379 GCA_002479035.1 Bacteroidales bacterium UBA7574 | reverse complement strand
ATCTTCGATGCCAAGTATGCCAGCAACGGCGGTAGCGACTGCTCATACTTTGAGGACGGTACAGCCTGCTGGCCATGGTACTATGCCCAAGCCGGTATCAACGTACACGCAGGGTTTGTGATTAACTGGTAATCATAGAATAATTTACAAGCATACGAAAAGGGCTGTCCGGCGAAGTACCAGACAGCCCTTTTCGTATAGGTATGTGTTTGTGATAGTCTGCTATTATCCTTGTGATGCCTGGAGGGTCAGCGGGTTGATGCGTGACAATTTCTCCTCGGCGAGTGCGCGGGTGACATGGAACTCCTTGATACTCTTGTCGGCAGGCACTTCGTACATCACGTCCATCATAATGGTTTCAGTCAGGCTGCGCAAGCCGCGGGCTCCGAGTTTGTACTCAATCGCCTTGTCCACGATATAGTCAAGTGCATCGCGGTCGAAAGTGAGGGACACGCCATCCATAGCCAGCAGTTTCTGATACTGCTTGGTGATGGCATTCTTGGGCTCGGTGAGGATATTGCGCAGTGCATCGCGGTCCAGCGGCTTGAGGTAAGTAAGGATAGGCAGACGCCCGATGATTTCCGGTATCAAACCAAAAGACTTCAAGTCCTGAGGTGCGATATACTGCAGCAAATCGCTCTTGTCCACCTGCTTGGTCTTTTGTGCTGCATCAAAGCCAACTACCTGTGTGTTAAGGCGTTGCGCTATCTTGCGTTCGATACCGTCAAAGGCACCGCCGCAGATGAACAGTATATTCTGTGTATTGACATGAATGAACTCTTGCTCAGGGTGTTTGCGTCCCCCTTGGGGTGGTACGTTCACCATCGACCCTTCCAATAGTTTGAGCAAGCCCTGCTGTACGCCTTCGCCCGACACATCACGTGTGATGGACGGGTTGTCCGACTTGCGTGCTATCTTGTCTATCTCGTCGATGAACACAATGCCTTTCTCTGCTTTCTGCACATCGTAGTCCGCCTCTTGCAGCAGGCGCGTGAGCAGGCTCTCCACGTCCTCGCCCACGTAGCCGGCTTCGGTAAGCACGGTGGCGTCCACAATGGTGAAAGGCACTGCCAGCATCTTGGCTATCGTTCTGGCTAACAGTGTCTTACCCGTACCTGTCGAGCCCACCATGATGATGTTGGACTTCTCTATCTCCACGCCGTTCTCCTCGCGCGGCTGCAGGATACGCTTGTAGTGGTTGTACACCGCCACCGACAGGTAACGCTTGGCTTCGTCCTGACCGATGACGTATTGGTCGAGAAAAGCCTTGATTTCCGTTGGTTTGGGCAGGTGCGCCAGGTCCAGTCCCTCCACTTCGGGGTGCTGCGCCTGGTACTGATTCATTTGCTGAATCATCTGATGCCCCGCCTCTATGCACTCCTGACATATATATGCCCCGTCCTCGCCCTTGAACATCTGCGGCATAGGGCGACCGCAGAACGAGCAGACAGCCTGTTCTTTCTTCTTTGTTGCCATATTATAGGGGGTGTTCTATTAATTCCCCGTTTAACTTAAAATTTTACAAATGTGAGAGTGTTGTAACACTTTTTTGGTGCTTTTTGTTTTTTGCTTGTATCTGCGAGACTTTCGCTCAGTCACAATGCCCGCATTGCTCCTTTGCTCAAGCCGCGCATCTACTAACCCAAAAACTCAAAAATCACTCAAAAAGCAATTAAAAGAACACCCCCTTACTTCCTCTCGTACACTTTGTCAATCATACCATACTCGAGGGCTTCGTTGGCTTTCATCCAGTAGTCGCGGTCGGCATCGTGGCGGATACGCTCCATGCTCTGCCCCGAATGGTCAGAGATAATCTGGTATAGTTCGTCCTTGAGTTTGAGGATTTCTTTGGCGGTAATCTCGATGTCCGAAGCCTGTCCCTGTATGCCTCCCAACGGCTGATGTATCATCACGCGGCTGTGGGGCAGCGCGGCACGCATACCTTTCTCGCCCGCTACGAGCAGTACCGCACCCATAGATGCCGCCATGCCCGTGCATATCGTGGCCACGCGCGAGCGCACAAACTGCATGGTGTCGTAGATACCCAAGCCCGCATATACGGAACCGCCAGGGGTATTGAGGTATATGTGTATGTCTTTGTCCGAGTCTGCCGAGTCCAAGTACAGCAGTTGGGCTTGAATCACGTTGGCTGTGTAGTCGTTGACCTCGGTGCCGAGGAAGATGATGCGGTCCATCATCAGTCGCGAGAACACGTCCATCTGCGTGACATTCAGTTGCCGCTCCTCCAATATGGACGGGCTGATATAGTTGGCAGACGCCTGCATGGTCTGCTCCACGTGCATGGAATTGAGTCCGTTCGCTACGGCGAACTTGAGAAAATCGTTTGTCATTATCTGTTTGGTTGTTTTCGTTATTTACGTTGTCTTTATGGAAGAAGACTCTCATTCGACCTGCAAAGTTACCAGTTTTTATTGAGATTTCCAAATGACAGTGTGCTGTCAGATAAAAAAGAGATTGCCTGAACGTGTCAGACAACCTCTCGTGGTCCTGCTTGGGCTTGAACCAAGGACCCCCTGATTATGAGTCAGGTGCTACTAACCAACTGAGCTACAGGACCATGTAACCATCTATGCGGTTACCCATTATTTTCGTATGGCTGCCAACACTTCGGCAACTTGTTCTTTCGTGATAGACTGCTGCTCGGGCGTAAGTTCGGGAATACTGAGCGTTACCCCTTGCGGAATCCTATCCGGATTTGCTATTTTGCTTTTGTTTGCTGCGTATATATATACCCAACAATGTGTATTGCCGTAGTGCTTGCGTGCCATGCGGCTAAGCGTCCAGTCTTGTCCGGTCTTCTCGGTGGCGATGACCTTGCCCGATATATGGAGCAGAGCGGATTCCTGCTTCTCCTGCTGCACTTGCGCAGTCTTCGGGTGAACCGTTTCGCGCTGTTTGGCAGTCAGTTCGGGAATCACCAATACCATGCCCTCTTCGATGTGGTCAGGATTGGAAATTTTATCCTTGTTGGCACGGTAGATGTATATCCAATAACTTGCATCGCCATACTCTTGCAGAGCCAGATGTCCGAGTGTCATTCCTTTGCGGAACGTGACGGTTTTCGCGGGAGTTTGCGGTTCCTGTTGCTCCTGCGTGCCAACCGTTTTCTGCTCACTCTGCTCCTTTTCCTGCGCGGCTTGGAGAGCCTGGAATTGCGCTTTGGTAAGGATGTGAACTTCCGCGCGCCGGTTTGGTCCGTAGGCTGCTTTGCCCCGCTTGCTGGGCAGGATACCTCGACTATAACCGATGATGCGCTCCGGTGCAATCTCGTACTCCTTTACCAATTCTTCTTTGACATTGCCAGCACGTCTTGCGCCAAGGTGCATGTTGTACTTTTCAGTGCCGGTGTCATCGCAATAACCAATGATTTCGGCGTAGGTGTTAGGTTCAGCCTTGAGGCGAGCCGCTACCTGCTGAATAGTTGTGAGCGCGATATCGCTGAGGTTGGCGCGGTTTACGTCGAAATACACGTAGTAGCCTTCGCTTTTGACGGGCTCCTTAACCACTACCGTTCTGTTGATTACGACTGTGTCGGACTGATAGATGGTTGTGTCGCGCGTCTGCTTCGCCACATCCTCAATAGCCTGAAGCCGCTCCTCTGCAACACGTTGGGCGAGATAGTCCTTGTTAACATTGCAAACATGGGACTTGTGTACCGCATCAATCTTGTATCGCATGGACACAGTAAAGTCGAAGATACCGTCGTTGTTGTTACCATACAGCCGACCGTCAATGTTGTCCTTAGTGAAGAAGTGATATACTCCCTTGACACCTATTGATATACTACGGCTGACGTTGAACTGGAAGTCTGCACCCCCAAGGAAGAACGAGCGGCATTGCAGTTCATCGTCATGCAAGGGCTCCTGGCTACCGGTATGTCCCTTTTGCTTGTAGTAGATATCATTTTGGAACCAACCTGCGCCACCACCCGCAATCAGATTGAGTGCGAATAGTTTGCGTGGGTTCTGAGGACGCCATACATTAAATATGTCAAAGGTCAAAAATGTCTCCGCGCGGTGCATTTGTCCACGTAGAAGGATATCGGCATTATCGGCACCTTTCCTGCCGGTTGCTCCGTACATGGAGTAAAGGTACTCAACCCCTATTCCCCATCCCGAGTTGAAATTGTACATCAATCCTGCTCCCACAGTAGGGGCATAAATGGAGTGCAACATTTCACTGCTGAAGTCTCCATCAAAGATATTGCCACCTGCATCCAAGTACAACATCCAATTGGACGTCTTCGGCGCTATCGGACCTTCATCTCTGTATGGGTGCACGCCTAACGTATCAGCAGAATGCACGGTCGCCTCTTGCGCGTAAAGAGAGGTCGTTCCGCATAGTGCTAATATGGCAAATAGTACGTTTGCTTTCATTCGTTCACACCGTTTTTACACTTTATACAAGAGTTGACAAGCACGAATCGGAGTGCAAAGGTACGGTATTTTTTTGAAATAACAAAGAAAAAGTGAGAAAAAGGTATTTTTTTTGTAAAAAGATTGCGTAGATGTGGATTTTGTAGTATCTTTGTCACGGTTCTGCTGCAACAAGGAATCTATATAATAGGTAATAATTAATAGTTAATGGGCGTGACAGAAGCCGAGAAGGATATGCGTGAAAGTTAGGGAGTTTATCGCGGGTCTATCGCGGGTCGGTAGGGGGTGTGAGGGGATAATATGGAAATAAAACGGAAACTAATTGATATTAAAATGGATATATTGAGTAAAATGCTGGAGCGCGCGCAGCAACATCCGCAGCGCATTGTGCTTCCTGAGGGCGACGAACCCCGTACGTTGGAGGCAGCAAACATCATTCTTCGTGACAAAATCGCCCATCTGATTCTTATCGGCAACCCCGAGAAGATACATCAGATGGCAAAGGAGAATGGGTATGAATATATAAAGGAGGCGAAGATTATCGACCCCATGACCGATGCCAAGATGCCGGAATATGCGCACCTGCTCTACGAATTGCGCAAAGCCAAAGGCATGACTGAGGAAGAGGCTGCCAAGAAAGCACAAGACCCGTTGTATCTGGGTTGTCTGATGATTAAGAACGGAGACGCAGACGGCGAGTTGGCAGGCGCACGCGGTACGACGGCTGACACGATTCGTCCCGCATTCCAGATACTGAAGACCAAGCCCGGTGTACATCTGGTATCGGGTGCGTTCCTGATGTTCACCCCTGCCAAACAGTATGGTGAGGACGGTTTCCTGCTATTTGCAGACTGCGCCGTCAATCCGTGTCCGACAGCCCAAGAGTTGGCTGAGATAGCGGTGTCGACTGCCGAGACGGCTCGTACGCTGGCAGGTATCGAACCGCGTGTGGCGATGCTGAGTTTCTCGACGAAAGGCAGTGCCAAGCATGAGTTGGTGGACAAGGTAGTGGAGGCTACGCGTATCGCGCACGAGTTGGCACCCGATTTGGCACTGGACGGCGAGTTGCAGGCAGATGCTGCGCTGGTGCCGAGTGTGGCTGCGAAGAAGGCTCCGGGTTCGCCCGTGGCAGGTAAGGCAAACGTGCTGGTATTCCCTGATTTGCAGGCGGGTAATATAGGTTACAAGTTGGTGGAGCGTTTCTCGGGTGCAGACGCTGTGGGTCCTATCCTGCAAGGTATCGCTGCTCCGGTGAACGACCTGAGTCGCGGCTGCAAAGTGCAGGATATCGTGCAGATGGTGATAATCACAGCCAACCAAGCCATAAAGGATTAAAAAGTATTGGCGTGTCCGTAGTGCAAAGGTTGCCCAAGGGTTGCGTATCCCTTGCCTATCCCTTGCTGAAAGATACGGATTTGACACGGCAAAGAAGTGTAAACAAATCAATAATAAAACGAAAAGAATATGAAGATTTTGGTATTGAACTGCGGTAGCAGCAGCATCAAGTATAAACTGTTCGAGATGGAGACCCGCAGCATCCTCGCACAAGGCGGCGTGGAGAAGATAGGGTTGCCGGACTCGTTCCTGCAAGTGAAACTGCCGAGCGGCGAGAAGGTGAAGATAGAGAAACCGATGCCCGAGCATACGATTGGTATCCAACTGATATTGGATAGTCTCGTAGATGAGAAGATTGGATGCCTGAAGTCGCTGAAAGAGATTGACGCTGTGGGACACCGCGTAGTGCACGGCGGCGAGAAATTCAACAAGTCGGTGGTGATTACACCTGAGGTGAAAGAGATGATTGTGAAGTGCATCGACCTGGCTCCGCTGCATAACCCCGCCAACCTGAAGGGTATCGAGGCGATAGAGAAGACGCTGCCCGGCGTGCCGCAAGTGGGAGTATTCGACACGGCATTCCACCAGACCATGCCCGATGAGGCATATATGTACGCCATTCCGTACGAGTTGTACGAGAAGTATGCGATTCGCCGCTACGGTTTCCACGGGACATCGCACCGCTACGTGTCGGCGCGTGTGTGCGAGTTCCTGGGTGTGGACCCGAAAGGCAAGAAGATAATCACGGCGCATATCGGCAACGGCGGCAGTTGCACGGCGGTGTTGGACGGCAAGTCCGTGGATACCTCGATGGGTCTGACCCCCGTTGAGGGCCTGATGATGGGTACCCGCAGCGGCGACCTCGACCTCGGGGCTGCGACATACATCATGGACAAAGAGCACCTGACGACGGCAGAGTTCTCGACGCTGGTAAACAAGAAGTCGGGTCTGCTGGGCGTGAGCGGCGTATCGAGCGACGCGCGTGACATTGAGAATGCCATTGCCGGTGGCAACAAACGTGCAGACCTGGCACGGAGGATGTTCATCTATCGCGTGAAGAAATACATAGGTGCTTACGCTGCCGCGCTGGACGGTGTGGACATCATCGTGTTCACAGGCGGTATCGGTGAGAACGATATGTATATCCGCGGCGAGATAGCCAAAGGACTCGGCTACCTCGGTGTGAAGATTGACGAGGAGAAGAATATGCACAGCCGCGGCGAGGAGATTGTGATTTCCACGCCGGACAGCCGTGTGACGGTGTGCGTCATCCCGACCGATGAGGAGTGGATGATAGCATCGGATACGATGGCATTATTGTAAGCAAAGAGGTGCGGAGGCGGTTGGTGCCGCCTCCGCATATATAGATAAACATGGGTGCGCCCGACAGGGTTGCCCCGCAAACATTAAATTACTGAACCTTGAAACCGATAATTTATCAGTTATTGCCGCGTACCTTTGCGAACTACAATGATACACGGCGGCATTGCGGTACCCTGCAGGAGAACGGTTGCGGTACCCTGAATGCCATCACCCCGCGCGCACTGCGTGCTATACGCGACTTGGGAGCCACGCATGTGTGGTACACCGGCGTGATTAGACACGCCACAGCGCAGTACAACACCCCGTCGATAGTGAAAGGCTTGGCGGGCAGTCCGTACGCGATAACCGACTACTATGACATTGACCCCGACCTGTGCGAAGACCAAGACCGGCGTATGGAGGAGTTCGAGTCGTTGGTAGATAGGACGCACAAGGCTAACCTACAGGTAATCATAGACTTTGTACCCAACCATGTGGCGCGCGAATACCGCTCGACACACCGTCCGAAAGGTGTGAAAGACCTGGGGGAAGACGATAATCCCAACTGGGCCTTCTCGCCGCTGAACAACTTCTACTACCTGCCCGGGCAGCCGTTTGCGCCGCAGTTTGACGTGCAAGGGTACACGGAAAACCCTGCGAAAGCCACGGGAAACGACTGCTTTAGTGCCAATCCGACCAAGGATGACTGGTACGAGACGGTGAAGTTGAACTACGGCGTCTTCTACCAAGGCGGGGGCGAGAAGCAGTTTGACCCGATACCGGATACGTGGCATAAGATGCTGGATATCATGCTGTTCTGGGCAAGCAAAGGCATCGACGGCTTCCGTTGTGATATGGCAGAGATGGTACCGCAGGAGTTCTGGCAGTGGAGCATCGAGCAGGTGAAGGCACAGTATCCCGATATAATGTATATTGCGGAGGTGTATCAGCCTGCATTGTACCGCGATTATCTGGCGGCGGGCTTTGATTACCTGTACGACAAGGTCGGGATGTATGACTATCTGCGCGGGGTAACGAGCAAGAACTGGCCTGTGGAGGGCATTACGCAACAGTGGCAACGCGTGGACGACATACGCGAACATATACTGTACTTCCTCGAGAACCACGATGAACAGCGTATAGCAAGCGGTTTCTTCTGCGGGCGCGGCATGTGTGCGGAGCCTGCCATGATAGTGGCTGCCACGTTGGGAACCAACCCTGTGATGGTGTATGCCGGTCAGGAGTTAGGCGAGAAAGGTATGGATGCCGAGGGCTACTCGGGCATGGACGGCAAGTCGTCGATATTCGATTACTGGGGTATCGCGTCGATACAGGCATGGGCAAACCACGGTAAGTTCGACGGAGCCCTGTTGGATGATGAGCAACGCGACCTACGGGCGTTCTACAGGCAGTTGCTACGGGTGGCACGGACTGAGAAAGCCATCACGATGGGGGAGATGTATGACCTCGAATACGCTCAGGGTGAGGGCTTTAACAAACACGAGCAGTTTGCGTATATCCGCAAGTACAAGCGGCAGATGCTGCTGGTGGTACTCAACTTTGATGACCGTCAGGTGGATATGCAGGTGCGTATCCCGCGGGAGGCATTCGAGCATCTCTGGCTGACGGAACTGCCGATGGCAGAGGCAACAGACCTGCTGACAGGTGCCGAGTACCGTTTTCCGCTGACAGCACACACGCCTGTGTGCCTGACACTGCCCGCATGGAAAGGTGTGATACTGAAGGTGAAGACCACGAAATAGTGCGGGCATTTGTTTGTGGATGGTTATAGGATAGTTATAGGTTAGAGGGTAGAAAATATGAAGAAATGGTCGTTTGATACGGAGAAGATAGGGGTATGGTTCCGATTGGTGCGCGGGGGTAACCTGCTGTTTGTGGCTATGCTGCTGTATGTGATGGAGAAATGGGTGGCTACACCGCTACTTAACCGGGCTCTGTTCCATGAGCAGATGCCGTGGTGGGTGCTGCTGTTGCTCATACTCGGGACGGTGTGTATTGCTGCAGGGGGGTACGTAATCAACGATTATTTCGACATCAAGATAGACAAAATCAACCGTCCGGACAGGCTGATAGTGCCGGATATCGTGTCAAAAAACACGGCTATGCGCCTGTTTCAGTGTCTGACGGCTGCGGGTGTGGTTATGGGAATAGCCGTGGCGGTGTGGGCAAGGAGTTGGACATTAGGGGCGATATTCCTTGTTGTTCCCGGGTTGTTGTGGTTCTATTCGGCGTCGTACAAGCGGCAGTTCCTTGTCGGGAATATCGTAGTGGCGTTTATGGCGGCGTTGGTACCGCTGCTGGTTGCCTTTGCGAATGTGGATTACCTGCGGCACTTGTATCACGAGATGTTGGGCTACTCTTCCATTGTCGGTGAGTTGTATATATGGTCAGGCGGCTTCGCGTTGTTTGCGTTCCTCACTACGCTGGCGCGAGAGATAGTGAAAGATATGGAAGACCAAGAGGGCGACCGCGAGTATGAGTGCCGTACGATGCCGATAAAATGGGGCAATACGGTGAGCAAGGCAATAGTGACGGGGTTAATTGCCATTGTATGCGGACTGATTTGCTACTTCGGATTTGCCGTAGTTCCTTTCCCGCACGAGTGGAATACATTGTCCACAAGGTATATCACATTCGGTTTGTTGGTGCCGTGCGTGTGCGAAGTCATCCTGCTTTGGTGCGCCCATCTGCCGCGGGAATATCATAATGCCCAGGCACTTATGAAGTTTGTGATGCTGATGGGGGCGTTGTATAGTTTTGTCATCGTGCGTATGTTATGAACATCATTTTAGGCAGTCAGAGTCCACGCCGCAGGGAACTGATGCGGGGGTTGGACGTTCCGTTCACGGCAGTTACGATAGATGCCGATGAGTCGTACCCGAAAGAGTTGCAAGGGGGAGATATACCTCTGTATGTATCGCGCGCGAAGGCACGCGCGTACGCAAGCAGACTGAGGGAGGAAGATGTGCTCATCACCTCGGATACCATTGTCTGGCTGGACAGTGAGATGCTCGGCAAACCACATTCGGAGGCGGATGCCAAGCAAATGTTAGGTCGATTGAGCGGGCATACGCACCAGGTGTTTACGGCAGTGTGCTTCACCACGTTGCACGGACAAGACACATTGGTGGACAGTTCGGACGTGACATTCCGCGAGTTGGCTTCCGAAGAGATTGACTACTATGTGGAGCACTATCACCCGATGGACAAGGCAGGCAGTTATGCCATTCAGGAATGGATTGGTTATGTGGGCATTACGCGCATAGAAGGGTCGCAGTACACCGTGATGGGTTTTCCGATAGAGCAGGTGTATATGTACCTGAAAGAACACGGTTGTTTGTGAGAAAATATACAAGGCGGAAGGAAAAAGTAGTGCCCTGATTTTCAACGAATCAGGGCACTACTTTGTTTAATATCAGTATGTGATGCGGAATGCAGGCTTATGGTTGCGTGTGGAGCAGGTGACCTGTGGCATCGTAGTTGTCGCTGCCTCGGATGATGTAGAATTGTCCGTTGCGTATCTCTTTGCGAATCGTTGTTGAGGATTCCGAGGAGATTGTGGTAAGGTCAGTCGGGTCCTTGTACTCATTGACGGTAAGAGAGATGTAAGCATCAACGATGTTGTATCTGTCTAAGTCGTTGGGTGTGAATATGATATGCAGATTATCGTGCGTGCCGACGGCAAGGGTGGAAGTAGCAATGTCTTCAGCCCACGAGAAAGTACCAGCCACCTGCGTGTTGCCATAGAAAGCCTCTCCGCCAGAGAGTATGGAGGTCTCGACAGTCTGCTGCTCGAAGATGTCGGAAGCCGTGGGAAGGGTGGTGATAACGGGTGTCAAGGCGTTGATAACAAACTGCTTGGACTCGGAAGCGGCATAGAAAAGGTCAGTCTCTGCAGCCTCTGCCGTGATGGTGACAGTGCCGCGAGACATGATACGGAGTGTGTCGGCGGTGACGAAAGCAACGGCGGAGTCTGAACTGATGTAAGCGATAGCGGTTTGCGCGGTAGCCTTGAACTCAACTACTGTATCCAGGAGAAGTGTCCCGGGGACATCGTTCCAAGTGATGGTTTGCTGCTTTTTGGTGACCAGAAGGGTGATGGTGGTGTCCACGGAAGTGTACCAATTGAGGTTGGTTGGCACAAAACGGACAGGCAGAAGGTGCTCGCCGGCAAAGAGAACGGTGTCCGCAGGTGCTATCCACGAGAAAGTACCATCCACGGAAGCCATGCCGCCCGTGAGTGTGGAAGTGCCGAGAGTCTCGCCTGCGAAAATAGCAGCAGCCGTGGGAAGGGCTGTGATAATGGGCTTGACGGTGGTGATGACGATGTCTTTGGTAGCGGAGGCGGCTTCGTAGTCGTCGGATTGCTGTGCGGTGGCAGTTATGGTAACGGAGCCGCTGCTGAGGATATGGAGTTGATTACCATCAATATAGGCAATAGCGGGGTCGGAACTGGTGTAGGACACGGGTGTGAGTGCGGTGGCTGTGAGGGTGACGAGTGTGTCGGCAGGGATTGTGCGGAGGTCGTCGTTCCAAGTGATGGTCTGTGTGCCGCGTAAGGTGGTGCCTGTGAGGGTGACGGTTTGTGCGTTGATGTTGAGCGTGGCATGGTGCGTGCCGCCCTTGTCGTGCTTGTAGGTGACTGTAAATGTGGCCGTTCCGCAGTTGAGCGCAGAAGAATTATCGGCTACGCTGACAGAGAATTGAGCGGCATCGTCACCGGAAACGGAATACTCCATTGCGGGTATGTCGCACCAGTCCACGGTTGTGGTGCATGAAGTGTCCTTTGTGTTGAGAACTTCGCTACCGAAATCCAATGCGGCAGGTGTGGCTGCGCGCTCGTAGGTGAGGTTGGTTACTTGGAGGTCTTTGTAGTAGCCCCGCAGGTTGCCACTATATTGGAGTTTGATGTATTTTGTTGTCTTGGGCAATTCGATGTCAATGGTGTTGGAACCTTTTGTGGAATTCCAAGCCTCTGTAAATGTTTGGTTGTCAGCACTTGTGAAAATTTTGAATGAAATGCCTGTTGCTCCTGTTTGGGCTGAGGTAGAGCAGGTCAAATGATTAGGAATGCCTGCGGGACTGATGGCGATGGTGACGTACTTATCGCTCCAATCAAATCCAGCGGTTTTACCAGCCAAGCATATTCCACTGCTCCATGAGTTGGAACCGCTACTTGCAATTTTAGTGGACTCATTGTCCCAGTCTAATTTGCTAAATTCTTGATTATATGCCAATTGCGCAAAGATGCTGTTGCACATTGTAAAGGCAATAACCACGAGTGAGATAAACTTTTTCATATCAGTAATTATTATACACAGTTCATTTTAATGCATGTTGCCATGCTGTCAGTTGTTGTTGTCAGTTTGTCCTGCTCGGGGTGGGCAGGGGGGTAAGATGCGAGATATCCATCGGTGGGGGAGCACTATATATAAGGTGTTCTTTGCGGAAAGGACGGATTGCAGACCTAAAACCGCTGCAAAGTTAGTGCTAATGTTTAGGACTTGCAAATTATGGCGGGTGGTGATGGGCGGAATAGTAAAGAATGATAACTTTTTCTTAAAAAGAGGTGTTTTGGAGTAGGGCGAAAATTCGTGGGTGAGAGTTTGTGGGGTGGAAATTGTATTAAGATATTATAACAAATAAGTGCGTATAGGTGGCTCAAGCCCAATAGCATGGTCCGTTGAATCACATACTAATCACATACTAATCACATACTAACGACATACTAAAAACATAGTATTAATACATTTTTGTATCAAGGTGTACACGAGGGAATTATAAGGAAGCCAAAACCTACAAAACAAACAA
>DLLA01000107.1:23091-29502 GCA_002479035.1 Bacteroidales bacterium UBA7574 | reverse complement strand
GGATGCGGGAAAAAGAAAAAGGACAAAGGGTTGCAGATTTACAGGAATTGTTGTAACTTTGCAAGCAGAACTAATTAGGAGTGGAATGGGAATATGAGAAATGAGAACAAAACAGACTAAAGAAGGAAAGGGGAAATGAGTATGTATGTGTTATTGACAGTATTGCTGGTAGTGTTTGGCGTGGTGCTGATAGTGGCGGAGTTGTTTCTGCTGCCGGGGTTCGGCATCGCAGGCGTGTGCGGGTTGGCAAGTCTGGCGGGTAGCGTGGTGGTGGCATACCTGAAGTTGGCACCTGTGTATCCGTGGGCAGGGCACGTGACCTTGGCAGCGTGCATCGTGCTGACAGCGGTGGCAGTATATGCCTTTGTCAAGAGCCACGCCATTGAAAAGATGGCGTTGGACACGACAATAGACTCGAAAGTGGAGTTGGCAGAGCCGGGGAAGAGGATTGAGGAGATGAGGACAGACCTCCCCAACCCCTCCAGGGGAGGGGCTCCTAAAATGGAGGGAAGTGATTTGGAACAGAGTAAATAGTATTGATAGTCAATAAATAAACAGGAATTACCGTATAAATGATTATTAATTTTGGAGGGGATGAACATTAATTGCCGTGTAATTAACCATTAATTTGGCAGAGTATTAACCATTAAATAGATAGAAACTATGGACCCGATTACGATTGTTGTGATTGCGATTATCGTCGTGCTGCTGGCGATATTCTTTTACTATGTGCCCTTCATGCTGTGGATAAACGCGGGCGTGAGCGGCGTGCATATCTCGCTGGTGCAGTTGTTCCTGATGCGTATCCGCAAAGTGCCGCCTACGAAGATTGTGAACTGCATGATTGAGGCGCACAAAGCCGGACTGACGGATGTGAAACGCGACGGACTGGAGGCGCATTATCTGGCAGGCGGACACATTGAGCGCGTGGTGCATGCATTAGTGAGTGCGAGCAAAGCCAATATCCCGCTGTCGTTCCAAATGGCGACTGCCATTGACCTGGCGGGACGTGATGTGTTTGAGGCTGTGCAGATGTCGGTGAACCCGCGTGTGATTGATACCCCGCCCGTGGCTGCGGTTGCCAAGGATGGTATTCAGTTGATAGCCAAGGCGCGTGTGACGGTGCGTGCGAATATCCATCAGTTGGTGGGCGGTGCCGGTGAGGACACCGTGTTGGCACGTGTGGGCGAAGGTATCGTGAGTTCGATTGGCTCGGCGGACAGCCACAAGCAGGTGCTGGAGAACCCCGACAGCATATCCAAGTTGGTGCTGTCGAAAGGGTTGGACGCGGGCACGGCATTCGAGATACTGAGTATTGATATTGCCGACATTGACGTGGGCAAGAATATCGGTGCGCAGTTGCAGATGGACCAAGCCGAGGCAGACAAGAATATCGCGCAGGCGAAAGCCGAGGAACGTCGTGCGATGGCGATTGCCAATGAGCAGGAGATGAAAGCGAAGGCTCAGGAGGCACGTGCGAAAGTGATTGAGGCTGAGGCACTTGTGCCACAGGCTATGGCAGAGGCGTTCCGCAACGGGAACCTCGGAATCATGGACTACTACCGCATGCAGAATATCCAAGCCGACACGACGATGCGCGAGGCGATAGGCAAACCTGCGGAGGGTAAGAAGAAATGAGCAAGCCGTTTCGGGTAGCCCTGTTGCAGTACCCCATCGCGTGGGCGGACAAGGCGACGAACCTGCGCGAGACGACTGAACGCATTGCCACATTGGCGGGAAAGGCTGATGTGGCATTGCTGCCTGAGATGTTCTCAACGGGATTCTGCACAGATCGTCCTGACCTCGCCGAGACCATGAACGGGGAGACAATGAGGACACTGCAAGCGGCTGCCAATCAATATGATATAGCCATTGAAGGGTCGTTTATCTGTCGTGATGGGGAAGGGCTGAAGAATCGCGGTTTCCTGGTGAGACCGCACGCGGACGTACAGGTGCAAGACAAGCGGCATCTGTATGCCCATGGCGGAGAAGACAGGTTCTTTACGGCAGGAGAGACACGGCAAGTGTTTGAATACAAGGGCGTTAAGATGCAGATGTTGGTGTGCTACGACCTGCGGTTTCCTGCGTGGGCACGCAACCATTCGGGCAGTGATTATGACATCTTGCTGGTTTGTGCCAACTGGCCGGAGATACGTATTCAGTACTGGGATGCGTTGGTAGCAGCGCGAGCCATTGAAAATCAATGCTATATCGCTGCAGTGAACCCCGTGGGCGATGATGCGCTGGGGTTGCACTACAACGGACATTCGGTGGCGTACGACACTCGTTTGCAGGCGATTGCACAGTTCGATGACGACGAGGAAGGTGTGCGTATTGCGGAGTTTGATATAGAGGCGTTGCATCATTTCCGTGAGGCGTTGCCGTTGTGGAAGGATGTGGACGTATTTGAAATACGCACAGATAGAAGGGAATAAACATTAATTACCGCGAATTAGCCATTAATTTCAGGAGGGGTGTTTGTGGTAATACAAATAGGTACAAATGGTTGATTATCAGTGGAGCATAACGACACTTACGCCTGAGCAGGAGGCTGCGCAGAAGCGACTGGAACATGACCTGAACATCAGTGCGGCATCGGCGCGTATGTTGGTGGTGCGGGGCATAGAGACTGCCGATGCGGCGCGTGAGTTTGTGCGCCCGTCGCTGGACAGGTTGCACGACCCGATGCTGATGCGCGATATGGACAAGGCGGTGGAACGCCTGACACGTGCTGTTTCCGAGGGGGAGAATATCCTGATATATGGGGATTATGATGTGGACGGCACCACGGCGGTGGCGTTGATGTACCGATTTCTGCACCCATTGACCGAGCATATAGATTACTATATACCAGACAGATATACAGAGGGTTACGGCATTTCATTCCGCGGGATAGACTATGCCGAGGAGCACCGGTGCAGTCTGATTATTGCTTTGGATTGCGGCATCAAGGCAGTGGATAAGGTGGAGTATGCCAACGGTAAGGGCATCGATTTCATCATCTGCGACCACCATACGCCGGGTGATACGCTGCCTCAAGCGGTGGCTGTGCTGAATATGAAACGTGCTGATTGTGCGTATCCTTACAAGGAATTGTCGGGGTGCGGTGTGGGGTTCAAATTGGCGCAGGCATACACGCAGCAGCATCACCTGCCGAAAGAGCATTTGGTGCCGTTGCTTCAATTGTTGGCTATGTCCATAGCCTCTGATATTGTGCCGATTACAGGCGAGAACCGTATTCTGGCTTATTTCGGAATCCGACAACTGAACCGCCACCCATTTGCGGGGCTGACGGCACTCATGCAAGTGGCGGGCATCGAGCAGGGACGACTGAATATCAATGACTTGGTATATAAGATAGGTCCCCGTATCAACGCCAGCGGACGCATGAAGTCGGGTAGCGAGGCGGTGAGCCTGCTTATCACTGATGACCTCGCGCAGGCACAACGGCAGGCAAGCGAGATAAACACCTACAATACCGAGCGGCATGACTGTGATACCGAGACCACCCGACAAGCCCTTGACATGCTTGCCGCCGACCCTGATAATGCGCAGAAACGCTCCACGGTGGTCTATTCGCCGGAGTGGCACAAGGGGGTGGTAGGCATTGTGGCATCGCGTCTGACGGAGTCGTACTACCGCCCGACCATCGTGCTGACGGCAGGTGAGAACGGTATCATCTCCGGCTCGGCGCGTTCGGTAGGAGGCTTTGACATCTACTCTGCCATCGACTCGTGCCGCGACTTGCTGACGAACTTCGGAGGGCATGTGTTCGCTGCGGGACTGAGCATGGAAGCGAAGAACCTGCCCGAGTTTCGCCGACGCTTTGAGGAGTATGTGCGCACGCATATCCGTGAGGACCAACTGCAACCGACCCTGCATATCGAGGCAGAAATCCAACTGGTCGACATCGATACGCAGTTCTTCAATATCCTGCGGCACATGGAGCCTTTCGGACCCGGCAACCCGCGTCCGATGTTCGTAACACGCCGCCTTATCAACAACCGCAGCACCCGCGCAGTGGGCAAGAACAACGAGCATCTGCGTCTGGACGTGACCGACCGTACTGCCGCCATCACGGGCATCGCTTTCGGGCGTGCCGACATGGAGATGCACCTGCGCAACGGGCTGCCCGTGGACATCTGCTACGAAGTAGAAGAGAATACATTTCACAACAAAACGACCATCCAAATGATGGCACAAGACATCAAGTTATGTTCAACGAACGAGACACCCAAGGTCCCCGCCTCAGGCGTGGCAGTATCGAAGTAGTGTGCGGCAGCATGTTTTCGGGCAAGACCGAAGAACTCATCCGCCGCATGAAACGTGCCCAATTCGCACGCCTCAATGTGGAGATTTTCAAACCTGCCATCGATGTGCGCTACAGTGAGGAAGACGTGGTGAGCCACGACCACAACTCTATCCCGTCCACGCCCGTGGACTCGTCGCAGAATATCCTGCTGCTTGCCAATGATGTGGACGTGGTGGGCATCGACGAAGCGCAGTTCTTCGACATGGGTATTGTGGACGTGTGCAACGAGTTGGCACGCCGTGGCATACGGGTTATCTGTGCGGGACTGGATATGGACTTCAAGGGCGTGCCGTTTGGTCCGATGCCCGCCCTGATGGCTATTGCCGACGAGGTCTATAAGACCCACGCCATCTGCGTGCATTGCGGCGACCTCGCGTATGTGAGCCACCGCACGGTGAATAGCGACAAGCGCGTATTGCTCGGAGAGACAGACAGTTACGAGCCTCTCTGCCGCGCATGCTACGAGAAAGCCATTGCCGCCGAACAGGCACAGCAGCCCTAACCCATCACATACATAGACATCATATTGCCGTTGGCTATTGCCGAC
Organism: Bacteroidales bacterium UBA7574; assembly: GCA_002479035.1. Classification (GTDB taxonomy): domain Bacteria; phylum Bacteroidota; class Bacteroidia; order Bacteroidales; family Paludibacteraceae; genus Colicola. The sequence goes on along the minus strand of DLLA01000107.1, from coordinate 24,643 downwards.
ACCTATATATATAGTGTCCCCGACAGCCTGCAGTGCCCGCCCGTTGGAGTGCGGGTGCTGGTGCCTTTGGGCAAGAAGAGCATCACGGGGGTGGTGTATCGCCCCCACGATGGTGCACCCCCTGAAGGCGTGAAAGTGCGTGATATACTGCAGGTTCTGGACGAGCACCCCGTAGTGACGGCACAGCAGATTGCCCTATGGGAGTGGATTGCGCAATACTATCTGTGCACTATGGGCGAGGTGCTGGCTGCGGCATTGCCGGCGGGCATTATCGATGACGACTACACCGCTGCCACGGCGCACTACATGGTGCTGGCACCTCAGTATGCCGAAAACGACCGCCTGCAAGAGGTGCTGAACAAACTGCACAAGGCACCCAAACAAGAACACCTGCTGCTCACCTTCCTTAGCCTAAGTGCTGATACTCAGAATGTTTACAAGCCTGTAGAGCGTCGCCTGCTGTTGGAGACCAGTGGCGAGAGCGGTGCCGTGCTGCGGGCGTTGGTGGACAAACACATTCTCCTCGACCAAGAGCAGACCATCTCACGCCTGCGCCAATACACGGGCAACATCACCCCTCCGCATGCCCTGGATGCCCAGCAGCAAGGCGCATTGGAGGCTGTGCTGTTCACATGGCAGAGCCACGATGTGACGCTCCTGCACGGCGTAACCTCCAGCGGCAAGACAGAAGTGTATATCCACCTGATTGCCAATGCCTTGCACGATGGGTATAATGTCCTTTATCTGGTGCCAGAGATTGCCCTCACCACCCAACTCACCGACCGCCTGCGTGCCGTGCTCGGGCAGCAACTGGTGGTCTATCATTCGCGCTTCACCAACGCCGAGCGGGTGGAGATATACTATCAGGTGGCTCATAGCCAAACGCCACTCGTCATCATCGGTGCACGTTCCGCTATCTTCCTGCCTTTTAGCAATTTAGGCATTGTCATAGTGGACGAAGAGCACGAATCTTCCTACAAACAGCAAGACCCTGCGCCCCGTTATCATGCCCGTTCCGCAGCCATCATCATGGCACGGCTATTCGCAGCCAAAGTCCTTTTAGGCACTGCCACACCGTCTATCGAGACCTACCACAACGCCCTGACAGGCAAATACGGACTCGTGCAGATGCAGGAGCGATACCAAGGGTTGCAACAGCCTCGCATCACGATGATTGACCTCCAACGCCAGTACCACCGCAAAGAGATGTACGGGCATTTCTCCGACCCGCTGGTGCTCCGTATGCGCGAAGAGATTGCCCGTGGCAAACAAATCATCCTGTTTCAGAACCGCCGCGGCTATGCACCATTCCTGCAATGCCCCGAGTGCGGCGAGGTACCGCGTTGCGTGAACTGCGATGTCAGCATGACCTACCACAAGCAGTCGCGCACCCTCGTATGCCACAGTTGCGGCTATACCATTCCCGCGCCCACGCTATGCCCCAACTGCCACACACCGTACCGCGAGCACGGCTTCGGCACCGAGCGGCTGGAGGAGGAGATACAGCAGTATTTCCCTACCGCGCGTGTTGCCCGCATGGACCTCGACACCA
>DLLA01000107.1:12227-22975 GCA_002479035.1 Bacteroidales bacterium UBA7574 | reverse complement strand
TCAGCCTTGTGGCGGTCCTGCAAGCCGATACCCTGCTCAACCAACCCGACTTCCGCAGTTACGAGCGTGCCTTCCAGATGTTGGAGCAGGTCAGCGGGCGAGCAGGACGCACAGGCACTCAGGGCGAGGTGATGATACAGACCTTCGACCCCAAGAACTTCGTCTATACGCTCCTCCGCAACCACGATTACGAGGGGCTTTACTGCCAACAGATTCAAGAGCGCGAGCAGTTCCACTACCCGCCGTTCTACAGGTTGATTATCCTCACGCTCAAGCACCACGACTATGCACGGTTGGATGCCGCATCGCGCCTGCTGCAATCGCGGCTGAGCGGCACATTCGGCAAGCGTTGCACAGGTATCATTGTGCCATCGGTGGCGCGTGTGCAGAACTACCACGTGCGACAGATACGCCTGTCCATCGAGGTAACGTCCAACATCACCCTTGCCAAACGCCTCCTGATGGAGCATATCCGCTTTGTGCAATCGCAACCCGACTGCCGCGGCACTGTCATTCTCCCCGACATCGACCCGCAATAGTTATGGTGTGAGGCGTTGTCCAACGGGAGTATAGGTGCCTGTTGGGGTGATGATGCGCAGAGTGCCGTGATGCAAGACGATGCGGTAGGGCGAGGTGGCAGGTGATGTAATGTCCTCGATGCCAGCACCTTGCTTAACCAACACGCTGATAGGGATATAGACATCCACCGCGCCACGGGAGCGGATACGGAGGTATGCTTCGTGGACGCCTTCTTCGTCGGACTGAAAGCCTACAGCCAATGCTCCGCCTTCCTTGGGCAGTGTGGCGGGGGCTACCTCAAACTTGCTGCGGTTGTTGCCGCCGATGGTGACGGTAATGTCCTCGGTGAGGTTCTTGCCCGTAACCATCACGGGGAAGGCAATAGTTGTATTGGGTTCCGCCACAGCCACTATCTGCACAGAGTCGGTGGTAATCAACGGCAGGTCGTCGCGTCCCCATGATACGTCGTCGATAAGATACACGGCTGCACCTTCGGCACCTCCGACACCCGTAAAGCGAAAGCCCATGAAGAATGTGTCGGCTATATTCTCTTGTCCTGTGAGGTTTACCTGAAAGTCGAGCCAGTCGCCTGCCTGGTCTGCGGTATTGGGCATGGCTATCTCGAGGTCTTGCATATAGACATCTGCGGTGTCCGTAGCGTCGATATACATGAGTTGCAGTGCGGCAGATTGCCCCTCATACAGATAGTCTCCTCGTACACGGAAGGTGAATACTTGGTTGGCAGCGTTCTTGTAGTCCAAGGCGGGCGTAACGAGCCACATCTCACATTGTTTGTCGGAGTTGCTGTCCTGGTAGCCATAGGTGGTTACTTTGGCACAGCGTTCCGTGACAGGTCCCTCATAGGTCGTTCTGTCTTCGTAGCCCCACCATGGGCGTGTGCCTTGCAATACCACATTTTGCCAGCCGTCTAAAGACAGGGGCTTGTTATGATTGAGCAACGTGACGGAGTCGAAGCCTTCACGGAGTAGTTTGCGCGGGGTGTCTTGTTTCCACACAAATGCGGTGTCGTAGTCGGGGTGCTCCTGTGGTTTGTCGATGGCTACACCTGTTACAATCATAGTGCGTGTGGGGGCTCCGCTACTGCTCCATGTGATGGTGGAGGAGTATGCGCCTGCCTTGACGGGTGCAAAGGTGATGACTGTCAGGACACTATCCATATTCTTGGGCAGTTCACTGCCGTTGATAGTGAATGCCGCGCCCTCGTTGTGGGAGACCGTGATGCTGATGTTCTCTGTGCAGTTGGCAGAGGTTACGTACACGGTGTCGGACTTGTGTTCCCCCACCACTGCTGTGAACGGCAATAGCAGAACAGGGCTGACGGTTAGTTGTGGCGGGTTGGCAGCGTCGGTGGCTACTCCGTTGAGGCGAATGCTCACATTGTCAGCGGTGGCTTCGGGGTTGTCGGTGTTGAAGTAGCCTGTGTGTTTGCCTACTTTCGTGGGCTTGTACCACACTCTCACCGTACCGCTCTCGCCGGAGACAGACTCTTTCTCCAATACGAACATATCACGTTGTGGCCCCCCGATGTACATGGTGGTCGGTTTGGTGATGTTGCGGTGCTGTATGGTGAACTCTGCCACAAGGACAGAGTCGCCCACGGTGGTCTTGGCGGTGTCCGTCTTTTCGGGGGTGACCGTGTAATGCGGTGCATTGGGGTCGGGTTCGTCGTTTGCCCGACATGGTGTGCAGGTGAGTACTAACAAAGGGAGTAGTACGGCTAATAATCGCTTCATAGTATGCGGGGTGTTGTAGAAATATCGTATATATGTTTATCGTATAACCTTGTAGGTGTGGTTGCCTTGGCGAATGATGTTTACGCCCTGTTGTAGGGCATCTATACGCTGACCGGATGGGGTGTATATCTCCATTTTGCCGTTGCCCTGCCATTCGTCTGCCTGTATGTTGTCTATGGCAGTAGAGGGAGACACACGTATGAGTGAGAAGTCGTCAAAGAGAATCTGCGCTTTCTTGTTCACTTTGATGCCTATATATAGCGCACTGCCATTGTCGGGCTTGGTAGTCCTTACTTTCAGTTCTTTCCACTCTTGGGATAATGGTAAGGTCTGTGTCAGTACGGCGGCATCGTGTGGCTCGCCCTCGTTGGGGCGAGAGTATGTCCATTCGCAAGCCAAAGCGATGTCGTTGTCTTGTGCTTGGATAACCTTGTAGTGAATGGTGAGTTCGTATTCTTGTCCGACTTCATCGTTTAGGAAACTGACATCCTGCCGAAGGACGGAAGTAGAGTTGCTGACTGTCTTGGCTGCCTGTCTGCCATGATATACGTCTGCTGTTTCTATCTCTAATCCGGACAAGGCAAACTCCCACGGAGCAAATACCACGTTTGTACCTCCAAAGGGGGAGGACTTGGTCTCTGCTTCTTCAAAGTCGCCGTTCTCCAGCAGGTTGGTCTCTTCTGCCATAGCGGGCAGGGTGAATGCCACGAGGGCAAGGAGTAAGAATGCTTTTTTCATGTTTGTTGTTCTTATGTTTGGTTCCTATATGTTTGGTTTCCTATATGTATAACGTAAAAAGGGCAAAAAACTATCAGTCTCGGAGCAGAAAAAGTGCATTTTGTCTGTAACCGGTTGGTATTCAATATGAGAAAAATGCTACTATTTTGCTGTCTTCTGCCTGTTATAGTATAGTTTACCCCCAAAGTGCAAGGCTGCACCTTGAGGGTAAACGGTGTGTATTAGCGGACTACCTTGTAGGTGTTGTTGCCTTGGCGAATGATGTTGATGCCCGACTGGAGAGCGTCAATGCGCTGACCCGAAACGGTGTAAATCTCATAGTCGCCGGAGAGCATATCGATGGTGATGTTGTCAATAGCCGTCGGGGAATCTTTGGAGATGACATCCGCCTTGCCACGTACACAGATAGAGTTGCCTTGTGTGTTGGTGGAGATACCTGTGATGTCGGCTTTCTTGGGCTTAACAGCACCGATTAGTTCGTTGCCGTCTTGCAGTTGTATTTTAGCCTGTGTGCCATTTTGGGTGATATAGTCAGGTATGATAGATGCCTGTTCGTCTTGGGTCTTCTGTCCGAATTTGGTGCTGGTTTGGTCGAGGGTAACATCTTCTACTTTCACCAGTTCCAGCAGGTAGTCCAATGGGTTGCTCTGCAATGCTGCCAATGTAACTGTCTGCGGTGTAACCTCGTTGTTGCTGCTGAGTACTGTGATGGTAGCGTTGAGCGGAGTGATAGGCAGCACTCCACTGACAGCAGCGTCTGCATAGGTGTATGCTCCGAAGCCTGTAACCTTGTCGCCTTGTTTTACTGCGTCATTCCAATAGGTGTCGGTTACGCTGATGGCTGCGGTGTTATCCTCCAAGTACAATACGGTTTCGCCATTGTCCTTTGCATATTTGTAGGTAACAACGGCTTCGCCGGTGAAGCGCATATAAGCATACTCATAACCGCTTGCGGTAGCCGCTTGTGCCTTGAGTTCAGCCACGGTGGCGCATTTCTTGACATCTGTCGTCCACCAAGAGGAGGTGATAGTAGCGGTGGCATCTTCCGTGGTGAGGGTGATGGTTGCTTTCTGCCCATCTACCAGAACAGGAGTAAGCGTGGCTGTAACCGTAACGCCTGCTTCCGTCTCTGCGTCTGCCTTGGCGATGGTGGTCTTGTCAAGGGTGAGTTCGGTATTGTCGCTTGCGAGTGTGATGTCGCCCTTGAGGTTCTTGCCTGTAACGGTGAAAGTGGCGGTGTAAGTCTCACCAGTGTATGGCATACCGCTTGCGAAAGAGAGTGTCTTGGTGGAGACGGTCAGTTCGGGATTGTTCTCTATGGGAGTGTCGCCGCCTTCGGTAAAGAGGTCGTCCCAAGTGGTAGCGACTTTGATTTCGTCAACGAATAATGTGTTCGGATTATATGTTTGTTGATACAGATGAACTGATTTGATTGTGGTTGCATCCTCTTTGCTATTTGCACCTTGTGCAGTGCCTGATGAGGTTTTTGCTTCTTGTGTACATTCAAGGGTCGGTATAGTCGTTGCTTTTGTGGGGTTTATGTACAAACGTGCAGTATCATTCTTTGCTCCTTCAACAAATTCATACTCAAGGATAACAAGGTAATTTGTTTTGACAGAATACTCTTCGGTGGTATAAGGTATGCCAACAGAACTTTCGTTGTTTTTGGTCACACCCATCTGGAACTTGCCTGTAAACTCACCTTGCGCGTCTTTTGCTGAGCGAATAAAAAGACGAGCATATAGTTTGGAACCAGAACCCGTTCCATCTCCAAACATTAGAGTACAATATCCTTTATCTCCAGTTTTAGTGTTGATTTCGTCCACATTGATAATCGCGGACAAATATACTTTACCACTATTAACCTCGGTATCTAACAAGCGCATATCACGCCTCAGACTTGATGTGTTTCCTTTCATAGAAACCATATTCCCCGTTCCTGTCGCATAGCCGGAATATGATAAAGAGCCTTCTACAACCTGAATTTGTGTACCTCCGGACATATTGGTGTACCAGTTCTTGGTATCTGTTGTAGAGGTTGTTAGTTCTCCTGCGTTCAGGTTTCCTACTTCACGGTTGAAAGACTCGTGGAGGATGAGGTCGGCGTGCACGCCGGTGAGCGTGAAGACTGCCGCGATAATTAGTAATAACTTTTTCATAACATAATAAAATTAGTGATTAAACATTATTATTTTTATATTTTTGTTATCCTGTTGCTTGAGTATTCCTTGTCTATCCCTTGCTTATCCCTTGCGCATCCCTTGCTGTTTGACACGGGAAAGAAGGGATTTACTATTATTTAACTTCTGCGCCGGTGATGGTATAGGTCTTGCCATCGCGTTGTATCAGCACCTGTCCGTTGCGTAGTATCTTCGTGGCGCGGTCGGGTGGGGTAGTCACATTCTCCACGGGGGTCGGGTTGCTGTTGTAGATGATATGAACGGGGCGGCCGTACGAGTTGCGGGCATTCACCTCTATATACAGGTATCCGTCGCGGTTCTCCACGCTGACCGTGCCCTCGACCATGAAGTAGAGCGGGGGTACTATCTGTCCCGTCCACAAGGTTCGCCCGAAGAAAGAGGGGAGTGGTGCGGGGTTGCCGTCTTTGTCTGCACCCACACTACCTGCTAAGACGGTGCCGAGCCGGCGCGAGTCGTCGATAGGATATGTGCCTGTGGGTATAATAGTAACGGCATCGGTGGTGTCGGTATTGAAGCGGATATAGGTATTGTTGGTGACCCCATACGAGACAGCGTCGAAGAGAATCATACTGCTGTCGGCGAGGTAGGCAGTGTTGATTGTGACCTCGTCCTGCGTGCCGTAGGTGAAGTTTACTTCGCCCGATACGGAGTCGTAGGATAGAGGCATGAGGGCGGACATGTGCACCTTATAATATATACTGTCTTTGCCCATTATGCCGCCGGCAACATCCAAGTACCGCCCCTGCCGTTTGGCAGTAACCTCGCCGCTGTAGAAAGGTATGCGCGTGAAGTCGCCATTGTGGTCGAAGTGCGCGATATAGGAGTACTTCTGGTACATATCCGAGACCTCGAAGGTGCCCTCCGGCTGTTCGGTGAAGGGGGTGAGGCTCAGGTAGTACGCGGAATCGGGCGTGTAGCCGTGTATCTGGTAGGCACCTTGCATATTTTGGTTGTAGTACTGCGCCTTGGGGATGGTGAGCAGCACGGTGTCTTTGGCTACGGGTGGGACGTAGAACATCGTGACGCGGTACATGACAGAGTCGTCGCCTATCACGTCGGCAGCCAGATAGGTGGTGTCCTGTGCCTGCGAGAGCACTACTTTGGCGTCCATGACGCGCACTCCGAGCGTGTCGCGGCTGCGGATGATGCCGAGGAAAGAGTAGTACTTGTCGATAGCATCGCCACTGAAGGTGCCGCCCAGCGTGTCGGTGTGCACGTCGATAGCCGCGATGTACTGGTCGTTGCGGTTGTAGAACTGGTAGTTGCCGGCCGCTTTGGCGTGGGTGAGTTCGGCAGAGCGGGTGAAATCTACGTCCACAGTGTCCGTGGGGGTAGGAATGATGTAGCCCATATCAATGCGGTAGAGTACCGTGTCCTTGCCCAACATGTTGATTTTCACCATACGCGACTTGACATCGGTGCTCATGGTGAGGGTGGTCTGCAAGCCGGTTGTGGACTTGCCCTCTTTGGAGTTGAGGGTGGTGGTGAAGCCCGTGCTGAATACTCCGTCGGCAATGCTGTCGGCGGTTACTTGTACGGACACCGCGTAGTCGTCGTTGAAGCCGTCCAAGTAGTAGATGCCTTGTGTGGAGGTGAGGTTCTCGATGGTCATATTGCGAATGGCGATGTCCACGGTGCGCTTGGGCACGAGCGAGTGCGAGGTCATGGTGAGGCGGTACAGCACGCTGTCGTTGCCTATCATCTCGGCTTTGGCTTGATAGACGTAGTCTTGTTGGGTGACGGTCAGGTCGTAGCGCAGGGCGTCTATCCATTTCTCGCCTATGCGTATGCAAGCCCCATAAGGTGCGGTCTCCGCCTCGGTATAGGTGCCTTCGATGAGCCCCTCATAGTAGATGATGGTGGAGAAGTACACTTCGGGCTTGTCCTCGGTGTGCATCTGGAATGAGATATTGCCGATGTTCAGTTCCGCCTCGCCGAGGGTGTATGAGACGGTGTCTTTGGGTGTGATGCTCGGTCGCTGCGGTACATAGTGGGCAGTCAGGAGATACACGTTGCCATCGTCTCCGAGTATATCGGCATAGAGGTCAACCGACTTGTCCGTGTTCTTCTGTACGGTGAGTGTAACCGACTTGTAGTCAATATACTTCTTGGTTTTGCGCACTTGCATCCACGAGTAGGAGGTAATCATATCTGCGAGGGTGAACGTACCCGACAAGGTCTCCGACACGTAGTCAAAGCAAATCAAGTAGGTGCTGTCGGTGCTGTACATACCGATAAACCAGTCATTGTCTTTGCCATACTCGATGGCTTCGAAATCGTTGGCTGTAATGCGTATGGTATCCGTGGCGGGTGCTGCCAATGCCTTGCCGGGTGCAACCGCTTGGGCGGCAGACACACATACAATGGTGGCGAACAGGGGTAGTAAAAATCTCTTCATAACTATCTGTTTGTTATTATATCTATTTGAATATCAATATGCGAGGGAGTGTTGCCTTAGGATGGCGTATATGCCATAATACACTCGTTATGCCCGCAAAGGTACGACTATTTTTCTATATAAACAAATTAACAATAGAAAAAGGAAATCATATTTGTGATTTTGATGTTTGTCGTGTGCAAAAATAGTGGATACTCCGTAACTCAATGCTAATGGTTTGACCAAAATAAATGCCATTGTATAAGCACCGGATATAAGGTGAAAAGAGGCTGCCTGTGTTTATTAGACAACCTCTTTTTTGGCGAATAGTGATTGGCTATATCGCCTGCAATATCATGTCGGCAATGCGGGCTTGACCGAGTTCATTGGGGTGAATGCCATCGTCACAGAGATAACGGCGGTATTGGTGCCCGAGCAGCAGGTCAGATGTAATATCAATCCACTGAGTGCCTGTACGTTGCGCCACTTTCCAAGTGGCTACATTGTAGAGTTCGTGTCCCGACATAATGGTGTTGGTGGAGCCGCTGAGCCAACGGAGGATATTCCCCTTTTGCTCATCAGACATACCCGTCGTGAAGAAGCGGAAATAGCGTTCTGCGTCCATGGGCGGGAGAGACAATATAATAGGTGTGCAACCTGCCTGACGTACTTTGTTGATGACGCGCTCATAGGTGGTCTCGTATGTGTGTAGCGGCGTACGTGGCTCATGCACCTCATGCGGCGATTGTGCAATGGTACGCCAGTCATAATCACTATCATTGCCGCCGTACTCCAGTAGCACGTACTTGGCACCTTCGAGGCGATTGACGGACTTATCCAATATGCGTTCTCCTGCTTCAATGGTACAGCCCATCTTGCCGAGGTTAACGACATCACTATGTAGCCCTTCGCCGCAACGGTCCACGATATTCTTGTCGGATAGCGCATAACGTTCGCGCAATCCTTCTGCTTTGAGTATGACTCCGCGGATGATGGAGTCGCCTAATGCTGCTAATTTCATCTTTTGCTTGTTTATTTGGTTCTACATAAGCACTGCAAGAGTGCGATTTCGGGTGCAAAATTACTGCCACTTGTGCGCCTGATAAAATAATTGTGATAGTACGGCATGGTTTTTGTGGAAAATACAAATATAGGGATAAAAAAGTCATATTAGTGACGAAATATAATGCTTACCCTATTTCGTCACTATACAGAATAGGACTAAAAACGTAGATTTTAGCGCACCGACGTATGGAAAAACTACCTAAGATATTTGGCTCGCTCAAGTACAACATTATCTACATTCTGGGCGTACCTGTGTTTGCTCTCGGCTTCGTGTTGCTCTATAAGCCGCGGAGTGTGGTGGCATTGTTAGAGATGAACAGGGACTTGTTGAGTTTCAACACCACCATCATCATGTGCATCCTGTTGGGCGTGATGATGTTGTCGCGTGTGTTACTGCTGTGCCTGTACAGACAACTGAAGATGACGTGGCTCAAATATGCGGCATGGGAGGTGGCGGAGATAGTAGGTATGAGCCTGTTCAGCGCGCTGTATATCAGCCTGATGTACCACGGGGCATTGTCATACTTTTGGGTACTCGGGTGGTGTGCGTTTTACCTGTTTTTCATCACCATATACCCCTATATAGTATTCGATTTGGCAATTGCGTTGGCAGGAAAGAGCCGTGAAGATGTGACGCAGGACGACAGCCTGATGCGCTTTGTGGACAGCACGCAACGGCTCAAACTGATGATAGCCCCGTCGGCGGTGCTGTATGTTGCCGCCAATGAGAACTACGTTAATATCTGTTACTTGGAGGGCGACAGACTCAAGGAATACCCCCTGCGCTCTTCCATGAAAGCCTTGGAGCCGATGATGCAGAAGAACGGCATGGTGCGTTGCCAGCGCAGTTACTACATCAACCCGCAGCATATCAAGGTGTTGCGGCGTGACAAAGAGGGCGTTATCAACGCCGAGTTGGACACACCCAATGCCAAGACCGTACCCGTATCACCCAAGTACTATGACGCACTCGCGAAGTGGCTGTAGTCTAACATATAACCAACCTATAACTATCCTATAACAAATTGTGTGGTGAGGATTGGAGATAGATTGCACTGATTGTAGCAACCATAATGAGTGAGGCGAGGTGACCGGCTGACCGGCTCTCTTGCGAAAAATACACGCCCGCGCACACACGGGTGTGTATATGTTTTGGGGAATCAAGTGGTCTGCCGGTCTATTGGTACGATGGAAACGAATAGTTTTTGTGTTGCATATACAAGAAAAAAGTTGTATCTTTGCAGGCTAAACAATGATGAAAGTTGATTTTCTATGAAGATTATTGAGCACATAGGCGAATACTTCCTGCTCATGGGGCGGGTGTTCCGCTTGCCCGACCGGCAACGGATGTTCTGGCGGCAGACCAGCCGCGAGATGGAGAAACAAGGGCTGCAATCGATACTCATCACGCTGATTGTCAGTGTGTTTATGGGTGCGATTATGACCATGCAGACCAAATTGAACACCGAGAACCCGCTCCTGCCTGTCTATACCACGGGTCTGGTAACCCGCGACTGTATCCTGTTGGAGTTCTCCAGCACGATTCTGTGTCTGCTGTTGGCGGGCAAAGTGGGGTCGAACATCGCATCGGAGATAGGCACCATGCGCATCACCGAGCAGATAGACGCTATGGAGATTATGGGTGTCAATTCGGCTAACTACCTGATACTGCCCAAGATAGTAGCGTTTGTAGTGATGATGCCGATGCTTGTGACACTGTCTATGTTCACCGGACTGGTGGGTGGATACGCCATCAGCGCACTCACCAGCGTGCTGACGGTGGACGAATACCTGATTGGTATTCAGTATGCGTTCATACCGTTCTATGTATGGTACTCGTTTATCAAGACTGCCGTATTCGCATTTATCATAGCCAGTATGTCGTCCTACTATGGGTATTACGCCTACGGCGGCGCACTCGAAGTAGGCAAGGCTAGCACCAAAGCCGTGGTGAACAGCAGTATCGTGATACTGCTTATGGACGTGGTACTCACCAACTTAATGCTGAACTGATATGATACAAGTCAAGGATATAGTCAAGAGTTTCGACGGGAATGTGGTGCTGAACCATATATCGGCGGACTTCCACGACGG
>DLLA01000107.1:8628-12202 GCA_002479035.1 Bacteroidales bacterium UBA7574 | reverse complement strand
ACGGCGAAGTGAATATGATTATCGGTCAGTCGGGGTCGGGTAAGACGGTACTGATGAAATCGATGATTGGTCTGCACCCGATAGACGAGGGGCAGATTATCTATGACACTACCTATCCTACCCCCGGGCAACGCAATATCGCCGAGATGAGCGAGAAAGAGGTACGTATGCTTCACCGAGAGGTGGGTATGCTGTTCCAAGGCTCTGCCCTTTTCGACAGCATGACGGTACAAGAGAACGTGCTGTTCCCACTCGAGATGTTCTCACAGATGTCTCATGACGAGATGGTGGAACGTGCACGCTTTTGCCTGACGCGTGTGAATATGCCCGAGAGGGCTTTCGCTCTGATGCCCAGCGAGATAAGCGGCGGTATGCAGAAGCGTGTGGCTATTGCGCGTGCCATTGCCCTCAACCCGAAGTACCTGTTCTGTGACGAACCCAATTCGGGTCTCGACCCCAAGACGAGCCTTATCATCGATGCGCTGATACAGGACATCACCAAAGAGTATGGCATCTGCACGGTAGTGAACAGCCACGACATGAATTCTATCATGGAGATAGGCGACAACATCGTCTTCCTCAAGAACGGCGTCAAAGAGTGGCAGGGTAGCCGACACGACATATTCCACGCTGACAACGAAGCACTTAACGACTTTGTCTTTGCCAGCAACCTGTTCAAGAAGGTGAAAGAAGCGGCGGTAGCCGATAATATGTAATAGTTAATAATTAATGTGAGCAGCATAATGATTGAGACTAAAAAGGTATTGTTTGTCCTAACGGTATGCATTTTATGCACAGTATGTTATGCCAAGGTGCCACCCCACCGCGGTGTACCCGCATATCCGGGCGTGATAGAACGCGTCCAACCCGATGGCGACACGCTGCATACCTACCTCCGTGGCGATGAACATAAGCATTGGAAGATGACCTTGGACGGCTGGCAAATCATGGAGGACAAACATGGCCGTCTCTGCTATGCCACCACCAACTGCGCGGGCAAGGCTGTCCCCTCCCGCAGGCAGGCGCACGACAAAGAGCAGCGCACCGCCCGCGAGACGGCATGGCTCGAGAAGCATGGCATCAAGAAACAAGTAGTATTATATTAGCAAACCCACAAACCGCATGAAGAAGATAGTATCGATAGTAATCTGCTGTGCCACAGCACTCTGCCTGTACGCAGTACCTGCCCGCCGCACAGGGCGCATTGTTACACAAGCCGACGGCACCACCCTCACCGTATATACACACGGCGACGAGCATTTCCACTGGCAGACCAACGAGCAAGGCGAGTGGCTATCCCTCAACGCCCAAGGCAACTACGAGGTCATCCCCGCCCTTACCGACGAGCAGATACAGGCACGTCGTGCCCATTCCCGTCGCCGTATGCCGCAGCAGACCACCAAAGCCTATCCAACCAATATCGCCCCGCGCGGACTGATTATATTGGTTAACTTCAAGGACAAAGCCTTTGCCACAGACAAGGCGGAGGTTGACTCGATGATTTATGGGCAGAACTATACGCGCGAGTATTCGTATATTGATACATCGTATGGGAAGAAATATACAAAACACATCACTTCGCAGGGGTCTGTGCGTCAGTATTTCTATGATGTGTCGTATGGGCAATACAATCCGCACTTTGATGTAGTCGGTCCCGTCACTGTGAGCAAAAACTACTCCTACTATGGTCAAAACGACAGGTGGGGCAACGACAAGCACCCTGAAGATATGGTGAAAGAGGCATGCCAATTGGCATATTCACAATGCGGCGTGGACTTTTCTCTGTACGACAACGATGGCGACGGCACGGTGGACTTTGTCTATATCTTTTATGCAGGAGAGGGGGAAGCGGACGGCGGCAGCGAGAACACCATCTGGCCGCATGCATACTCGCTATCGGACGCAGGTACGAGCCTCACTGTAGGGAATAAAAAGATTGACAAATACGCATGTAGCAACGAGATGAACAGTATCTCCGGCTATCACGACGGCATTGGCACCTTCTGCCACGAGTTCGGTCATGTGCTTGGCTTGCCTGACCTCTACAATACCGATAATCAAAACGCGCGTACACACGGCGATTGGGATATCATGGACTATGGACCCTATAACAATGATGGCAATACCCCGCCTGCTTACTCCGGCTACGAGCGTTTCTTCTGCGGGTGGGCAACGCCCGAATTATTGGTTGAGCCTGCATACTATAGCCTTAACGAACTGAATGCAAGCAATACGGTGTTGCTGATTTCCACTACCGACCGGCATAACTTGATTGGCAATGACCCCGACCCGACCACATTCTATCTGTTGGAGAACCGTCAGCAGACAGGTTGGGACGAGTATCTTGCGGGGCACGGGCTGATGCTGACCAAAATCAACTATTCCTACTCCAAGTGGTACAGTAACAGCCCGAATAACACGGCAAGCAATATGGGTGTGGACCTCATTGAGGCAAAGACGAATACATCAAGCACCAACAAAGCCACCGACCTCTTCCCTGCAGGTGCCACTTCCTACACGGGTATTGCCGACCATCCGATAACGGACATCAAGGAGGAAAACGGCATCATCTATTTCTCCTACAAAGGAGGAACGGAACAGCGCGAAACAGCAATAATAGATATTGCAGACGATGAACAAGTGATTGGTATATACACACTTACGGGAAACAGTCTGCCCGTCAATACCGAGTTGTCCTCCGGCGTGTACATCATCCGTACCACCAACGGCAGCCGTAAAGTCGTTATCCCCTGATGCCCATGAAGATTATCTCTTACAACCTCAACGGTATCCGTGCCGCCATCGGCAAAGGGCTCCTCGACTGGCTCCGGCAGGAGAGCCCCGATGTCTTTTGTATCCAAGAGAGTAAGGCGCAACCCGAGCAGATAGACACCCTTGCCATGCAGGAACTCGGCTACCATAGTTACATTCACTCCGCCGAGAAGAAAGGCTATTCGGGCGTGGCAATCTTCAGCAAACAGATGCCGGACAAGGTAGTGCCGGGCATGGGTATCCCCAAGTACGACTGCGAGGGACGTGTACTGCGTGCCGACTTCGGCGACATCACCGTCGTCTGCGTCTATATCCCCAGCGGCACCACGGGCGGCATCCGTCAGGAGTTCAAGATGGACTTCCTCGAAGTCTTCCTCAAATGGACGCTCCAACTGCGCCAAACGCGCCCGAACATCATCGTGTGCGGCGACTACAATATCTGCCACAAGCCCATAGACATCAACCACCCCGAGCGGCAAGTGGGCGTGAGCGGCTTCTTACCCGAAGAGCGCGAATGGATGGACCGATGGCAAGACAGCGGCATGATTGACTCGTTCCGCCTCTTCGACACCCGTCCCGAGCAGTACAGTTGGTGGAGTTACCGCTTTGGTGCCCGCGAGCGCAACGCAGGATGGCGTATCGACTACCATTGGGTCAGCGAGCCACTCCGTCCCCGCATCACCGGTGCACGTATCTTGCAGGACGCGGTCCACTCCGACCATTGCCCCGTAGAATTAACAATTAATAACTAAAATCACCCCTTATTCACCCGCCACTCATTCGTGTCAAACAGCAAGGGATA
>DLLA01000107.1:8267-8592 GCA_002479035.1 Bacteroidales bacterium UBA7574 | reverse complement strand
AAGGGATAGGCAACCGATATAAGTACTAACAAAAGTAAAAATCCAATCATCGGCGAATAGATGTCATATAAGCAACATATCCCATTAAAAGGTACAATTGAATGGAAACTAAACATAATTTGATAGTCAAGGATACTTCTATACGGACTTTGCGGAAGGATGGTATAGACTTTATATGCATCACGGATATTGCTCGCTTAAAGAATCCAATAGAGCCGAAAGATGTCGTAAAGAATTGGCTACGCTCTAAAAATACCATTGAGTATCTCGGACTATGGGAAGTCTTAAATAATCCTCTTTTTAAGGGGGTCGAATTCGACCCCCT
>DLLA01000107.1:0-8208 GCA_002479035.1 Bacteroidales bacterium UBA7574 | reverse complement strand
GCGGGTAGTAACGCTTTTACACTTAGTCCCAGCAGGTGGATAGAACTGACAAATGCTGTGGGACTACTCATTAAGAATGGGGCTAATGGTGGAACATACGCTCAACGGGATATTGCATTCAAGTTCGCAAGTTGGGTCTCTGTTGAATTTGAGTTGTATTTAGTCAAAGAGTTCCAGCGTCTCAAGGAAGAGGAACAGAAGATGTTAGGTTGGTCTGCTAAACGTGAACTTAGCAAAATCAACTATCATATCCATACGGATGCTATCAAAGCAAATCTCATCCCCGATACCATTACGCCCAGGCAGGCTTCGATGATATATGCAAATGAGGCTGATGTGCTAAATGTTGCTATGTTTGGGATGACAGCAAAGGAATGGCGTGATAACAACCCTACTCTTAAAGGGAATATTCGAGACTATGCAACCATCAATCAATTAATCTGCTTATCCAATATGGAAAGTTTGAATGCCGTATTCATTGGAGAAGGCATTCCTCAAAATGAGCGTTTGGTGAAGTTGAACAATGTCGCAATACACCAAATGCAGATTTTAGAGGATAATTCGAATCGTCTTATGCTTAAATAGCCAACCACATAGAACATGGATATATTACGTACTGAACATTTAATCAAGAAATACGGCAAACGCACCGTGGTGAACGATGTGAGCATCTACCTTGAGCAGGGCGAGATTGTCGGTTTGCTCGGACCAAACGGCGCGGGCAAGACCACCACGTTCTATATGACCACGGGGCTGGTGACCGCCAACGAGGGCAAGATATTCCTCAACGACAAGGACATCACCTCGTACCCGATGTACAAACGGGCGCAACTCGGTATCGGTTACCTGCCGCAGGAGGCGTCGGTCTTCCGCAAGATGACCGTGGAGGACAACATCGCCTCCGTCCTCGAGATGACCAAGTTCCCCAAGGACTACCAGAAGCAGAAGTTGGAGCAACTCATCTCGGAGTTCAATCTCGCCCACGTACGTAAGAACCTCGGCGACCGACTCTCGGGTGGTGAACGCCGACGCACCGAGATAGCCCGCTGTTTGGCTATCGAACCGAAGTTCGTGATGTTGGACGAGCCCTTCGCCGGCGTTGACCCGATTGCCGTGCAGGAAATACAAGACGTGGTGTGGCGGTTGAAAGACAAGAACATAGGCATTCTCATCACCGACCACAATGTGGACGAGACGCTGATGATTACCGACCGCGCCTACTTGCTTTTCGAGGGGAAAATCCTGTTCCATGGTACGCCCGAGGAACTGGCAGCCAACCCCATTGTCCGCAAAAACTACCTCGGACGCGACTTCGAACTCAAGAAAAAGACCCGTGTAGAATGACCGACGACCCGCGACAGACCCCCGATAGACCCGCGACAAACTCCCTAAACAAACAGCATATAAAAACAAAGACCTACATATTCCTCTTGGCAACGCTTGTCCTCACCGCCTGCCACCGCACCCCTGACATCGGGGTGCCTGTCACGCGCTGTGCGGACATGCCCTCGCCACGTGCCTCGGCGACTTGTTTTGTGGTCGCCGACCGTGCCTATATCTTCGGCGGACGCGACAGCGCAGGCACCTACTTGAACGACCTTTGGCAGTACGACCCCGTCGCCGACCAATGGACGCAGTATGCCGCCACCACCCCCTTGGCAGGGCGCGTCAATGCCACAGCGTGCGTGGATGCCGACCGGAACATCTACCTCGGACTCGGCTTCAACGGCAAGTATGGTGCCGACAACACCTACCTGCGCGACTGGTGGCATCTCAATCTCGCCGACGGACAATGGACACGCCTTACCGACTACCCCAACCACAACACCGACAACGCCGTCGCTTTCGCAGGCAACGGCGAACTCTACGTGGGCTATGGTTTCTGCTGGACCTACGCCCGCGATATGTTCCGCTACGACATCTTGTCCGACCACTGGGACACTATCGATGTGCATGTCGCCTCGCACGGTTACCCGCCCCGTTCCTTTGGCGGCTGCGGCTGTACGTGTGGTGGGCGGTATTTCGCAGGCACGGGCTACAAAGGCAAGAGCCTTGACTGGTGGGCGGAGTTCCTGCCCGAAGGCAAATGGGTGGAGTGTGCACCCGTACCCGGGCAGACACGCACCCTTGCGGCTGCCGCTGCCACAGGGCAATATGCTTATGTCATCGGCGGATTTCACTATGGCGGCATCGGTACCAATGGGCAACTGCTCAGCGACATCCGCCGCTACGACCCGCAAACCGACAGTTGGCAATACGCCGGCAACCTGCCGACCCCGCTGATGAACCATCTTGCCTTTGCCGTGGGCAACCGCGTCTTTGTCGGCATCGGCGAGACTACCGACGAACAGATGTGCAATCACTTGTATTGTATCCATGAAGAATAGATGGCTCACTGTACTCACCCTTTTCCTTACCGTCTCGCCGCTCATCGCAGGCGGTTGGGACTGGTGGGGGCTGCCCATCACCGACAGCGTCACCACCCGCGACACGTTGCTCTACCAAGTGCAGGTATCGGGTGTCGCTTCTTCGGGCAAGTATGCCCCGTTTTGGCTGCAAAGCAACCGCCACGGCAACATCTCCGCTTCGCCATACAGCGGCAACCTCACCGCGGGTGTCATCAAGCCCGCCACCGCACCGCAGCGATGGTTCGACTACGACTTCGGCGTACAACTCACAGGGCGTGCGCAGAGCATCATTGTGGACTCCCCGTGGAGCACGCAACGCCGCCCCTTGACGGGCTATTTCAATCTGCTATACGCGCACGCGCGCCTATATATCATTGACCTCACCGCAGGCATCAAACCTGTGGTCTATGAGACCGTGGACGAACAACTGTCCACAGGCAGTATGGTCTTCTCGGGCAATAGTCAGCCTCTGCCGCGTATCACCATCGGCATTGACCACTATACCCCCTTCCCAGGGTGCTACGGCTATTTTGAAATCAAAGGCGGACTCACGCACGCATGGTTGGCGGACAACGTCTATGTCAGCCACGCCTTTCTGCATCACAAGTTCGCAGGCGTGCGCTTTGGCGGTCGTCTGCCGGTGAATATCGCCTACGAGTTCCACCACGCGGCACAGTGGGGCGGCACCTCACCTGTCTATGGGGACATCGGAAACGACTGGCAGTCCTACAAAAACGTCTTCTTGGCGCACGCGGGAGGTACCATGAGCAACGACCAACTCAACGCGCAGGGCAACCATGTCGGTAGCCAGCAACTCAGCCTCATTGCCAAAGGCTCCGAGTGGCAGGTAACGGCATATTGGCAGAACTTCTTGGAAGACAACTTTGCCTTTCTCGGTCTGGGCAAGAACCTCACCGACGGGCTATGGGGTATCTCGCTCATGCAGACCCGCTGGCGGTACATAGAGGGTGTAACCTACGAACTGTTGAATACCACATCCCAGTCGGGACCTTGGCACGACCGCGACGGACTCTGCTATGCAGGCAATGACAGTTACTACCGCAACGGTGTCTATGTCAATGGCTGGAACTATTGGTATCGTTCCATGGGCACGCCTTTCATCACCTCACCCCTCTACAATACCGACGGCACCGTCTATACACTCAACAGCAGGGTGCGCGTTCACCATATAGGACTGCGCGGCGACATCTGCGGTTTCCGCTACCGCGCCTTGTGCTCCTACGCCCGCAACTATGGCAACGACTGCCGTTTCTTACGCCTTCAGTCTGCCAATACCGCGTGCCTGCTTGAGGTCACCAAGCACGTGGAGAAGGCATGGGGATTGGATTTTGGTCTGAGCCTCGCTGCCGACTTCGGCACACAGTTCGGCAACCAATTCGGTGCCCTTCTTACTATCACCAAAACAGGACTCATCACTTCATGGTAACCCCTCACCTGCATATCATCATGCCCGTCAAGGACTCTGTGGACCGCGCAGAGGAGGCTGTCCGTGCCGTATTGGCAACAGGGCAGACACTCACCGTTTACAATGACTACTCCACGCTGGAGAATACGCAACGCTTGGCGGAATTGGCTGACACGCTGCCTTTCACGTTGGTAAACCTCAGTGACCTGACCGCGCACCCGTCACCCAACTACTTGCTTGTCTTGCAGCGTGCGCAGCAAACGGCATTGGCAGAGCAGGCGCACTTGGTGATTGTGGAGAGCGATGTGGTGGTGCGTCCCGACACGTTCCGGTTATTGGCAGAACAGGTAGAACAGGGCGTGGGAATGGTAGCCGCTGTAACGGTGAACGAGCAGGGCGACATCAACTATCCCTACGATTATGCTCACCGTTGGAGTCACGGCGTGCATACCACCCAGAAGCGTTTTAGTTTCTGTTGCACACTGATTACCAACGAGTTTCTGCATGCTTACGATTTCATGCAACTCGACCCGACCAAGAACTGGTACGATGTCTTCATCACCCACCAATCCTCTGCGCTCGGGCTGGAGAACCGCTTGATGACCAACAACCCTGTCTTGCACCGACCCCACTCATCGCGTCCGTGGAAGTTGCTCAAGTACAAGAATCCCCTTCTCTACTACTGGCGCAAACTCACCCAACACAAAGACCGGATATGAAGCCACTCGTCAGCGTCATCATACCTGTATATAATGCAGCACCCTTTATCCGCGAGACACTGGATAGCGTGCAGGCATCCACCTATCGCCCTTTGGAAATAGTGATGGTGGACGATGCCAGCACAGACGACAGTCTGGCTATTATTACGGCGTATGCCAATGAACACGACAACTGCCGTGTCTTTCCGCAAGCGGCACTCGGGGTATCTGCCACGCGCAACCATGCTATCCGCGAGGCGCAGGGTACCTATATCCTGCCCGTGGACGCGGATGACAAGATAGGTCCCATCTACATCGAACATGCCGTGCAAGTGCTTGAGCAGCACCCTGATGTGCGTGTCGTAGGTTGCCGCGCACGGATGTTTGGCGATGTGGACAAGCCTTGGCAACTGCCGCGCTTCTCACATGCGCTCTTGGCGCGAAAGAATATGATACCTGTCACATCCCTCTTCCGAAAAGCGGACTGGGAACGGGCAGGCGGGTTCTGTGAGCAGGACATCTATCGCGAGGACTGGGACTTCTGGTTGAGCATGATGGAGTTGGGCGGCACCTATCACTTGTTGGACGAAGTGGGACTCTACTACCGTGTCCGTCGTGGCTCGCGACGGGCGGATGCCAAGCAGCGCAAACGCGCTATTGTGGACGCTGTCAATCGCCGGCACCCCGCATATATGCAGCGTTACCTTGGCGGACCGTTGCACTACCATCGCTCTTGGTCGCGGTTCATCAATTTCTTCCGTACCGACCACGTAGTGGGCGACTACGCGCATTGGCAGGACGGCGACATCATCCATAGTGGGCGCAACACCCTGCGGCGATACAACGGATTTGTCTCCAAACAGTTTGCCACGCCCTCACTTTTGCGGGGCATTGTCTATGGGCTGTTTGTCAAATCGAAAGCACGCAGGTCTTACGAATATGCCCAACGCCTGCGCACACTCACACCCGAACCTGTCGCATACCGCGAGATACGCTATGCAGGTGTCTTGCGTGAGAGTTGGTATGTGTGCCGCGAATCGGACTGCAAACACGCGTTCAACGAGTTAATAGGCAACAGGGATTTCCCCAACAGGGAGAATATCCTGACGGCGATAGGTGAGTTCACGGCTGCTTTACACCAACAAGGCGTGTTGCATAAGGATTATTCAGGTGGAAATATCCTGTTCAATGAAGATGGGAGCAAAGTGGAAATGATAGATTTGAATCGTATTCATTTCTACCGGCATATAGGAACAGAGCAGGGGCTGCGCAACTTCGAGCGGCTCAATATCGACCGCGATGCCCTCCGCACGATGGCTGTAGCCTACGCCCAAGCCATGGGCATTGACCCTGCCTATGCCGCCGAATATATCATTACACATCGTTGGTACAAACATATAAACCAAGGAATTACGAACTTATAGAATCATGACTGCATCGTACAGGAATATCATCGGAAAAATCAACTACGCGCTTTTCTTTTTCGCACTTGTCGGCTTGGTATTGCCGCCCCATTACGGCAATATGCTATGGCTGTTGTGGCTGTTCTCGTGGCTCTTGGAGGGGCGTTGGCTACAGCAGACGAATATGCGGTTCGACAAATCCGCCATTCCTGTCCTGCTTATGGTTATCTATCTCGCGTGGGCGTTGCTCTCTATGCTGTGGGCTTCCGATATGCAATGCGCTATCCATGCCGTTACCCGCTACGCTACATTGCCGTTCCTGCTGCTTGTTTTTGCTTATGGATTGAACGAGAAATATCGGGATACGCGCTTCTTGGAGACTTTCGTCAAGGCATGCGTATTCATTGTTCCTGCTTATTACTTCATGGTGCATTGCGCCGTTCACCGCGACATTGTGCTCTATTCGCAGGGGGAACCCGTACCTCCTTTCCATTTGGTGTTCGACCACGGCTATTCCTCTGCTATCAAGCACCGCTTGTTCTTCTGCATGGTGCTCACACTCGGACTAATCTGTATCCCTGCTATTTACAATCGCACCGCCAACCGCTACGCACGTTGGTCGCGTCTGCTTACATTAGGCGTTGCTGCTGCTGTCATACTGGTGGGTATCTGTTTCACCGGCTCGCGTGCATCGTTGCTGACGGGTGTCGTACTGTTTGCCGTAGCACTGCTCGACCGCTATGCCGACCGGCACCATTGGTGGGTGATACTATTGGTTGCCTTGGGGCTGCTTGCTGCCTTGTTTGTGGTTGTCAAATGCCAACCCCGTATGCGCGATGTCGCTACCGACCCGCGGGTCTCTATCTACAAATCGGCTGTCATACACGCCTCCGAGGTACCTTTTGTCGGACTCGGCATTGGGCAACAGAAGCAGTTTATGCTCGACAACTACGAGGATGACAATTACCTGTTGGGACTCCAATGGGGCTTCAACACGCACAATCAGTATATCGGCACTTACTTCGAATTGGGCATTATCGGACTGCTCCTTTTGTTGGCAGCCTTCATCAGCATACCTTTCTGCTTCACGGGCAGAGCCCGTCATATCGGACTGCTGTTCAGTCTTATGTACCTCATCAATATGCTCACCGACGATGTCTTTGAGCGCTTCGACCCCCTCACCACCCTCTACGTCTTCCTTGTCGTCCTCTTCGCCTTGGAGCAGTATTCCCATAACAAACACGTCCAAACCACTTGAGGACACACGAACCTTGCTGGTTATTTGCAAAGGGTGGTATATGCGCTCATCAGGCTGTCGTATTGCGCAGGGGTGATGTATCCTGCGCGGAGTTCGTCCGTCATAGTCGGCATTTGGGCGAATTGTTCGTAGAGTTGGGATTGCAGGTGGTTATACCAATTGTCCCATGTCGTGTTGCAGACGTAGTTGAGCATCACGTTATCAGTGGGGTACACCGTATTCAAGGAATCGCGGAGAGCGGCATATCTACTGCTTTTGAAGAACTTTATAGTAGCAAATTCCCTGTACTTCTCTTGGTTGACTATTTGGCGCAGTCGTGCTTCTTCACGGTCACACAAGGCATGCACATCAGCCAATACTGCCTGTTTCTGCCGGTCGGCTGCCTGTTGCGCAGCCTTTTGCTCCCATAAGGTATGCCCAAGCAGTCCTATACAGCCAAGCAATATGGTGATTATCAGTGCAATGGGGAGCGCGTGCAGCCACTTGTCGCATAGCGTGATGTCACGGCGTAGTGCGCTGATATTAAGGTATTTGCGTTGCCGGCATTTCGCAATGATATGCTTGCCGCCATGCACACGTAAGAGTGCCATCAGGTCTGCCAATCGGCAGAAGTCGCTCTGTATATCGTTTGGGGCGGGAGATGCCGAGTCGTCGGTATCGGAAAGTCCGAAATCAATGAGTTTGAGGTTTCCGCCATTGTGTGTGATGAGTATATTGCCGGGTTTGAGGTCATGGTGCACCAACTGCCGTGCGTGCAGATACCCGATTGCGTCAAGCAGTTGCATCATCACTCGGAGACGCTTATGTCTGTCGGGTTTGGTTGCCAGCCAACTGTCCAAGGTCTGCCCGTCCACAGCCTCCTGTACGATACACCGTCCGCAGTCAGGAACCTCTTCCAGCGAATAGGTGGCGGCAATGTTCGGGTGCACCAGTTGTATGCCGAGGCGGAACTCTTTCTCTTGCTGCCGTAAGCAGTCTGTAAGGTGCTGTTGCTCTGCGGGCAAGCCCTTGAGTA
>DLLA01000065.1:8110-10524 GCA_002479035.1 Bacteroidales bacterium UBA7574 | reverse complement strand
ACATGCAATTCCTAATTCATAATTCTTAATTCATAATTAAAATCACTCTCCCACTACCACTTTGGCAAAACGAATCACCTTGTCGCCCAGTTTATACCCTTTCTGGGTGCAGTCAATTATCTTGCCTTTCTTGTCCTCGCCTGCGGCGAAAGTGGTTATCGCCTCATGCTCATCGGTGGAGAACTCCACATTCTTGGTCTCTATCGGGTGCACGTTATTGGCATCCAGGAACTTCATGAACTTGCTGTAAATCAAGTCTATACCTTGTCGGATAGCAGCCACATCCTCGGTCTTTTGCATCGCATCCTTGGCGCGTTCAAAGTCGTCCACCAGCGGAAGCATATCTTTGAATATTCGCTCGCCGGCGGTCTCCATGAGGTCTAGTTTCTCTTTGTTGGTGCGGCGGCGATAGTTGTCAAACTCCGCCATCTGGCGCAGTTTCAAGTCCTCCAACTCTGCCACGCGCTTCTGCAGTTCTGCCACTTTGGCTTGCAGTTCCGCGTCTTCCTCACGCACTTCCGCGTCCGTAGCACTCTCCAGCGACTCTTCCTCTGGAGTAGCCTCCTGCGCCTCCGTTTGCGGGTTCTCTTCGTTCATATTCACCTCTTTAGGTGCCTCGGCACCATGTTTATGTTTGTTTTTTGACATGATATTTACTTATATTTACGATTTTTACCACAACAAGTCATACATATTCTGTGCCAATAGACTATTCACTGCCATTTTGGCAGAATCTCCCGAGCAATGAGACGACTCTCATATTATCTGAATGTATGTGAGAAACCAACACTAATCAGTTCCTTGAATTGTAGTTTGGACTTGCGCCCCTCCTTAATTTCTGTGGTGCTGTCGTAACGGGGGTGGAGCATCACCTTTGCCGAGAGGTACCTATTGATGATAAAGTTGAAATCCAATTCCAACTCAGTCTCCACGCGGTGGTAGTTTGTGAAGAAGTAGAACTTGGTCTCCATCTCAATCTCGCGAAGAGGTTTCCATTTCCAATCCACACGCACCGAACTACCAAACTCGCTCAATATATCGCTGCCTTCCTCTATGCCATATTCCGTCACATCCACCACTTCCGGGGTGGCACGCAGAGCATATACCAATTTATATGCTGCCGGCGACAGGTTGATATTCAGTCCTTTAAGGGGTTGGTAGTCCACACCCAAGCCCAACGTGAATCGTATAGGTGTCAGGAACGACGATGCCAATTCTCGTTTGTTTTTCCGCCATGTATTCCAGAAATTAGTACGGAACTCTCCCGAGAAGGACACATACCATTGTTTATGCACCTGATAGCCCACTTTGCTCGACAGACGAAAAATGTCATCGGTGGTATTCACTTTCCGGAGCGAGTCCCCGCTGACGGTACTGAAACCCGTACGCCACTCCCCGGTGTTTTCCCACACGAGGTTCTTGCGTTTGTAGTTGATAAAACCCTTGACGCTCGTGAGCATGGCAAATGAGTTTACTGCTCCTTGATACCAGTTCTCGGTGGCATAGTTCTGTGTCATTTGGGCAGACAGATTGATTTCCTTGCGCCAATACGAGTTGCGGTCACGCAGTGCCCGTGCTATGTCCAATTGGTCTTCCTCTATGTCCCGCACGATAGCGCGTGGTATTTGTATCGGCTCATCATCCAACACCTCTATTCGCGAGGGGTCATACACCGCCGCATAGAGATTGGCACAGTGTGTCGTCACATACTGTCGGGCGTTCATGCGGATGGCAGATAGTGAAGTGCGGTCTTCCGTGGTATCTTTCAGGGAACGGATAGGCTCGGCAATATACACCAATGGCAAGCAGAGGGGGGATATATACTGCTTCCATAGCGTGTCATTCGCGTGTATATCGCGACTCTGTTGCGCCACCAACTCAAGCAATATATCATCCTCGTCCACTACCTGTGCAGACGCAGAAACGGCCATGCCGATGACCGCTAATACCCCGATAAGAAAACGTAATTGTCTCACTATCAACTTATTCCAATTCAACGTCCTGCCTCTGGTGCTTGAATATACTCATTCATTTTCGCAACAAAGGTAGTGAATAATTTGCATTCTTACAAATATATTTCCCTAATCTTTGGGCAGCCGCACCCAAATAGCAATAATACTTCATGGCACCCCTCTCAAAATGAGTATTCTTTTTACCTTATATGGTTATAGTATTAGGATTTTTATGGTAAATGGCATTGTCGGGGACGCGGATGCCCTGTGGGGTCCCCGCAAGTCCATAGACACCGCTGTGGACGCGGACGCCCTCGTCCGCGGGCGCAAAGGGGTGCTCTCTCGTCCGCGAGCAGTTTGGCACAAACTGAATGGCTTTGCTCTGTTTGTGGATTCTATTTATAAATTTTCAAATTCTTTCCCTGCCTCCCCCACATTCTCCTCGTATTAACCATGAACAAT
>DLLA01000065.1:4249-8064 GCA_002479035.1 Bacteroidales bacterium UBA7574 | reverse complement strand
ATTAGTATGTGATTAGTATGATATTGTAGCGTTAATCTTATTTGGATATTGAGTGCTCAGGCAGCACTTCCTGTCCGTATGTATGAAAGTTGTGCTGTATTGTTTTTTGCCGTTGCCCTGCCCTAATCAACACGGAACTTCCGCTCCTTATATTGAATGTACATACATTAATTAAGGGCTGTCCAATTTACTGAGCAGCCCTTATTTATAGTCTGTGAAAAATGGATAACTTAGTGAAGAGCAGGTAGATTGCTCTTATGCTTCTGAATTTTGAAAGCAGGCATATTCTGTTGCGAAGAATAGGGATAATACCATGCACGGAAGAACTGCTGCCCTTGCACTTCAATGATTTCCAGTTGAATAACCAACGTAACATCTTCAATATCTAATGCATTTACGAAAAGGTAAGCACCACTTTGTTCACCGACATAAGCATAACGCTCTGCCAAGAAATTGATGATATCTTGGTTGCGCGTGGTAGCCGCTGCAAGCAACATACTGCTTGACAATGCTCCATCCTCGAACTGATAAAGTTCCATTACGCCATTCTTTTCGTCTTGCACGTAAAGGATAGTACCTTCTTGCTCGGTAGCCTCGCCTCCGTGTTTTGTTTTCAGATCAGCGGTTGAACAGCCCCACTCGGTGATAGGTTCTGTGAAAAGGGTGTACTCGGGAGTAACCTTGACCGCGCAAGTAGCCTTTTGGTCACCGGAAGTAGCAGTAATAGCGGTTTCGCCGACAAAAATAGTGTAGAGTGTATCGTTGGAAACATAAGCCACATAGTCATTGGTTGTCTCATAAGTGACCTCTGCAGGAGCCCCCGTGACAGACATAAGGATGGTGTCGAATGCGTGCGTCTCCACAGAAGCGGGGTCGATAGTCATCTCGGGTGTAGCCGGAGTCTTGTTGCAACTGTTCAGACTAATGATAGCAGCGATGCTGATTGCGCCCAGCATCAGAGCGTTTGTGAATTTCTTCATACGATTGTTTTGTTTATAAGGTTAATACTTGTTTAGTCCATTTCGTAGTCCACAGCGGCACGGGCAGAGCGGCACTTGGCAATATAGCCTGCCACCTTGAGGTGCCCGGGGTGGTTCTGGTAGGTATCCACATCTTCCCACGTGCGGAACTCGCAGATGAGACAGATGTCATAGTCGGTCTTCTTGGCATTGGGTATGTTGATACCGACCTCCTCGCTGACCAACACATCTATCTTGTCGCGCAAGGAAAGGAGTCCGTCCTTGATGATTCGGGCGTTCTCCAATTTGGTATGCCCCTCCGCCTCGTCAAGGAGACGGAAAAATACGATATGCTTAATCATTTTATTTTTAAGTAATAGTTAATAATTAATAGTTAATGTGCATCGTATGACTGGTGCTTGATTGACGACGCGAGACGGTAAGGAGTTCTATTCAGCCCGCAGGGCTTCATGTCGCTACGGCACTCAATGTGCTACGCACATCTGCCTTACGCTTCACGTCTCCCAAACATTACCAAATAGATACACGGTTGGCAGGAGCGACATAGAGGGGCGACGCCTCGGTGACGTGCCATGCGTCGTACCATGCGTTGATGTGCGGGAGAGCACCATTCACGCGCCAGCGACCGAGTGAGTGCGGGTCGGACTTGGTGCGCTGGAGTATCTCCTCGGGGCGGATATTGCCTGCCCATACGTTGGCATACGCGAGGAAGAAACGCTGTTCGGGCGTGAAGCCGTCAATAGTCTTCAGACGCTCGCTCTCGGGCTTCGCCATCTCGTTCTCCATGAATGCCTGGAACGACACTTGCAGTCCGCCATGGTCGGCGATGTTCTCGCCCAGCGTGAAGGCACCATTGGCGTGTACGCCCGGGGCTACCTCGATATTGTTGAAGAACTCCTCCATGACCTTGGTGCGTGCGTCGAAGCGTGCCTTGTCCTCAGCCGTCCACCAGTTGTTGAGGTTGCCGTCCTTGTCGAACTGGCAGCCTTGGTCGTCGAAACCGTGGGTCATCTCATGCCCGATGACTACGCCAATCGCGCCATAGTTGAAGGCATCGTCCGCCGCCATGTCGAAGAACGGATACTGCAGGATACCTGCGGGGAAGCAAATCTCATTGCTGGACGGGTTGTAGTAGGCGTTGACCGTCTGCGGAGTCATATACCACTTCGTCTTGTCCACGGGCTTGCCGAGGAAACTGAGGCTGTAGTCCTGCTCGAATTTCGATGCGCGTTGGAGGTTGGCGTAGTAGGTGATGTTGGGGTCGATGTCGAGTGCGGTATAGTCGCGCCACGTGTCAGGGTAGCCAATCTTGATGGTGAAGGCATTGAGTTTCTCAAGCGCCTTCTCCTTGGTCTCGTCGGACATCCATTCGAGTGCCTCGATACGCTCGCCGAGGGCGTGCTGGAGGTTCTTCACGAGGGCAAGCATACGCTCTTTGTTCTCCTCGGGGAAGTACTTCTGCACGTACATCTGTCCTACCGCCTCGCCGAGGGTGCCATTGACGATACCTACGGCACGTTTCCACAACGGGCTCTGCTCCTGACGGCCGCTCAAGATGCGTCCGTAGAAGTCGAATGACGCGGTGTAAATCTCGTCGGTGAGATAGGATGCGCAGCCGTCAATGGCCTGCCATGTGAACAGGGTCTTCATGTCCTCCAAAGGCTCGTCTGCCAGCATCTTGCCCGCTTCCTGCAAGTGGCGTATCTGCCCTACAGACAGGCTGTCGGGACTGATGTTCATACCTGCGAAATAGACTTTCCAGTCCACTTGCGGCACGAGGTTCTGCAGGTCGGCGACGGACATCTTGTTGTAGTTTGCAACGGGGTCGCGCAGTTCCACATTGTTGAGTGCGGCGGTGGCAAGGCGCGTCTCAAGGCGGAGCACGGTCTGCGCACGCTCGGCGGCGTTGTCAATACCGAAGAGGTTGAACATCTTCTCTATATATTTAAGGTACTCGGCACGAATCATCTGCGTGTGTTCGTCCTGGTCGAGGTAGTACTCCTTCTCGCCGAGAGCAAAGCCCGCCTGGCACTCGTTGAGGATGTTCATGCTCGAATTGAGTGCGTCGGCGTCCACATACATCGCCCAAATGCCGTATTCCATTGCCTTGCCGAGGACCTCTGACCATTGGTCGGGGCTGCTGACGGCAGCAATCTCGTCCAATGTGGGTTGGATAGCCGCAGTGCCTTCGGTATTACGGCGCGCAGTGTCCATAGCGAGGTTGTAGATGTCGCCAATCTTCTGCGCGATGGAGCCTTGCGGGTGCTTCTCCTTGGCGATGTCGGTGATGAGCCCGTTCACCTGCTCGAGGTTGTTGAGTGCCAACTTGTCGAAACTGCCGAAGCGGCTGTACTCCGCGGGCAGCGGGTTCTCTTTCATCCAGCCGCCGCACGCGAACTGATAGAAATCGTTTTGCGGCACCGCGGTGGTGTCCAAGTTACTCAATGGGATACCCGTCGTTTGCTGTTTAGTGCACGCTGTCAAAGCCATAAGCGATAAACATGAAACTAAAAGAGGTTTGTTCATATCATTATATTTGTTTTAGCATCAAAACCATTAACCCCGCAAAGTTAGTACAATTATCTGAAATGTGCAAACATACCGGCAAAATTGTTGCATATCTCGAAAAAAGGCAGTACCTTTGTCGTTCAAACGGACAGGTCGGAGCATGTTACTCAACTATATATGGATAGGGCTTATTCTGCTCTCAGTCGTCATGGGCTGTGTGCAGTTCTTTTTCTATGGGCAGGCTGATGTCTTCTCGCTCATCCTCAACTCCACTTTCTCATCCGCCAAGACGGGTTTTGAAATCTCCATCGGCCTGACAGGGGTCTT
>DLLA01000065.1:3666-4207 GCA_002479035.1 Bacteroidales bacterium UBA7574 | reverse complement strand
TTGGCACTCTGGATGGGCATCCTCAATATCGGCGAAAAGGGTGGGGTGGTCACCACTCTCTCGCGCGGCGTGGCACCGTTCTTCGGGCGCATTTTTCCCGAGATACCGCGCAACCACCCGGTCTTCGGCACCATGTTCATGAATATCTCCGCCAACATGCTCGGACTCGACAATGCCGCCACCCCTATGGGGCTCAAGGCGATGAGCGAGTTGCAGGAACTTAACGCTGACAAACAGCGTGCCACCAATGCCATGATTATGTTTGTCGTCCTTGGTGCCAGCGGACTCACTGTCATTCCTACCACCATCATGGCGTACCGTGCCCAGTTGGGTGCCGCCAACCCCGCCGATGTCTTCCTCCCGCTGATGATGGCTACCTATTTCTCCACCCTTGCCGGACTCGTCTCCTGCTGTGTCGCCCAGCATATCCGTATATGGGACAAAGTTATTCTCGGCACCATCATTGGCTTGACTATCCTCGTCGGAGCCCTGCTTTTCGCGGCGCAACGTCTGCCGGAAGCCACCCTCAACCGCATCTCCA
>DLLA01000065.1:0-3620 GCA_002479035.1 Bacteroidales bacterium UBA7574 | reverse complement strand
CTTGTGGCGGCGGTACTTTTGTTGGGTGTGATATGTTGGTTCATCATTCAAGCCATGACGCGTCATATCAATGTGTACGACACTTTTATCGATGGTGCCAAAGACGGTTTCAAGACTGCCGTCGGCATCATCCCCTACCTCATTGCCATTCTCGTGGCGGTGGGTATGTTCCGTGCCAGCGGGGCGATGGGATTGTTGGAGAGGGGCTTGGCACATTGCTTTGAATGGTGTGGTATCAACCCCGATATGGCGGCAGCAGTACCTACGGCACTCATGAAGCCCCTTTCGGGCAGCGGTGCGCGCGGATTGATGATTGAGGCGATGACCACCCACGGTGCCGACTCTTTGGTGGGGCGGCTCTGCTGTATCCTGCAAGGCACCACCGACACCACTTTCTACGTCCTCGCCGTCTATTTTGGCAGTATCGGAATCAAGAATACGCGCCACGCCGTCGCTTGTTGTCTCATCAGTGATTTTGTGGGCATCGTAGCCGCTTTCATCATCGCAAGTATCTTTTTTGGCTGACCTTACTTCGCAAATTTGTAAATCGTAAATTCGTAAATCGTAAATATCAAGGTGTTTCAGTTTCTTTGTGACCAAGTATCCATGCCGGCGTTCGACCGCGCGCACGCAGAGCGTTGGATTCGTGCCGTAGCCGCTGACTACGGCTTCACGGTAGGCGACATCACCTACATCTTTTGTAGCGACGACCGCATATTGGAGGTCAATCGTCAGTTCCTGCAGCACGACTACTACACGGATATTATCACTTTTGATTATTCCACCCCCGACCGGCTTAGCGGCGACATCTTTATCTCGCTCGACACCGTCCGCTCCAACGCCGAACAGGTAGGCACCACTTTCTCGCAGGAGTTGCACCGCATTCTCATTCACGGCATTCTCCACCTCACGGGGCAGGGCGACAAGACCCCTGAAACCAAAGCGCAGATGACTGCCAAAGAGAATCTCGCCCTCTCCAAACTATAGGCACCTGACTCCATCGTGTCTTTCTCGGGTCTTCATCGGGTGATTATCGGGTGATTAACGGGTGATTAACGGGTGATTCCCGAGAGGATGTCGTGAGGATGTCGGCGGCTGAGGCTAATCAAATACTTCCATGAGTACGTCTAAGGACTTGGGTTCCCGAAAGTCCTCAATGTGTTCTTCGTAATACGCGCAAATCTCTTTCAGGTGCTGCTGCCGTTCACTTCGCGAGGTGGGTGACACAAACCACTCGGGGTGTTCTGCCGCGTCAATGCCGATGCCCAGAAATACCGTGTAGTCTATCAAAAATCGCAAATGTAGATTTTCTACCTGTTCGCCGCAGTCCAACTCACGCACCATACGGCATAGCCACTCGTACAACTCCTCATCCCGCATCGGATGCCGCACTGTCAGACTCAGCATCTCGGCGATGAACATAGCCACACATTGCCGTTTCACGTCCACATTCAGATGTTTGGGCGTGTACACCAACGATGCGGAGGTTACCGATGCCAATCCCCCTCGCGCATGGTTTGAGGTCGTCACTTCCACAATGGAGAGCGGGGTCAGCACGCCCTTGTACCTGTTGCCGTACAGCATAAACGCCCCGCGGCCGTTGTCCGCAGTGTACAGGTGCAGTATATTGGCATTGTCGGAGTACTTCCCGACGGATAGTACGATGGCTTGTGTCTTGTGTGTCATATTTTCCCGAAATTCGTTTCTTACTGCAAAAATACTGCTTTCGGCGGACTTGTACAACCCTTGTTTTGGGGTGCTATTCCTTATGTTTTGGGCTGTCTCTCATTAACGGGTAGCACATGCAAGAGTGCTTGAAATTAATGGTTAATTATATGGTAATTATATGTTTATTTGTTATTATTCGGGTGTGGTTTTCCTTCATTTTATGTTGATACTTTCCCGCCGCCATGCGCATTTTTTGAGGCACTATATATAAATAGGTGTAGGCGTCTCTTGCAAACAAAATGCATAAAAAATCATATTTTTTGCAGATTTATTTTGCAGGTTCCGAAAAAAGCAGTACCTTTGCACCGCTTTTCCGCCAAATACGACGCGAGTTGGAAAGCAAACGCCTCTATAGCTCAGTTGGTAGAGCACTAGATTTGTAATCCAGCGGTCGTTGGTTCGAGTCCGACTAGAGGCTCAAAGGATGTTCTTTGAAGTAAGATAAGTGAGGAATGAAACGTGAGTATCAATTCATAATTCTTCATTCTTCATTCTTAATTAACAAAGGGTGTGTTCCAGAGTGGCCAAATGGGGCAGACTGTAAATCTGCTGTCTCTCGACTTCGGTGGTTCGAATCCATCCGCACCCACACTTTATATAATACACGCGGAAGCGGACATCTGCGGAAATAGCTCAGTCGATAGAGCACTAGCCTTCCAAGCTGGGGGTCGCGGGTTTGAGTCCCGTTTTCCGCTCCATTTTTGTGCTAAAACGAGGACATCGCGCACCTCGTATGCTAATGTAGCTCAGTGGTAGAGCGCATCCTTGGTAAGGATGAGGTCGCGGGTTCAACTCCCGCCATCAGCTCCAACAAATACCGGGCAACGATACTTCCAATGTATAGGGAGTATTGTGCTTTGTAAAATGGATAAGATAAAAATAGTATTAACGTTAATATCTAAATTCTAGAATTATGGCAAAAGAAAAATTTGACCGTTCTAAACCGCACGTGAACATTGGTACTATTGGTCACGTCGATCACGGTAAAACTACTTTGACCGCTGCCATCACAATGGTGCTGGCTAAGAAAGGTCTCTCCGAGATGCGTTCTTTCGATTCTATCGACAACGCTCCCGAGGAGAAAGAGCGTGGTATCACTATCAATACCGCTCACGTTGAGTATCAAACCGCTACCCGTCACTATGCACACGTTGACTGCCCGGGGCACGCTGACTATGTAAAGAACATGGTTACCGGTGCTGCGCAGATGGATGGTGCTATCATCGTAGTGGCTGCTACTGATGGTCCTATGCCTCAGACACGTGAGCACATTCTGTTGGCTCGCCAAGTGAACGTTCCGCGTTTGGTTGTATTTATGAACAAGTGCGACCTCGTGGACGACCCCGAAATGCTTGACCTCGTTGAGATGGAGATGCGTGAGTTGCTCTCTTTCTATGACTTCGATGGCGACAATACTCCTGTTATCCGTGGTTCTGCTCTTGGTGCATTGAACGGTGTACCTGAGTGGGAGGACAAGATTATGGAGTTGATGGACGCTGTTGACAATTGGATTCAATTGCCTACACGTGCCGTTGACAAACCTTTCTTGATGCCTGTTGAGGACGTCTTCTCTATCACTGGTCGTGGTACTGTTGCTACCGGTCGTATTGAGACGGGTGTTGTTAAGGTAGGTGACGAGGTTCAGTTGATTGGTCTCGGTGCAGACGGCAAGAAATCGGTTGTAACCGGCGTTGAGATGTTCCGTAAGTTGCTCGACGAAGGTGAGGCTGGTGACAACGTAGGTCTGTTGCTCCGTGGTATCGACAAAGACGAGGTTCGCCGTGGTATGGTTATCACCCACCCGGGTGTTGTTAAACCTTACAGCGAGTTCAAGGCTTCGGTTTATATCCTGAAGAAAGAGGAAGGTGGACGTCACACTCCGTTCCACAACC
>DLLA01000035.1 GCA_002479035.1 Bacteroidales bacterium UBA7574 | reverse complement strand
TTCAACATAGTTCGTACTAATCTCATACTAATCCTCATACTATTAACCCGACATGAAGTCGAGTTAATAGTAGTAATAAGTAATGGTTAATAGTTAATATGCGGTAAGGCGGAATTTCTTTCACTTTCGAAGATGGTGGGTTTTTATTGACGATGTGAGTTGCACCGTTTATCATAACAGATAGTACCATTGTTCATAGCATAAGAAGAAGAGGTTGCCTGCACTTGTCAGACAACCTCTTCCCGCATATGAACAAAAACTTCTTCTATCTTGTCTTGCAAGTAGTCTTGATTAGTAACTGGTACGCTGTGTGGCAGCATACGTGATTTTCAGCGCATAGGCGCGACGCAACTCCTGCTTGATGTCGGCAATGATGCCCATCTTGGTCTCTTTGTCCGCCTTGATGCAGACGGTCATCAGACCTTGGTCGGACTCCTTCATAGAGGAACGCTCGTTGATGATATAATCGCCTATCTCGTTTGTCTCTGCAAAGGCGTCGTCCAGCTGGATACGTGTCTCGGCACCGTACTGCTTGCGGAACTCTGCGGTAGGAGTACCGACATAGATGTAGCGGATAAGGGACTTCTTCTCCAACTTGGTGAGTTCGGTTGCCTGCGGGTTGGATATCTGCACCTTCATATTGACCTCTTTCATAGAGGTTACAGACATGAAGAAGAACAGCAACATGAAGATGATGTCAGGGAGTGACGACGTATTGAGCGCCGGCATCTCACGCTTTTCATTTCTACGAATCTTTGCCATGGTTATTGTCCTCCTCCATAGTTTTTAGGTTCAGCCTCGGAAATCTTCTGAGGATAAATCTTCTGTATTTGCTTCTGTTGGTCTTCGTCCAACTCGTTGTACGTCTTGTGGAAGTACTGTTCAGCGCACTCGTTGCGCAACTCGTTGTAGGCGGCTACCAATTCATTCTGCACCTCAAGGTACGCCTGATACTGTGTCTCCGCGTCGTTTTGGACGGAGATGACGTGGTCTTTGGTGTACTTCAATGTCCCAAACGGAGCACCGAAATCCTCTTCGACGAGTTTCGGCATATTGGGGTCATCCTCGGGGTTGGAGATGAATTCCTTCGCCTTGGCGCGCAGTTGGCGTACATCCATCGGCTGCCCTTGTACAAGCAGTTTGTTCTCCCAGTTGATTTTGACAACGAACAAGTTGCGCTTGTTGATGTCGGTGTCCTCAATCTTTTGATCGGGTGGAATGGGAGGCGGCAAACGGCGTGCCAATCCTTGGTTGACGTCCATAGAGGTGGTCACCAGGAAGAAGATAAGCAGCAAGAACGAGATGTCAGCCATAGAACTGGCGTTGATCTGCGGAATTTTCTTTGCCATAACCGACGATAATTACTTCTTACATTTAGTATAGATAACGCCCCATACGAGGGTGATAACGGTAGCGGCAGTGAGCAGGTAGGTGAGATACATGATAGCATCGCTCATACGAGCCATAGTGCCGACGTTGTCGGTACCTTCATAGCCGAGGATTTCCATCTTCTCGGGGCTGCCAAGGAACCAGCATGCCACGCATACGAGTACGAACCCGATTACGACAGCCAACTGCGTGAAGCCTTTCTTCTTGTCCACCTTGAATGTGTTGACAAAGCCCCAGATGACTACAGCCAGCGTAACGAGGCAAACAAGTGCCACCAAGATATAGTTCCAACCAAGGAACAGGTCGGTGAAATAAGGTATATTCAGGAAGTCTCCTGCTACCTCAAGAGTACCCTCGGAGCCCCCGGCGTAGAACATCACCGAAACGACGATGCCCACCAGCAAGAGTACCAGAACGGTAATCTTAGGTAATAACTTATAATTCTTCATAATAATCAAATTTTGCAAGTTTAACTAAATACGTTTTGTGCGATGCAAAATAGATTACTTCTTTTGTTTTGCGTCGTAGTTAACCACGAGGTCGAGCAGGCTGATAGAACTGTCTTCCATCTCGTTTACCAGACCTTCAACAAGGCTAAGGATATAGTTGTAGAATATTTGAAGTATGATAGCGATAATCAAACCGAGGAGGGTGGTCAACAGAGCGACCTTGATACCGCCGGCAACGACAGTAGCCGAGATGTCACCTACCTGTTGGATTTTATCGAAAGCCTGAATCATACCGATGATGGTTCCCAAGAATCCCAACGACGGAGCGATAGAGATGAAGAGGGAAATCCACGAGAGGTTCTTCTCCAAGAGGCCGAGTTGCACACCACCGTAACTTGCAACGGTCTTCTCCACTACGTCCACGCCCTCGTCATAACGGCTGAGACCCTGGTAGAAGATACTTGCCACAGGACCGCGAGTGTTGCGGCAAACGTCGAGTGCAGCCTCGATACCGCCTTCGTTGAGAGCCTTCTCAATCTTGGCAAGGAGAGCCTTTGTATTTGTTTTGCTCAGGCTCAGATAGATGATACGCTCGATGCAAAGTGCCAAACCAAATACCAAGCAGAGGAGAGTAGCAGCCATAAAGCCTGCACCACCTTCGATGAACTTGGTTTTCAATGTCTTGTGAAGAGCCACGAGACCGCCTTCTTCTGCCTCGGGAGCAGCGGGAGCCTCCTCTACAGCCACTGTCTCCACAGCAGCGGTATCTTCAGTTACTTGTTCCTCGGCAGCGGGCATAGTGTCCGTTGCGTCTTGAGCCATTACAGCAACGCCATTGAAGGCGAACATTGCCAATACCGTAAGGGTTGCAAAAACTTTTTTCATACGATTATTCGTTTTTTGTTGAGTTATTAGTTTATTTGCGGAGAGACGGGGATTCGAACCCCGGAAACCCTTTTGGAGTTTACACGCTTTCCAGGCGTGCCTCTTCAACCACTCGAGCATCTCTCCCCTTTATATTTAAGGTTTACTACATAGCCCCTGCACAAACCTAATTTGCACAAAAGCGGCGCAAAGTTACGAAAAATATCTGATATACATACAACAGCGCACTTATTTTTTTATTTTTTTCGCTATTTTATTTTGAAGAGTGCTGTTGCATTCGCACTTGTAACCTTATATATATATTCCACCTCACAACGATATATCTCTGCCAATCGTGCAGCCACCAACGCCATCCAACGGCTCTCATTACGCTGCCCACGGTGTGGTACGGGTGCCATATACGGGGCATCCGTCTCCAATACCAACCGCTCTAACGGGACATTCGCCAACGTATCCGCCAACTTGCAATTCTTGAAAGTCAGCACCCCGCCAATGCCCAGATAGTACCCCATCTGCAGTACCTGTTCTGCTACCTCACGGCTGCCACTAAAACAATGCATCACGCCCCTTACCATCGGATATTCACGTAATATCCGCAGGCAGTCCTCCGTTGCATCCCGGCTATGAATCATCACGGGCAGATGCCACTCTGCCGCCCAATGCATCTGTTCGCGCAGTACCGCCTGCTGCTCTGCACGGAAAGCGGTGTCGAAATGATAATCCAGCCCTATCTCGCCAATGGCTATCAGCGGCTTGCACGCTTGTCGCCGCTGTTCAATGGCAGTATGTATCTGCGATAGTTGCATCTGCCAATGTTCCGTGATATTCTCGGGATGCAGTCCCAAGGCAGGCAACAAGTAATCCGGATAGCGGTCACACACGTCCAACACACTATGTATCGACGTTTCGTCCACCCCAGGCACCAATATGTACTCTACTCCACCCTCTTTCTGCGCTGCCAAAAATGCGTTTAACCCTTCCGCATACTGCGGGTCGTCAATATGGCAATGTGTATCAATCATCATATTGTTCACTATTTATTAAGGTATTGTAAGACTGTTTTTACTGCCTGCTCGTTGACGCGGTGCCCGAACTTGGGAGACCACAGGATTTCCCAACCGAGTTCCGCAAGGAGTGCGGCATTGCGCTTGGTGATTTCCTTGCCCACCAACTCGTCGTCCGTGGAAAAGAGGGCGATATTGCGGGACCCTGGTAGTATCCGGTGCTCATCACGAAAGGTGATAAAGCGTCTAATCATCTGCTCGTCAATCACATATTCAGTATCCCCATTCTCGCGTTCCTGCAAGTACGGGTGTTTCCCATAGCCGAGTTTGCGAAGGACATGCTCCATCTCAATAGTCGGATTGACGGCAATTTTCGTAGCGTCAGGGGCATTGACGTAGAGGGTGAGCATACCGCCCATAGACGTGCCAGCCACGAGAGCGGGTTGGAAAGCGTCAGACCACTGATTAAGGATATCAAGGGACTCATAAGGGTCGTGTGTGATTTCGGGCGAGAGCCACTCGTATTGGTCGAAATACCGCCCGAAAGAAGACTTGGTACCCGATTTGGCACTTGAACCCAAACCGTGAATATAGAGCGCATAAGGCTTCTGCTTAGGCTCCTGCCAAATATAAGGTGTGTGCTGATTGTTGTGTGCCATAGAAACAATTACATATTAGTTACGACAGACCCGCGATAGACCCGCGACAGACTCGCGATGAAGTCCTGATGTAAATAGCAATTAAACATTGGACAAAAATAGGATTTAACGCCTGAAAGAGAAATACTTCTGCCCGAAGAAACTGACAGTGACGGTGATGACGGTGATAATCATCTTGGACGGGGTGGGGTAGAGTCCCGCACCATCAACGAGCAGTTTGAGGCCGAAATAGTTGATAGCCAGATTGACAAGCACAATAAGAATGTACCGCCCCAGTTGGCGTGCGCCATGGAGAGAGGATTGGGTAAAGGTTACATATTTGTTAAGCCAAAAACCCGTCAGGAGCGTGATGGGAAAGACTATACAGAGTGCCATAATGTGGGGCGTGATACATATCTCGGACAGCCCGAAAAAGTGCCAATGAAGGGGAATATACACCAGATTGTGCCCCACCACGAAATTGTACATCAGAAAGTACAACACCCAGTCCAACAGCATATTACCCCCACCACAAGCCGCATAGCGGAAGAGTTGTTCGGGGATATATCGGCTGAAAGGTCGGTAGAAAAAATCAATGATTCGGGTGATTAGTCGCGACAGTTTTTGCATTTTCAAAATAAAAGCAGTAATTTTGCAGTCGAAATCGAAAGCAACCGCAAAGGTACGACAAAATAGCGGAACACGCAAATTTTTGTGGTAGGCGTTTGCGGGTTTTCGGTGGTAACCAAGCAATTATTTTATGGACGACCATCATCAAGAGAATGCAGCAAGTACGCCCCAAGAAATTTCTGGGTCAGCACTTCTTGACGGACCTGAGTGTCGCCCAACGGATTGCTGAAACCATTACTGCCGGTTGTGTCCTCGAGATAGGACCGGGTATGGGTGTTCTGACCCAATATCTCCTCAAAAACAAAGACATTGACCTCACGGCGATAGAACTCGACCGCGAGAGTGTGGCGTACCTCAGAGAGTGGTATCCCGAACTGCATTTGATAGAGGGCGACTTTCTGAAGTTGGACCTCGCGGAGTTGTATCCGGAAGGGGAGTTCTGCGTGATAGGAAACTACCCGTACAATATCAGCAGTCAGATATTTTTCAAGGTTCTGGAGTACAAAGACCGCATACCCGTCTGCTCGGGTATGATACAGAAAGAGGTGGCAGAGCGCATTGCCTCGAAGCCCGGGAAAAAGGCGTACGGCATACTGAGCGTGCTGCTGCAGGCGTACTATGACATCGAGTATCTGTTTACGGTGAACGAGAATGTGTTTGCACCTCCGCCCAAGGTGAAATCGGCGGTTGTGCGACTGACGCGCAATCGCCGCCGAGAATTGGGCTGTGATGAGCAACTGTTCAGACAAGTGGTCAAGACAGCCTTCAACCAACGCCGAAAACAGATGCGCAATTCGTTGATGCAAATGGTAGGAAAAGACAACCCGCTGCTGTCCGAACCCATATTCACGATGCGCCCCGAGCAACTAAGCGTGGAGGAATTTATCCGACTAACCAA
Source organism: Bacteroidales bacterium UBA7574 (assembly GCA_002479035.1). Lineage (GTDB taxonomy): Bacteria > Bacteroidota > Bacteroidia > Bacteroidales > Paludibacteraceae > Colicola. Next base: position 1,509 of record DLLA01000035.1, on the reverse strand, counting down.
TATGATAGACGGAAAAGGTAGATAGCAAAGGTGTGCCGTCGATAGAGACCTTTTCCACTTGTAGAACCCTTTGCGAGACGCAACAAACGCCCGCAGCAAACAAAAAAAATCATGGCAGAACTCAGAATATTCTATAAGGACAACGATAAAATAAAGGTTTCAAAGACGTTGAACACCCTGCAGACCATTGATAAGAAAGACATTATCTGGATTGACCTCTTGGACGTCAGCGACAAGACCGAGGACTTGCTCGAGGGCTTCCTGAAGATTGATATTCAGGAAGATGAGGAGATGGAAGAGATTGAGATGTCGTCGCGGTACATACAGACCGACGACTCGATTGTGGCGAACTCCAACTTCCTGCGCAACGACTTCGAGGTGGAGCCTGTGAACTTCATATTGAAAAACAGCATCCTTGTGAGCACCCGAAGCGTGGAGTTGGATAGTTTCAACGAGACGGTGAAGAAGATGTTCGTAAACACCCGCAACTTCCCGACGGGGTATCATGTGTTGGTAGCCCTCATGGAAACGCGTGTCGAGAAAGACGCCGATATGATTGAGGACACCACCGACATGATTACCAACCTGTCCTCAGAAATCAACGCCAGCGACCATGTGGACGAGGATGTGCTCATCCAAATCAAGGACTTGCAGGAAAAAGTGACTATTATCCGTCAGAACATCATGGACAAGCAGCGTGTCATCAGCAACTTCCTGAAATGCGACTTCTTTCCTGCCGAACTGCAACCGCGTCTGACGATGATTATCAAGGACATCAACTCGCTTTTCGACTATACGCGGTTTGGCTTTGACCGACTTGACTACCTGCAGGATACGTTCCTCGGTCTCGTCAATATCGAGCAGAACAAGATAATCAAGATATTCACCGTGGTGAATGTCATCTTCCTCCCGCCCACACTCGTCGCAAGTATGTACGGTATGAACTTTGATTTCATGCCCGAACTGCACTGGAAATTAGGCTATCCGTTTGCTATCGGACTAATGGTGGTGTTTACACTGATTATCTTGCTGATATTCAAACTGAAGAAGTGGTTATAAACAGAATTATCAACACCTACATGCAGTCATTGTTGGTTGGATTTGATAGTTGAAAGTTATCCAATGTGTGAGGGTTGAAAGTGAATTTGTCGGTAATAGTAACCAGTTGATATTGAGTTAGATTGGTCAGTTATGAACATTATCAGCGTGATAAAATAACAAATAGATTTCTCTATAAATACTATATATATTTTATGGAGTGAATAGGTAGAAATTGTGTAAGTATATAATGAAGAAAATATGAACAACTTGATTTTGATAGCCGAAGAGGGCGATATAGTTGGTGAACAGAAATTGATATCCCAATATCTGCGTGGCAAGATGTTGGCGGAAGTCAATGCAGACGGTTGCGGACAATGGCAGATGGAGGACGGTTCGGTATGGGATATAGTAGTGACAGGGATTGGTGCGCTGAATGTATTGCGTGCGTTGCGTGAGTTGCCCCGTGAG
>DLLA01000017.1:273-4047 GCA_002479035.1 Bacteroidales bacterium UBA7574 | reverse complement strand
CAAGGTGCGCGAGCACCTCGGCGGTATCTACGACTTCCTCCGCGCCAAGAAAATCGACAATCTCCAAGAGTTGGAGCGCACGACAACTACGAAAACCAACGAAAACAACGAGCGAAGCGACACTGACGCACGGAGTGCTTACGCCGCCCAAAAGGCAGCCTCTGCTGCCCGCCGCAAGCGCGAGAAGCAAATCGCGGACATCGAAGCCGCCATCGTCCGCCTCGAGCAGGAGCAATCGGACATCGAAGCCCTCCTTGCTGACCCCGCCAACCAGACGCCCGACAACTTCCAACGCTACGACCACATCAAGCACGAAATCGAACAGCGTATGTACGAATGGGAAATCCTCAGCGAAGACTCGTGATTTATGCAAACAATTGTTAACAGATTTCCCCGCATCACCCTCGGGTCAAACAGCAAGGGATAAGCAGAGGATAAGCAAGGGATAGGCTAACGATAGACAACCGATAAAACGACGATATTTTAACAATACTTCACACTTTTGGCACCCTGCCGCAAGGCACTTGCCCACCAAGTATGAACGAGATAATTGACTACATCAAATCATTCCTGCTCTATGGCGACACCACCGCCGCCACGCAGGTCGGCTACACCGCGGACACCACGCAGTGGAGCCGCTACCGTGTCGTCATCGTGCCATGCGGACACCTCGGCACCGACCTTGTCATACCCGATTTCGCCCACCCCGAAGTGGAACGTGTCGGCGACACGCTCGTTGTTCATACTGACTTGATTTACAACACGTTCTTCTTCATCTCGCGTGCCGAAGAACTCCTCTGTGCCGACCGTGACGAACACGGTCGCTTCACCGCACGAAACTCCGTGCTGGGGCAGGACAACCGCCTCCTCATCCCTATCGTGGACGAGTACGCGCGGTTCTTGATGAAACTGCTTGACCTGCCCCTGCCCGACGCAGGTTTCAGCCATATCTACCTCACCCACGACGTGGACACCATCGAGCATTTCCGCCACCTGCGCGGAGCCGTCGGGGGTATCCTCCGCGGGCAACGCCAACAGGTACGCGCAGCCTTGCGCAATCTGCACAACGACCCCGCCTGCACCTTCCCGTGGCTCATCGCGCAGGACCGTCTGCTCCCTGACACCACACGCATATATTTTATAAAGTACACGCGCGGGCGCGCGTACGACTACCCGCAGTACGACCTGCAAGGACGTGATTATCACCACGTTGCCAATCTGCTCCATCGCAGCGGTGCCCTGCTGGGCTTGCACTCGTCCTACTATGGCGACCTGCCGATGCCCGACATGGATAAGGCTCTCGGTGCCGCAATCCCTGACTGGCGATACCACCGCAGTCACTATCTCCGATGTTCCATTGACCAGATGCAACGCCTTGCCGACGCGGGCATTACGGACGACTTCACCATGGGTTTCCCCGACCAAATCGGTTTCCGTCTGCAGACCACACGCCCTGTCCGCTTCATCAATCCCAAGACCATGACGCTCACCCCCCTCACCCTCCACCCCCTCACCGTCATGGACTGCACCCTCAGTGCCGACCACTACATGCACCTTTCCGAAGACGAAGCCTTCTTCGAGTGCGAACGACTCTTCAACAAAGTGCACCAGAACAGCGGTGAAATCGTGCTTCTCTGGCATAACACGAGCATCAATCCCGCCACCTACCACCGCTCTTTGTACCCTCAACTCCTCACCCTCCTCGCACAGTAGCATGACCCGCCGTATCCTCATAGTCTCCGACCCGTACAGCCAACCGTCGTTCATACCGCGGTTGCGCTTTCTCTGTGACTATCTGGTGCAGCACGACTGCCAACCCATCGTCTATACCGAACAGTTCCAATCCCACGACTTCCCGCATACCTATCCCATCCACGAGAAGCCCCTCTACTATCGCCACTCGTGGCAATGGCTGTTGCTTGCCCTGTGGTCACTCATCACCGACTGGCGCAACAGGCAGTTTTCACGCTGGCTGCGCCGACAGGTGCAAGAAAGGTCTTTCGACTTTGTCTTTTGTACTACCTTTTCCACGTTCCCACTTCGTGCTGCCCTTGACGTAGCACGCGAACACCATATCCCGCTCTTTGTCGATATCCGTGACTTGGACGAACAGGTGCCTGACTCGCAGTCGCAATCCCACCGCCAGTGGTGGGCGCGACCTTTCCGCCGGCTCTATCGCACCGTCAATATCCGTCGGCGCAACCGTGTCCTGCGCCATGCCGATTGCATCACCACCGTCTCCCCGTGGCACGTGGATTTCCTGCGCCGCTTCAACGCCAACGTCCACCTTATATACAACGGCTACGACCCTGCACTTTTCTATCCGCAGGACATACCCGCAGACAAGTTCCTCATCACCTACATCGGACGTATCTATGAGTTCCAGAGCACCTCGCTCATTGAGCAGGCAGTCCGTGAACTCGCCATACCTGATATACAACTCAACCTCCACACACCCGACCACAACCCCATCCCGACCTCTCAGGTGGGCGATGAAATCAGGCGAAGTAGCATATTATTGGTATTAACCAACCCTTCGGCGCACGGTATGATGACCACCAAGTTCTTCGAGGCACTCGGTTGCGAAAAACCGATACTATGTACCCCTTCCGATGAGAGCATTTTGGCGCAGACTATCCGCGACACCCACGCAGGATTAGCCTCCTCCGACCCCGATGAAATCAAGGCTTTTATCATAGATAAGTATCACGAGTGGCAGACCCGCGGCTTCACCCGCCAACCTGTTACCGACAAGCAGCAGTTCTCTCGCCTGCATCAGGCGGAGCAGTTCCTGCACCTCTTCCAATCCTTATGACCCGCTATCTGCACATAATCAGTTTCGATATACCTTACCCTGCCAACTACGGCGGGGCGATTGATGTTTTCTATAAGATTCGCGCACTGCACGAATCGGGAATCCGTGTCATTCTCCACTGCTACTACAAGGGTACTCTTCACCATGAACCTGCCTTGGAAAGCCTGTGCCATCAGGTCTTCTACTACCCGCGTCGCACCACCCTTTGGCAGAACTTCTCCACCCTGCCCTATGCTGTTATGAGCAGACCGACGGAGCCGCTGCTGACGCATCTGTTGCAAGACGACTACCCTATCCTGTTTGAGGGACTGGTCTGCTGCCAACTCCTTACGCACCCAGCCTTGCGCACGCGCGCACGGTTCTTTAGGGAATGCAACATCGAGCACGACTACTACCGTGCCCTTGGCAAAGCCTCCCCGTCGTTGTGGAAGAAGGTCTTCTTCTCCATAGAGGCACGCAAACTGCAGCGTTACGAACGGCAGCACCTGCTTACCGCCGACGCTGTCTTTGCCGTAGCGCATCAGGACGAAGCCCATTTCCGGCAGATGTTCCCCGCTACGCCTGTGGTTTATATACCCTCTTTCCACCCCGAGGACACTCCCGAGTGCCCTTCCGACAGGGGCAACTATATCCTCTACCATGGCAACCTCAGTGTAGCCGAGAACCACAAGGCAGCCGTGCATATCATCACCTGTATCGCGCCGCAACTGCCCGACTTGCCTTTCGTCATTGCAGGGCTGCACCCGTCGAAGCAGTTGCAGACACTCGCCGCACAGCAGCCCAACATTCGCCTTGTGGATAGCCCGTCCGAACAAGAGATGCAGACGCTCATTGCCGATGCACAGATACATCTCCTGATGACCTTTCAGGGCACGGGACTCAAACTCAAACTGCTCCATGTGCTCTACCGTGGCAGGCATGTCGTGGTCAATCCCGATATGGTGGTAGGCACCGAGTTA
>DLLA01000017.1:0-200 GCA_002479035.1 Bacteroidales bacterium UBA7574 | reverse complement strand
GATGCCGACATTGTCCGACTATGTCGGGAGTGTTTCGAGCGTCCCTTCACCCGTAGCGATATGGACGAGCGAGCCGCGTTGTTGGCTGAACTGTTCAACAACAAACAATTGGTAAATACTTTGATTCAGCATATATACCCTTAATCTGATACGCAATGAATAGCGAACACATCCTTCAACTCCTGCACCAGGAGGTTATC
>DLLA01000052.1 GCA_002479035.1 Bacteroidales bacterium UBA7574 | reverse complement strand
TCGGCATATATCGGCAACCGGTATCTAATCTATACCAAGGATTTGCACAAAGACGGAATGACCAAATTGGTTCCTGTCTATATGACGGGGCTACTATAAAATCTCAAAAAAAATTCTTCTCACTGATAGATTTCACACAAAATCTCCTCTTTATTGATAGACACCGTCAATAGAGAGGTGTTTTTGTTGTGCCTATATAGTTGTACATGAATGCTATCCTGTACAGGAACAACAACCAATCGCAAAAAAATAAACAACTAAACAATATGATACGCATAGCAATAATTGTCGTCACGACTTTCGTCGGTTGGTGTCTCATCGGCATACTCAGTTTGCCGAAAGGGTGGTACAAGAAAAATATCCACACCTCATGGCAAAAGGTGTTGTTTGTGTTAATGTCGCCGATATATCCCATTGCATGGGTGGTTCGGACTTATCGTAATCATCGCTACCGTAATCGACCACGCCCTATACCAAAGAAGTTAAGGAAATGGATGAAACCTAATTTGGTTATTGACGGACGAGACACGGTTACGATAGAAGAATATAACCAACGCCATCATACATCATATACATTGCGTGACGTATATGGTTGGATTTGGTGGCAACGCAACAAACATAAAATTAACAACTAAATTACAAAGTATATGTCACCACTTTTTATCTTCTTTGTTACGCTGATGTTTGGCGTACCGGTCCTGTGTTATGGGTATCAATTTATAAAAAACTACCTTGTCGTACCCCATGATGTACACCGTTTTGAGAATCGGGTTACCAAACTATTGACCAAAGATGGCTACAAGTGGGAACGCGATGAGGGTGACTTGTGTATTTACAAGAACGACATCCGCTTCCGTGCGCAATGTTATCGTATGCCGGAACGTCCTGCCATTCGGGTCCTTTTCGACTATGCCACATTAGACGAAGAACTCAAACGTGTATCTCCTTTGGGTCAAGCGGTGCTGACTGCTTCATTGTCATCGGAACATATGGATACCCCTACACATGTACAGGACAATTTGATACATTCGTTCTACAGAGCAGATGTCCGCAATGCCCGCGAATTCATACAGGAGTTTAACTCTGCGTACAAGAGATTTGGTGCTATGATGCAAACCATGGAAAACTTGCGCCCGCGTGCACAACAAGATTTTCCTGCATCTGCAGAAAAAGAAACGCAAGCACGTAAAATAGGATTTAACTAAACAATATCCGTTATGTATCACGTGAAATTAATGGTCAATTTGTGGTAATTAATGTTTTTCCCCCTATGATAGGGAAACAGATTATTATGTCGAAATTACGTAAACAAAACAAATCAGCAATATGAAACGAACCTTATTTATTCTTGTAGCCGCTGTTATGGGCTACACGACAACCTTTGCCAAACAACCGCAGGAACCAGCCTCGTACAACTACCAACGCGGCAAGGAACTCATCAACAACGAGGAGTACGAAGAGGGTATCTCCGTCCTGCAAAAGGAGTTAGCCGACAACCCCAAGAACGGCTATGCCTATATGTACCTGTCGTTTGCCTACTTGCACCGCGACGAGATAGGCAACACCCTCCATGCAGCCAATGACGCGCTAAAGTATCTGCCCAAGAACGCCAAGGCGGACCGTGCCTATGTCTATACACGTATGGGCACTGCCTACGGCTACTACCTGACGGACACCGTGCAGGCATTGCACTGCTTCAGCGAAGCCATACGCCTTGCACCTGAGAATACCAAGTATTATGACTTCCGCGGACGATACTACGCCTATCTGCACAACTACGATATGGCGGCAGCAGACTTCCAAAAGGCAACGGAGATGGAACCCTATTCTGTGGAGTGGCTCTATATGCTTGGGCAGACCTATATGTTTGCCAAGCGTTACACCGATGCGCTCTCCGTGTTCGAGAAAGCCGACAAGTTAGAATCCGGCTACCAGACATTGGCAGCACGTGCCGATGCAGAGATACATCTGGGCAAATACGAGGATGCCGCCAAGCATATCGTGGCGAGTCTAGAGAAGTCCCCCATGAACCGCGAATCGCTCAATTTGCTGGAGTATCTTCCTCCTGTCCTGCGTCAATGCCTACTGACGGAGTTCCGCGTGAAGCAACGGCTGGCACCCAACGACCCCAATTGGGTATATTGCGAGATGTATGTAATAAGTGATAACCATGATTATGAAGGTATATTGCGTGCGGCAGACAAACTGGAAGGCATCGTTCCGCAACAATATACGGAAAGTTTCAGGGCAGGGGTCTATGAGAAGTTGGGCGACTTTGAGAGGGCTCTTCGCTCTATCAATCTGGCAATAGAGGCAGACAGCACCGATTACGGCTATCTGGAGGCACGAGCAGACATCTATGCCAATATGGATAGCACGGTGCAGATGTTCCGCGACCTGAATACGATTATCGAGAAAGAGCCGACCAATGCTGGTTATTACAACGACCGCGGACAAGCCTACCTGTTCTCGGGGCAGTACCAAAAGGCGATAGAGGACTACGATATGGCAGTTGCTCTTGCCCCGCAGCCATACCTGAACTATATGCGCGGACGCTGTTATTGGGAAATGGGGGACACGTTGGCGGCACGAATGGACTTTGAGAAGGCAACAAAAGGAAATAACGGTGCGGTTTGCTTCGCGTTGCACTTTATGGGACAGGACTCCTTGGCTACACACCGTATGGACAGCATTCTTGTGGCAGACAGCCTGGCGCACGAAGAAACGTACAATGTCGCTTGCCTCTGTGCCTTGCAGGGCAAGACCGAGGATGCATTCCGCCTGCTGACGCAAGACCTTGAGAGCAACCATGCGCAGTATGCCTATGCCCGCCGCGACATAGACTTCCACGCTATCCATGGCGCACGTTTCGATAGCCTGTTGGCTGTCTATGAAGCTCAAGTACAGGAGCGTATCTCACGTTTGGATTCCACCACACAAGACGCGGTGCAAACAGAACGAGTGGTAGAAGTGCCCTTCTCTGCAGCCAACGGAGTAACCACGGTGAAGTGCTCTATCAACGGACTACCATTGACCTTTGTCTTCGACACAGGTGCAAGCAATGTGTCCATCTCGCAAACAGAGGCAAGTTTCATGTACAAGAACGGCTACTTGAGCAAAAAGGACATCGTGGGCAACTCGGCGTATATCACTGCCGATGGTAGTATCTCTATTGGCACCAATATCATCCTGCAGAAGATTGACTTCGGCGGCTTGGAACTCAAGGCCGTCCGTGCCTCGGTAGTGGGCAACCAGCGTGCCCCCTTGCTCCTCGGGCAATCCGTCCTCCAACGTCTCGGCAAAATCGAAATCGACAACCAACGCCAAGTACTCAAAATAACGACTAAACAATAACTATGATGGCGTAAAAATCTAAAGTATTCTTTGACATATTGTCAGACAAAGTGCTGGAGAACTTTATCGGACTTGCGGTGTTCGGAACTTAGAGTTTGGATTTCAGCCATAGTTCCATAATAGGGTCGGAGAGGAAAATACCATCCGGAGTGGATACTATATAGTCTTTTTCGCGCAGGACATTCTGAATACGCTCCACATTGGACTTGCTTCCCAATTGATATTCCTGAAGCACGGATGCCGATGTAAACTGATTATGTTGCCCCGCAGCAATGGCTTTCAAGAAGTTCATTTGGTAACTTGACAGTCCTCCTGTTTGCTCCATAAAGAGCGGCGTACATTGGATAAGCAGGTCGCTGATGCCTGCCTGTATGGTCTGTTCCGTAACTTCGGTATCGGTGTTAATCATCACGTTCCATGCCAATTGCTGGACGTAGGACGATTGATTATGGACCGTATCGCAAATGGTACGGATATGCTCCTCGGATATTGTCAGTCCCTTGTCGGTGAACTTCTGACGAATGAACGGAATCCAGTCTTCCGTAGGGATAGGTTGCAGATAATTGGGTTCGCCAAATTGGTAGAACGGCATCGCCTTGCTTTGGAAGAGTTTGTTCATCATGTGCTGACGACTGCCGAACAGACAGTAAGACACATGCTTCTGATGCTGCCATACACCACGCATACGTTTCTGTACCTGTAATGTATCGGACCATTCCGCCACTTGCTGAAACTCGTCTATACACACCACGATATGCTTTCCTATCTGCTGCGCAATGAGTTCCGGCAACTGAAGTATCTCCTCCGGAGCATATTCCTTTGGGGTAATACCCAACGAAACCGAATACTCGGCAGTCGGGTCGGGACTAAAAGAAATTTTCGGAGTCAAGCGAGTTAAGAATTTCTTGGTCTTTCCTAAGAATAACTCCATTCTGCCGGATGTTTGCTTGAGGACGGATTCTGCAAACTTGTTGTAGAAATCATACTCCGATTTGCAGTCGTAGATGTCCAGATACACGGTGTGAACTATCGATGAATCCACTACCTGTTGCACTTTCTTCACGAGGGAGGTTTTCCCCATCCGTCGGGGAGAGATGAGCACCACATTGAGACCGTTCTCAAAGTCCATTTTCAGACGGCGCGTTTCTTTGATTCTGTCCGTAAAGTTGTCGCCGGACACCGAAACGCCATAGATAAATGAGCGATTAATTCCTTGTACCATAC
>DLLA01000186.1:2414-23291 GCA_002479035.1 Bacteroidales bacterium UBA7574 | reverse complement strand
TCCATAAAAAAGCACTTTCAAAGACATTTTTGCAGCGCAAAGTATGAGATTATAGACTACTCATTATCAGGTAATTATTTCGGTTTTATCGATTTGAATCGATATAGTGCTTGCATTTCATTGATTTGAATCGTTGCAAAACACCCATTCCCGTATTATCTTTGCACCGTCTTTCGAAAGTCACAGGGCTCCCGCAAGCATAGTGCAGTGGAATGTCTCATTAGGTCAAGCCACCGCCTCAGAAAGGTGGCATCTGATACTCGCCCACAAGGCGTTCATTTTCAAATTTACAAATCCTTAATTGTTAAACCATCCCATCAGGGTGTCTGTGTACCTCGTACATTGATAAATCGTAAAGGTAATTATATGTTTTAATGGTCAATTAACGGGCATTAATGGAGGATATTGCAGCAAAGTTGCATTGCCTACTCTGGAAAATTATAATTCAAGGCTTACATGTTTAATCACGTGTCATTCTCTGTTTTAACGGTCAATTAACGGACATTAACGGAGGATTGTTGCAGCAATGTTGCGTTTCTTCTCCTGAAAATCCGTGGTTAATTCATGGGAAATTACACGTTTAATCACGTGCCATTCTCTGTTTTTAACGGTCAATTAACAGACATTAACGGAGAACTTCATCTTTACGGGGCTGCCGGCGGGCTTTGTGCCAGACGATGGTGACGAGGAGCACAGAGAGAATGGCGGCTATAATCCAGAACCACAACGCATACGTGAAGTCGTAGCGGAACACTTCGCTTTCGCCGGCAGCGGATACGAGTGTCTTATGCCCGTCGATGAGCAAGCCAGAGGCGATGTCCTGCAGTCCGGCGGCAGCGTAACTGGCTATACCCACCACGCCCAATGCCGCACCCGAGGCTTCGCGAGGGACTATATCCACCGCCATCAGACCTCCGAGAAAACATATCAGCACACCTATGGCAATACCGAACAGCACCATTGCCAAGATGTTCACCCACAGCGCATTGCCGCCGAAAGCGAACAGCACCAAGGCTATCACCTCCAGCACACCCGCCGTCACGGCAGGGATATAGCGGTTACCACGGAACGCCACGTCACTCAACCATCCCGAGAGCACCGTACCGATGATACCCAACAAAGCATTGATAGAGATAATCTGCGTAGCCGATGCCAGTTCGTAGCCTTTCGCCTCCTGCAAATACAGCACGCCCCAACCATTGACGGCATAACGGCTGATGTACATGAACGCCGAAGCAAAGGCAAGCACCCACACATACGGATTGCGCAGTACGGATAGTTGTGCCTTGCCGACAGAGCCGCCACCCGCAGGCTTGTCCTTGGGCATGGAGGGCGAGGGCAGTCCTTGCGACTCGGGCGAGTCATACAGCATGCATACGATAAGCACCACACCTATCGTCCCTGCCACTGCGGCACCGATAAACCCGTATTGCCAACCGAAAAGGCTGACCAAGCCCCCGACAAAGAGAAAGGAAAAGAATTCCCCCAAGTTGTGACTGGCAGAGAAAAAGCCATAGAACGTACCGCGATGCTGGTCGTCGTACCATCGCGACAGGGCAACTATACTGGGCGGTGCGCCCATGGATTGCGCCCATCCGTTAATGCCCCACAATATGGCAAAGATAACATAGAAAGCCGATAAGGATATGAGCGTCTGACGGAGCGTCAGCAGTCCAAGTATGCCCACGATGATATTGGCAACGGTAGAAACGAGTATGCCCGTAGCCATGAAACGGCGTATGTTGCTATGGTCTGCGAGGAAACCGTTGACAAACTTACCAATGGCGTAGGTGAAGAGCAGGGCAGAGGATATGAGTCCCAACTGCGAGGCATCGAGTACGCCGGCGTCCATGATAGGTTTCTTGACCACATTGAGACTGGTACGGCACACATAGTACATACTGTAGCCAATCGTGATGGCGATAAACGAAGACCATTGCATACGTTTGAAACGCTTGCGCTTTTGTTCTTCGGTGCCCTGATACGGGGCTGCGGCAGGAGATTTGGAATAGAACATGAGAGACTCCCCCAACCCCCTCAGGAGCACCCCACTTCGCCTTGACAGGCTTGCGGGGACCCTGCTACAGAGGGGGCTCACAAAGCGGGGTAACTTTGTTTGTTAATGGTTTAACGTAAGTTATGCTGTTGCAGATAGTGAATGAGGAACTCGGGGCGGTCGGTCTGAAGGATAGTGGCACCCAAAGTATGGATAAGATAACCGTAATGGGCATCGGGGTCTGTGATGGCTTGGTCGTCTTCGTGTCCGCCGCAAAGGGTATCCCACAGGCAGTTGATCCATATACGGCTCTTGCCTGCAAGCAACGTATGCGCCTGCTGCATATAGCGGTCATCGTCGCGATAACAGAGTTCAAAGGCACACGGAGCCGACTGGAGGTGCTGCTCCACAAGTGTTACGGAAGCGGAGTCGTTCATATCCACGATGGGCATATAGATGACATCTTCCAAGTAACGGCCATAGAGCGCGTGTACCTCGTCTGCGGGTTTGCGCCCCTTCATGATTATCTGTCGCGTGGTGCCCGTTTCCTCAAGCAGAGGCACCACCAAGTCGAAGTAGCGGTCAGCCTTGTCAAGGTTGATAAGCACGCGCCCCTGACACGCCTCCAATACCTCGCGGAGAGTAGGCACACGGTAGCGGGTGCGGATATTGACCCCGTTCTTGAGATAAATACGGCGCACGCTGTCAAGCGTGATTTCGGATATACGTCCCTTGCCTGTGGTAGTACGGTCGAGACGGGAATCGTGCATAATGATTAACTGGCTGTCGGCTGTGCATTGCAGGTCGAGTTCGACAATGTCCACGCCCATGCGGATAGCACTCTCGATACCCTCCATGGAGTTCTCGGGATAGTTGCGCCAATCGGCACGGTGCGATGCCACCAGCACCTGCTTGCTACTGGGGTCCAGCAACGAGGCTCGTATCTGCTCGGCACGGTTGGGGTATTGCGTGGTATGGGAGCAGGAAGCAAAGCCTGCCAACAGGGCTATGAGAAGCCCGAAACAAAAAGTTCGCTGCATAGGTCAGAGTTTGGCTATTTTGTGGTTGAGACGTGCGGTTTCGGCTTTGAAACCCATGATATGGCTTTCGACGGAGACATCGATGGTGCTGCTAAGGTACTTCTCGTCGTGGTTGGCAACCGCCAGCACGAAGTCCTTGACGATACCCCAGTCACCGCCCGCATGTCCCTCATAGCCGGGCAACTTGGATATATCCTCGTCCCATACGTATTTCTTGCCTGTGAGGAAGTCGGTGAGCGTGAAGGTCTCCATATCGCCCACAATGTCACCGCGTGTACCCATGATTCGCGTCTTGCGTCCGCCATACGAAGTGAGGGCTTCCACTTGGAGTGAGGCAGTAACCTCGTCGGCAAACTGAAGGTTGCAGACATAGTGGTCCGGCTGGTCGTTCTGACAACGGAATACACAGCGTCCGTAGTCGGTAGTGCGCAGGTACTCGCGTATCTTGGCATCCTTGAGGGCTCGGTCTTTTGGCAGGTTGTCAAACACATAGAGATAACGGTGCTGTTTCTCATATATACGCAGGGCAGAGAACGGACATTGGCTCTCTGCGGCACAGTCGAGACAACGGTCTGATGCTCCGAGCGGTTCGTTGGCGCGACGGAAGAACGTGAGGTGCCCGAAGGCAGACACTTGTTCGCAGGTTTTGTCCAATAGCCAGCGAATGATGTCGAGGTCGTGGCACGCTTTGGCAAGGATAAGCGGCGTGGTGGCTTCGGCGGAGTGCCAGTTGCCACGCACATAGGAGTGCGCAAAGTGGTGGAAGCGTACGGGTTCGAGGTGCTGCAGACTGATGACATTACCCACACGCCCTTCGTCGAGTACGCGCTTGAGCGCACGGAAGTAAGGGGCATAGCGCAGCACGTGGCACACACCCACAATGCGTCCGTATTTCTTGGCTTGCGCAAGGATATTGCGGCACTCGCGTTCGGTCTGCGCAATAGGTTTCTCCAATAGCACATCATATCCCATAGCCAGTGCCCGCATACAAGGCTCATAGTGCATATTGTCAGGGGTAGAGATGATGACAGCATCGGCAAACTTAGGCACACGGAACACTTCGGACCAGTCACGGAAGCAATGCTCCTCCTGTATGCCGTAGGCGGAAGCCATCTGTGTGCGGCGTATGTCGTTGGGGTCGGCTACGCCCACGATGTGGAGGGCGTTCTTATACTGTGCGGAGTATGCGGCATAGACGCTGCCGCGTGAGCCCGCTCCGATAACGATGGCGGTTACGGGACGTGCTACACGTGCCTCCTGGTCGGGCAATCCGAAGGCAAGACGCTCGGCACCGCTCTTGGACTTGGCGGGTGCGGCATTGTCCAGGGCAAGGGGAGAGGCAGGGTTGGCTGCCTGCAAGAGTCCTGCCCCCGGTACGGATTCTATGGCGAGGGTGGCTGCACCAACGCCCATTATCTTGAGAAATTCTGCTCGGGTCATGGATATCGTAGTTTTTGTAGTTTACGTAGTTTGCGTTATTTTCGTGATTAGCGGATGACGATGTCTTCGCGTCCCGCTATGCGGAGTGTGACGGACTGCCACGATTCGGGCAGCAGTGGTGCGTACTTGCGTTGGAGTCCCTTGTCGGTGATTTCGAGACCGCCAAAACCAAAGAGCATGGTTTGCAGCGTACCGCCTGCGCCTGTGATGAAGTAAGGATTGGTACCGCCATTGAACTCCGCCATCACACGGAACGGCGGGTTGAGGTTAGGCAAGTAGGAGTCACGGAAATAGTACAGGGCACGTTCCGGTTGGCGCAGCCTGCAATACAGCACGGTGTAGATAGACTTCGACATAGCGGGAGTGAGACGCTCCGGCACTTTGTCGATATAGTACTCCAGATTGCGGCGTATGAGTGCGGTGTCGGTGACAATATGCAAAGGATATGCAAGCAGCGAGACATCGGCTTGCTTGGTGACTTGTCCGTCGTAGGTGTCGTACTCCTTGATGACACCGTTGGGCAGGTATTGGAACGAGATGCGGCGGGCGATGTTGTCCCACTCGGCATCGGGCTTGATACCCAATGTCTTGGCTGCTTTGGTAGCCAGTTGTAGATTGGTGATGGCTACGCCGAGGGTGTAGGCGTTGTTGTCAATCTGTTTGCCGCCCTGCGCGTTGCTGCTCCATTCGTCGGCACCAATAGTGTTGATGATATTGGCACGCCCTGTGGAATCGATGTCCACACGCGACACCCAGAAGTCCGCTGTCTCCGAGATGAGCGGGTAGCCTGTAGTGCGGAGCCAGTCTTTGTCCTGCGTGATGCAATAGTATTGCCATGCCGCGATAGCGATGTCGCCTGAGATATGGTGCTCGGTGTTCGGGTACATGTTGTTGGGTGCCACTTCCTCTTGTCCGCTATCGGCACTCTCCCATGGGAAGAGGGCTCCCTGATAGCCATAGAAATAGGCTTTCTGCCGTGCCCTGCCGAGTCGTGCAAAGCGGTAGTCGAGTGCCTCACGGGCTATGTCGGGGTGCATGAGAAGCAGGGCGGGGAACATCCATGTCTCGGTGTCCCAGAAGCAATGCCCGTTGTAGCCCAAGCCGCTGAGTCCCATCGGGGAACAGGACCATGCGTTGCCGGTACGGAAGAAGGCATAGAGGTGATAGAGCATGGAATGCACATCCTGTTGGGCTTGTGCGTCTCCTTCTATGAGGATGTCGCTCTGCCAGAGTGCCTGCCATGCGCTGTTGTGCCGCGTCCACAATCGGTCGTACCCCTCCAACATCTGATAGACGGTGAGGCGTTCCACCTCGTTGCGTACGTCAGGGACGGTGTTGCTGCCCATGATGTTGCCGACAAGGGCAAAGTGCAGGGTGTCACCCGCCTGCAAGTGGTGGGTGAACTCCATGGTGTGGCGTCCTACACCGCGGTCGGTGCGGTGGCGTATCTCGGTCTCTACCCCACCCGACGGGTTGTCAGGAAACAGGAAAGCCGTACAGGCAGCCAAGTGGTGGCGTGCGGTAGGGCTGTCCGCCGTGGTGGTCATCAGCACATAATGGGGATAGACGGTGGTGTAGGGGTTTGCCTTGTTGTCGATGTATGAGAAGTAGTCTTCCACGTTGCGGAGTGCTTCGGGTGCGCGGTGCTGGTTGAGAACCAACAAGTCGCAGTCGGCAGTGGCTACGACAGTGACATCGGTCATATAGCCAAAGGGCATCTGACGCAGGGCGACGGTGATGTAGGAGACACGCACAAGGTCACGGAAAGAGAAGTGTCCGCTGAAGGCACCGTTGCGAAAAGAGAAGTCCTGCGTATAGTCAGAGATATTGCCTCGGTCGCAGCGGGTGCCGTTGACCTTCAGTTCGAGGTCAAGCGGGTTGATGTTCGGGAAATAGTTATTGACGCGTCCCGATGCGTAGATGTCATAGAGTCCGCCTACCACCACTTTGTCCACCTTGAGGGGTGAGCGCGAGGAGACCAACCCTATCTGCCCGTTGGCGGAAGTGATACCGTAGTAGTCGCCTTGCAGCGGTTTCTCCACGGTGATGCTCCACGGGTCTTGTGCAAAGGACAGGAGTGCAATGAAAGAGAAACAGAGGATAGATGTGAGTCGGTTCATATCAGCGAATAATTTTGTGATTGTTCACGAAATAGATGCCTTGCGGGTAGGCCGAGAGGTCGATGGTGTTGCCTGTCCCCGACCAAAGGCACGCTCCTGCGGCGTTGAAGAGGGTGATATGGTCGGCAGCGGGCAGCAGATACGTATGTTCACCAATAAGGCGAAGGTCGGCAGACTGCTCGGGAGCGGTGAGGTCTGTGGATTGTTGGGAGTGCTCAATGGCACCGATACAGGACTTGATGGCACGTGTATGGCGCAGTTGGTCGTAGGTGAGGTAGCCCGTGACGGTGCCGTCGCCATTGATATCGAATCCGAAAGCGGATTCGCACAGGCGTTGCGTGGTGGGCAGACAGCACAGGTTGTAGCCCGCCAAGACGGGGTCAAGGATTTGATAGGCTCCGTCGGAGAGTACGGTAGCGGTGAAGCGACCGTCGCTCCACGTGCCTGCAATGGATTGGGTGAGCACCGACTGCCAGTTGGGAATATCGGCGGAAGCAGCGTGCAGGTTGTAGGTATCGCGCCAGAGATTGGCACTCTCGGCTACGGTATAGTCGGAAAAAACAGGGTCAGAGCCTGCGATTTCCAGTGTGTTTGCCAAGAGCAGGCAGTTCATCATGCAGGCTTTTCCCTGTTCTATTTGCAGGGTGGAGCCTGTGAAATTAGCCGCGGTGCCCGTGAAACAGGTTCGGTTGCCAAGGAAAGTGCAATGGGCAATGTTGAAGAGTTGGTCGTTGGAGTTCATCTTCGCATACACGCCCGTGCCGCCATAGAGTTTGGTGACGGTGGCAAGTCCCTTCTTGGCATTGAGGGTATTGTTGAGGAAAGAGCAGTTGACGATGTTTGCCGAAAGGGCATACTCGTAGGGGAAGAGGTGGATAGTACCGTACTTCTCGCTGCCGTTGCCTGTGAACGAGGAGCACTGAATATCCGCGGTGCGGTAGGCATTGGTGAAGAGTGCTGCGCCGTCGGCAGCGTAGTTGTTGCGGAACTGGCAGTCGTGGACAGTGAGAGTGGCTTGGCATGTAGCGTACACCGCCCCACCCGTCTGCTTAGCAGTGTCGCAAGAGAAAAAACAACCATTGAGAGAAAGGCTGTGTGTGGTGGCACAGATTGCCCCGCCCATGGTGGAAGAGTAGGCGTTGAGGAAACGGCACCGGTTGAGCGAAAGCAGGTTGCCGTGGCTATGAATCAAGCCGCCCCCTTGCGAAAGAGTGGTCTTGCCATCGCGAAGGACAATGTTGTGGAGAGTCAAGGAGTAGTAGTGAGGTATGGAGAACACTTGTCCCGTTTCGGCAAGGTGGAGTGTGGATTCGCCGATGATGTCGGAGAAGTCGGCGTTGTATCCGCCGATGACAGTGAGGGAGGCTTGGGGAACGATGGTCTCGGAGAGGGTGTAGTCGCCCGCAGCGAGGCAGATGGTGTCGAGCATGGTGGCAGATGCCAATGCGGTACGGAGTTCATCGGGGTTGGACGCATAGAAACAGGTCGGGTGATTGGCGTTGCCCAACTTGAAAGAGACTACGAGCGGGAAATGGTCGGATGGCGCGATGTTCCTATTATAATCTTCGGTAATGATTTCGCGGGACAGGGGTGTCATGTGGTCATAGAAGATATAGTCGAACTCACTGCCCTGGCAGTTCTGGCTGGTGGCAGGGTACCAGTTGGACGCAGTGTGCGTGATGTTGCCCTTGGGGCGACAGGTGGTATTGACTTGAAGTGCGGCATCGTAGAAGACAGAGGCGTAGCCGCGATAGGCTTCCTCGTGGGATGTGCGCACCATATTGAAGTCACCCACCAGCACAATGGGCGTCTGCCCTGCGATAGCGTGCAACTGCGAACTGATGACCTGTGCGCCGTGAATGCCCGACGGGATAGGTCCGTAACTGGTATGGGCAGTGGCAAAATAGAAGTCCTGCCCTGAAGCGTTGTCTCGAAGATGCACCCACGCTACGCAACGGGGCAGGTTCTCGTGGTCGGAATAATCCCAACCCTTGCCCGGTGTGGAGGGGTGCTCATTGACATAGAATCCTCCCTTGTCGAGGAGGGTATATCGGGACCGTTTGTAGAAAACGGCATTGTATTCGTAGGAGGTGCCTGAACGCTCGAACTGATGATGGTCGTAGTCGGGCAGGAGGTCCACGAGGTCTTGCAGTTGGGACTTGCCCGTCTGCGAGTCGCGGTTGTTACCCACCACTTCCTCGAAGCCGACGACATCGAAATCGTAGTCGGTGACTATACGAGTAACATACTGACGGCGGTTTGCCCATAACTTGTCGCCCGTGTCACCGTTGTTGGGATTGCAGTAACGGATATTGAATGTGGCAAAGCGATGTACGCCATTGTCTGCGGCAGCCATAGGGAGGGCGCAGAGGATACATGTAAGAAAGACTAAAAGACGGTTCATAAACATATTATAAACATATAATTATCGTGTAATTAACCATTAATTTTATATACAATTTGCTATGGTATGCGTTTTTGTATTTTAACGACGCGAGCCGCGTCGTCACCCAACAATCGCGGACGAGAAGAGCACCCCATTTCGCCCACGGGCTCATAGGGACCCCGCAAGGGCGTCCGCGTCCCCAGCGCAAAGTATCGACATAGTCACAGGAATCACATACTAATCTCATACTAATCACATACTAATCACATACTAATCACATACACTTAACCCGAGGAAGACACGAGGCTTAGTCGGTGTTAAATTATGTAGAGATGATGTATAGGTGGCGGATTATTGGTGGATTGATGATGGATTGTTGGCGGATTGATGGCGGATTATTGGTGCGGATAAAGGCAGAGGCTGCACAGCGGGGCTATGCAGCCTCTGCGAAACGGGGATTAAACCGTGTTTGAAATCCTACTTATTCCTATTTGATATTCGGATAACAAACAGGTTGGTAATTACTTGATAAACTTCTTGCCACCTTGGATATACATACCTGCGGGGAGGACGTCGATGTCGGTGCCCATGGGTTGTCCGAGGATGGTGTAGACAGTATTGTCGGCAGCAGGAACAGTAACGTTGCTGACACCCGTAGAGGGGTTGGTGGCGTTGCTGTCGAATGCGCCGCTCATGGTGGTGGCAGCACGTGTGTAGCCGCGTTGGTCGAGGGTGACGTCCATGACCTCTTTGACAGCGTCCTCGATAGGCCACTTAGCAATAGCGGCTTGCAGGGCTGCGAGGGTCATGCCCGTGATGTCGAGTGTCGGGGCGATGGTCTTGCTGAATCCGCCGTTGTCGGTGAGGGTGTTGGTGCCGAAGACCTTCTCCTGCGTGTAGATGTTGTCGAGAACCGACTGACGGTCCGTGGCAGCGAAGGTGTTGCCACCGTTGTCGAAGAGCGTACCGAAGACATTGTAGCCTGCGGAAACAGCCTTTGTATCAGCCTCCTGGAGGAAGACAACCGCGTGGTTGGCAGCGTCGAACTTGTCACGCTCGGCGGGGTTGACAAAGACATTGTTGGCAAAATACGAAGTACTGTTTCTGCCGGAAGACAATCCATCGCCTGCGGAACTGGTGGCTTGTGTGGTCCAGTTGTTGACAAAGGTGTTGTTGATGAAGAAGGCTACGTCGTTGGTAGAGTTGCGGAATGCGCCACCTGCCTTCTGGCAATAAGCACCCGACATGGTGCAGTTGACGAAGTAGGTGGTACCTGCATTGTCAGCAATGGCAGCCCCTCCGCCGTAGGTACCCGGGCAGATGTTGTCGGTGAACTCGCAACGCTCGAAGAGTGCCACGCCGTTGTTGGCAGGGTCGGAGTTGTTTGAATCAGAGTTGCGTGCACGGGTGAGGAACGCCGCACCTGAGTTGGAGGATTGGTTGTCGCGGAAGATGCAGTCGAACATACGGAGTTGGCAGCCCCAAGCCACGAGAGCGGCGTTGTTGACTTCTTTCTTCTCATCTACACAGACATTATTGATGAATTGGCAGAAATGGAAATCCGCCTTGACATGCTTGAGGAAGACCATGTTGCCCCAGTACTTGCCATTGGTGCGGGCACCGTCGCGGAAAGTGATGCCCCAAATGGAAGAGAGTTGGGTGTCCTTGTAGAACTGCTCGTCCTTGTCGCCCTGTTTGTCCTTGATGCCCATGTAAACAAAGGCATAGGAGGTGTTGTCGCCCTTGCCGTCGCCGTCGAGGTCAGCGGAGAAGACAGACGTGCCTGCGGTGGTGTAGTCGAGGTCGGTAGTAGTACCTGTGGCAGTAGCGGGATAGCCACCGCGGATAGTGATACCCTGCGGGATATACCACATGTTGGTGGTATTGTCGGGCAGATAGGAGCCTTCCATGATGTAGAACTCGGTACCCGGTTCAGCATTGGCAACGGTGGTGCCGAGGTATTCGCCTGCGGCCGCGTTCTCCCATGACGAACCGTCTGCATCGCCTGCGCCGTTGGGCGAGAAGAAGTACTGCTCAGCGTTGAGGCTGAGGGTGAGTGCCATAGCGAGCACTGTGAATAAAGACTTTTTCATAAGCATAAAATTTGAAGTTGTTATTGTTTGTTGTTTATTATCAGAAGTTCAGACCGTCTTTCCAACCCGGGTTCTGGGTGAGTGCGCCGTTGGTGATGGTGCGCTCGTTGGAGGGAATGGGATAGAGGTAGTCCTTGTCCTCGTCGAAAGTGAAGAGGAGTTCGGAGAATGCCTGCATGTTGCCACTCGTCTCACCGGTGAGGATGACATCGGTGCCGATGGTGAGGCTGGTAACACCGATACCGCCGCCACCCGACTGCCCGGGCGCATTGAGTTGGACATTCGCCTTGCCGTCGCCCGTGAGGTCGTACTTGCCCGGACGGGGGAAGTACATGCCGAGGAGCGGTTGGGTGAAGGCTTTGCCCTCGCGCCAGCGCATGATGTCCCAGAAATGGAATCCTTCGAGGGGTGTCTCGATGAGACGCTCGCGGCGAATCTCGAGGATGACACCTTTGTTGGTACCTTGCTCCACATTGGGGTAGCAGGACTCCATGTATGCATCGGGGTTGGCGTTGGCAGCCGCGAGGTCGAGGTGCGGCATGGAGACACGGTCGCGGAGGACATTGATGGATGCGTCGAGGTCCGCCTGTGTGAGCGTGCCGAGTTCGGCTTTGGCTTCGGCGTAGTTGAGATAGACCTCGCCCAAGCGGAAGATGGGCAGGCAGACAAGTGAGCCGTCCCACGTGTTGTAGGTGCTCTCCATGACGTACTTGATGTACTTGTAGCCGGTAAAAGTCTGCTTGAGGTTCACGGCAGCGGTCTTGGCAGCACCCTTTTGGATATAGCCCGGGGTGTGGATGGTCTGCGCCATACGGGGGTCACGGTTGGCACATTCAGCCACGTAGGTGAGGGTGTCGTGCCCTGCGATGTCGGTGAAGCGCGTGCCGTCCGCCATGAGATACATATCCACGAAACGCTTGGTGAAGCCCGTGGCACGCGCTACGGAATAAGCGTTGGCGTTGTTCTTGATGTTGAGGTCGTTGCTGTAGCGTCGTGCCCAGATGTACTCGTCGGCATTGGCTTCGAGAGAGGCAAAGAGGTCACGATAAGGCTCTGCGCCCTGCGTGTAGAGCGAGTAGCCGCCCTCGTTGATGAGGGTGAGGGAAGCATCGGCACACTGCTCGAGGAGCGACTGCCACGGCAGGTGGTCGGGGTTGAAGACATCGCCGTCGTGGTACTTGCGGAAGGTGCCTTCGAAGAGACAGACACGCGACTTGAGGGCGAGGGCTGTCCACTTGTTGACCTCGTAGGGTGTGTGGGCATCGGGCAACTCGCTGATAGCGGCATCGAGGTCGCTGAGGATATGCTCCACCACCAAAGCCCGCGAGTCGCGCGGTTGGTTGAGGAGAGCGGAGTCACTGGAGGCGATGACCGCGTCGTACCAAGGCACATCGCCGTAGTTGCGCACCTTGAGGAAATAGAAGTAGGCACGGAAGAAGTGCGCCACGCCGTCGTAGTGGGCGCGTGCGTCTTCGTCGGTGCAGTTGGACGAGTGCTCGAGGTAGAAGTTGATTTTGCGGAGCACGGTCCAGTCCCACTTGCTGTCGGTGGACGGCACGAGGCGCGTACCCTGCACGTCGCGGCTGGGCGTGGGGGCTACGAAATGGTCGCCCTCCTCGCCGTAGAGTTCGCTGCCCGAAGGCATGAGCGAGTAGAAATAGTTGGTGTAGAGCCGCAACTCCTGCTCGGAAGAGAAGTAGGTTTCGGGGGACAGTTTATCCTGCGGATACTTGTCCATATTGCACGCGGTCAGAAAGATGAGCGCGGCGGTGAGACTGAATAATACAGATTTCTTCATTGTTGTGTCCTCCTGTTAGAAAGTGGCGGTCAGGCCAAACGTGAACGACTTGGAGAAGCCATAGGTGATGGCTTGGCTGAGTGCGGCTGCCGACTCGGGGTCGATGGTGTCGCAGTACTTCTTGAGCGGCGAGGTGTACCAGAGGTTCTCGCCGGAGAAATAGATACGGAACTCGGAGAAGACCTTCTTCCAGCACGGCAGTGTGTAGCCGATGGTGAGGTTCTTCAGACGCAGGTAGCCGATGTTCTGCAGGTAGCGGTCGTTGGGCTGTCCGAGGGAGTTCTGCGAACCGAGTGCCTCGTAGGCACGGTAGCGCGGGAAATAAGCGTCAGGGTTGGTCTCGCTCCATACGTTCTGCATGAAGTTGGAGGGTATCAAGCCCTGATACGGACGCGAATAGGGTCCCCAGAAAGTGGTAGCCTCGTTGGTAGGGTACCAGTCGCGGCGGCCTACGCCCTGCCAGAACATGCTGAAGTCGAAGCCGAAATACTCGATACCGACACGGAAATTGTAACTGTAGCGCGGCAGGCTGTTGCCGATGATGACACGGTCGCCATAGTCGTCGGCAGTGCCCTGCCCGTTGCTGATGACGCCATCGCCGTCGAGGTCAAGATAATAAACATCGCCTGCACGGGGACCTGTGCGGCCGTCAACAGCCTCCTTGAAGATGTCGCCGTAGAGCAGCGACTGGTCCACAGGATATGCCGCAGCCTCTTCGTCGGAGGCAAAGAGTCCGCCCGAGCGGAAGCCCCATATCTCGCCGAGCGTCATGCCCTCGTAGTAGCCTGCGGAGATAATGCGGGTGGGGTTGTCGAACTTGGTGATTTTGGATGTGTAGTCGCCCAGACCTGCAGCAATCTCGTACTCGAAATCGTAGCCGCCGAGGCGTTGCTTGTCGCGCCACGAGAGGGAGATTTCCCAACCGATGGTGCGCATGTCGGCACTATTGACCTTGGGAGCGTCCGCACCATAGACGGAAGGCAGGCCTTGCCCCGCCACGAGCATGTCGGTGGTGTTGCGGACATAGAAGTCGCCCGTGAAGTTGAGACGGTTGCGGAAGAAGCCCCAGTCGATACCCACATCGTAGGTGGTCATCTTCTCCCACGTGAGGTCGCCTGCGTTGGGCGAACTCTCGGTGGCGTACTGGAGGACAGACGTGCCGTCGAGCGTGATGGACTGGTCGAACGAGTTGTCGGTGCTGATGGTCTGGTAGGCATCGTAGTAGCCCACGAGTTGGTTGCCCAACTGACCGGCACTGACACGCAGTTTGCTGTTGCTCCACCAGTCGGAGATACCCTCCCAGAAAGGCTCCTCGCTCATACGCCAGCCCATACTGCCGGCGGGGAACACGCCCCAGCGGTGCCCCTTGGCGAAGCGCGACGAGCCATCGGCACGGACCGAGACCTCGAAGAGGTACTTGCCCGCATAGTCGTAGTTGGCACGGGCAAAGACACCATTGGTTACCGCCTCCTGCACCGTCTCGCTGAGTTCGGTCACCTCGCCCTTGGCAAAGTTGAAGTTGCTCAGTTCCTCGGTCATGAGGTCGTAACGCTCGGCGGTGAGGGCGTGGTAGCGATAGTACTCGCCGTTGTAACCGCCCATAAGGGTGAGGTGATGGTCGTCCCACGTGGGGTTCCATGTGAGATAGACGTTGTAGTTGTGCGTCTGGTAGCGCGCAATGGTCTGCTTGTATTTGTCCACCGAGCGGAAGTTGTTGATGTACGAAGAGACGCCCTCTTTCTCGGAGTACGGCACCAGCACGGAGCGGTTGCCAATCTCCTTGGTGCGCCATGTGAACGAGTAGTCGGCAGAGAGAGTGAGGTTCTTGTAGAGGTCAATATCGAGGCGGTTCTGCACTACCATCTCGTTGTTCTTCTCGCTGTTGGTGTGCTTGCCATAGTTGAGCAGGGCATTCATGCCGTCGCCCACCGTGCCGGCACCATTGTACACATAATGGTTCATATACACCGACGAGCCGTCAGGATTGGTGGACGGCACGAAAGGCATCGCGTGGAGCGTACCCACACGGAAGACCTCGCGCACCGACTCGGTGCCGGGCCATGTATATTTGGAGTTGAAATAACTGAAGTTCATGCCATAGCGCAGCCACGGACGAATCTTCACATTCAGTTTGCCGCGCGTGGAGAAGTTGTCCCAACGGTCGGTGTTCTGCGCCAGCATACCCATCTCGTTGTAGTAGCGGCCGCTGACGTAGTAGTTCACCTTGTCGTTGCCGCCAGTGACGGACACGTTGTAGTCCTGCATGGGGCGGTTCTTCTTGAAGTAGTGGTCGTACCAGTTGAAGTTGGCGTAGTACTTGTAACTGCCGTCCAACTGCTTGACTGTCCACGGACGCTCGGGGTTCTCGGTGGTGTCGTCGAGACGCATCCACAGTTCGGCATAGTCGGCATCGGTGTAGGTGGTCATGTTGTAGCCCACGTGCTGATACATGAAGATGTCGTTGATATACGCCGAGTAGAAACCCTGCGACACAAAGTCCGTAGAGGTAGTGGTGGTCTTCCAACCTGCCTTGGCATCCACCGTCACGGTAGGAGCCTTGCCTTCGGAACCCGTCTTGGTGGTGATGAGCACCACGCCCGCTGCGGCTTTGGCACCGTAGATAGCGGCTGCGGAAGCGTCTTTGAGCACACTCACCGACTCCACATCATTGGAGTTCACACGCTTGAGGTCCATCTCCACACCGTCCACCAGGATAAGCGGCTTGGCACCGCTGTTGATACTGGCTACACCACGGATGTCAATCTTGTAGTCCGACGACGGACCGCCCGAGTTCATGGTGATGTTCAGCGAAGGGTCTGCACCCTGCAACGCCGTAGCCATATTCTGCGTAGGACGCCCCGTAACCTCGTCGGCAGTAACCACCGACACGGCACCTGTCAGGTTCACTTTCTTCTGCGCACCATAGCCCACCACGACCACTTCGTCCAACTGCTTGGTGTTCTCGCGCAGCGTCACGGAGTAGTTGTTGGTGTTGTCGACAATGCGCAGTTCGTAGGTCTGATAGCCTACAAACGATATTTGCAGGTACTGCCCCGTCTTCACATTGTCGATGGAGAACTGACCGTCAAGGTCGGTGATAGTACCCGTAGTGGAGTGCTTGAGCATGACCGATGCACCGATGATAGGCTCGTGCATCTCGTCATAGACCGTACCCGTCACCACGCGTCCGATAGCAGTCTTCTCCTGCGTATTCGACAGCGCGATGACCTTGTTGTCCATCATCGTGAACGTGATACCCGAGCCTGCAAACAACTGGTTCAGAGCCTGCTCCAACGGGGCATTGCTCAGGTTGAGCGTCACGGTCTTGTCCAAGCCTTGCAGACTGCTCGAGTTGTAGAAGAAATGATAGCCCGACAACTGCTCCACCTGCGGCAGAACGTTGCGTATAGGCTGGTTGCTGACACTCAGCGTGATGGTCTGCGCCATCATCACTGCCGCGCAAACCAAGGCTAAAAGAAGAGATGAGAGTCGTTTCATTGCGCTACTACATTAAGGGTGACGGGAATCTCTACCTTGCGGAACTCCCAACAGGGATACTCCAACTTGCCGAAGAAATACAGGCGCACTTCGCCTGCCTCGGTCAGCACAATCGGTGATGATGTTGCTTGTTCAACACCTTCTACATCAGCAAACTCTTGGAAGTCGGCTGTCAGTTCGGGGTCGGAGAACCACCAACTGGCATAGAACCAATACTGGTCGCTTTGCAGGTTGTCCGAACCCAATGTCAGTCGGCGGATGCTGCATGTCACCGTGTCCCCCACATGGTAGGTGTCCTGCGCGGGAGTGACGGTGATGTCAGAGAATGTAGGCACCGTCACCGCGGTCGTTGGCTTGTTGCAAGCCAACGACACTACGGCGATAAGTACCAAAATCACAAATCGAGTGATACGTTTCATATCAGTTTATTGAATGGATATTTTCTTTGCGCCGTGGTTGGTTACCACAATGTACATACCTGCACCGAGGTTCTCCACACCCGTGGCAATCTGGTTGCCGAGCATATCGTAAACGCTCAGCACCACTTCTGCCTCATGCGTATCAGCCACCGATGTCGGTGTACTTTTGAAGGCTACTGCCAACGTGAAGTCTGCCGTCACTGCGGGCAACACATAGACACCGTCAACAGGCTCTACCTCTGTGTCATTCAGCAGGATAGAATCCAATGTATAGTCTTTGTCAGGCGTAGCCAAGATAGTAGCCGTCAGCCCTTCGGGCACATAGCGTGTACCTGCTGCCAGCGTGTCTTTCACGCCGTAGTCCAATACCAGCGTACCGTTCTCAATCGGCTTAATCGTAGCGGTGAACACCTTATGCTCCACAGCACCGAGGTCGATATTCTCGCCCTGCATACGAGCGTTGCCCATGATATCCTTGTCGCCCACCATCTTATCCATGGCACTGTTCAGACCGGCATTGTACAACGGCGACGACCATGCAAAAGCGTAGTTGCCGTTAGCGGGGTCCACAAACTGAGGACCGTTCACAGCCGTATTCTCACCAAGAACTATAAACTCGGCATCAATCGGAGACTTGCCTTGGAAAGCATTGTTGGTGCGAGTGCCATATTTGCATACGCTGTAACTGATTTGCTGACCTTGCACTTCCTCACCTGCTTTGTTACCCCAAATCACGTTATTGGCAAACATCTTGCTACCTGCACCGCTTTCCGTAGCGATACGCACACCACAATACTCTTTGTCCGTCGAATTAAACTCTTGCTTGTTGTTTACTATGGTGCAATTGATAATATCTGCTGTAGCAGACTCATTACCTACACCGCCCACTTTGCCTTTGCAATAGTTGTCTGCCACCAAGCAGTTCACCAATTTGCAGGCACCATACAGACGCACACCACCCGTGTCACCAGTCGTTTGGTTACCACGGACAATGCAGTTGTATGCAGCACCGCCTTGCAAGTGCAGACCTCCGCAAGGACCGGTTGCCGTATTATTCTCAATCACGGAGTTCAAAATCACACCACGGATACGAACACCACCACCGTGTGTGCCCTTGTTGTTACGAACAACGCAGTTGATAGCACAGGTATCATTCAAGTTACCGCTATCATGCCCTATACCACCGCCAATACAGTTGCCGGAATACTCAAACGTATTGTTCTGAATCAGACAGCCTACTACGCGCCCTTGTTTGCGCAATGCCACACCGGCACCCAGGTTATCTGCCGCTTTCTCTGCCAACTTACCATTCTGAACCGTGAAGTTCTCCCACACGGTCAGCGTCGCGAAGTCCTTACCTTGGTTCAGCACACGCCCGCTGGCATTAGCGTCCAGCACCGATGCATACTCGCTCTGCGCTGTGAAATCGCTGTTCCAACCGCCGCTCACTTGCACACCTTCCTTCATCGTGAAGTAGCCTTGGTACGTACCAGCCTCCACGAACACCGTCGCACCTGCCTCTGCCGCGTCAATAGCGTCCTGCAGAGCCTTGCCTGCAGCCGCAGCGTCTTCTGCATTAGCGCGCACATTCACCGTTGCCAACTCGTAGCAGCCGGGCTCTACTGACAGACCCTGCACACGTGCCTTGCCTGCCAAATCCGTCTTCACCACATACTTGCTTGCGTCTTGCTGCACACCTTTGTCCAACAATGCCGACGATGCCAGCAGCGTATAGTCGCCATTCTCGGGGTTAGCGAAGTGCGGACCGTTAGCGTCCATATTCTCGCCCAACACCAATGCCTTCACATCACCGGGCACCTTGCCTTGGATGGCATTACCCACGCAAGTACCGTATTTCGTCAGGTTCCAACTAATCTGCTGGCTCCAAACCTTGTCGCCTGCCTTGTTGCCCCAAATCACGTTGTTCACAAACACATTGCTGCCCGCATTGCTTGCATCACAACGCACACCGCAATATTCTTGGTCAGTACTTGCCAATGTCTGCGCGTTGTCCACGATGGTACAGTTAATCACCTCGCTCAGTGTACGCTCCAACGCCAGACCTGCCACCTTCACATCGCACGTATTACCCGCAATCAGGCAGTTCACCAACTTGCAGTTGCCGTAAGCACGCACGCCACCCGCATCTTCCGTCGAGTGATTGTTGCGGATAATGCAGTTGTACATACGTCCCCATTGCAGGTGCGCACCGCCACCCGGGTGCTTTTGCAGCGTCTCGTTGTTCTCAATCACGCAGTTCGTGATGGTGGAACGCAGATACACGCCACCGCCGTGAGTCGCCTTGTTGTTGCGGAACACGCAGTTATCTGCCACGATGTCGCCCGCATTATCGTCCTTGTCTTGTGCCAAGCCGCCGCCTTCGCAGTTCGTCACACCCTCTGCAAACGTATTGTTCTGCACCAGGCAGTTCGTCAGTTTGCTCTTCCACAGCAGATACACGCCCGCACCTTTGCCGTTCTCTTGCAGGCAACCGTTCTGAATAGTCAGGTTGTCATACACCGTCTCTTTCGTAAAGTCTGCCGTCTGTGTCAGCACGCGCCCTTTGGCATTGCCGTCCAATACGGTACCATACTGCTTTTGCGTGGTGAATGTCTCGTTCCAGCCGCCGCTCACATTCACACCGTCTTTCATGGTGAAGTTACCTACAAACGTACCTTCCTGCACGTACAGCGTATCGCCCGCCTTGGCGGCATCCAATGCTGCCTGAAGGTCATCGCCCACTTTCACTTGTGTGGCGAACATACTCGCACATGAGACCACGCTCAGTGCCAAAGCATAAACTTTCTTCATGATAAATTAGTTATTAAATTGTTTATAATCAATGCAAATCATCAAATGCCCAAATAAATCGTACATCACCAAACTTTCTTTGAGCCCCTCCTTTGAAGGAGGGGTTGGGGAGGTCTAATTCCTCTCATACACATACACCACCGTATCCTGGTCGAAGTAGTACCGCATATTCGATGTCATACTCAGCACCTCCAATACGTTCCTCAGGCTGCTATGCCCCAAGTACCCCGTAAACCGCTCCTCGCGCAGCCTGTCCGACGTGATGACGATGCGGATGTTGTAGTTCCTCGACAACTCCGCCGCTATCTCTTCCAACGTATGGTCGTTGTATCGTATCTCGTTGTTCAGCCAGCACAGGTAATTCTCGGGGTTCACCAACTGCTTCGACATCGACTGCGACCCCTTGTCGAACACCACACGGCTGTTGGGCTCCATCGTCAAGTCCGCTTCGCCCGCCGACACGCGCACCTTGCCTTCCGTCAGCAGCACCGACACATTCCGCTCCTCACCATAGTTCCGTATATTGAACGCCGTACCCAGACACGTAACATCCACGCCGTCTGCTGACACCACAAACGGGTGCTCCGCGTCTTTCGCCACATTGAAATATGCCTCGCCGTCCACCTGCACACGCCTCTCGCTATGGGGCATCGAGCAGTCGTAACGCACCGTCGTCTTGGCATTCAACTGCACTTCCGTACCGTCGGGCAGCGTCACATTGCTACGCTCCCCCACCCCCGTGCGGATACTCAGCATACCCTCCGCACCTTGTTGCGAAGGCATCAGCCAATGTCCTGCCAGCACGCCCAATCCTGTCATCACTACCACCACTGCCACGGCTGCCACACGCTGCCACACACGCCCGATGGACGACAACGGCACCACACGCTGTGGCTCCTGACTGCCCGTAGCCGTACCCAGCACATTGCCCAGCACGCGCTCACGCACGCCGTCGGGGATAGCATCATCCGCCATCTCTATCGACTGCCGCAGCCACGCGTCTATCCCTGCATCGCTCTTCAGCGCATACAGTAGCCGCTCGCGGTCCGTTTCCGACAACGCACCTTGCAGGTACTTCTCGCACAATTCTTTCACACCATTCATTCGTTTCTTTTCTTCAATAGTTCAAACACAATCTCTTTCGCACCTCAGTATCCAACAGACCGATACCTTGCTTAACTATATATTAACACTAATCATCTATTCTTTTTTCCCCTATTTCCCCTCTCTGAGGGGGTTAGGGGGAGTCTACCCTTTTATTGAGCCCCTCCTTTGG
>DLLA01000186.1:1412-2350 GCA_002479035.1 Bacteroidales bacterium UBA7574 | reverse complement strand
GGAGGGGTTGGGGAGGTCGGAGGTCCACTAATCATTCAACCTCTCTTTCAACTCCCTCAGCGCCAGTGTGATATGCACTTCCACGGTCTTCTCGCTTATCCGCAGTGCCTCGGCTATCTCCTTGTTCGTCTTGTGCTGGTATCGGCTCATCACGAACACCCGTTGCCGCATCGGCGGCATCTTGCTTATCACCTCTTTCAGATACGCCTCCAGAAACTGCGCGTCCTGCTGCTGTTCGGCGTGGTTGTCGGCTTCGTCCTGACGCGCCAGCACGTAGTCCGTATACACCAACTTCACCGCCTCATGCTCGCAGTAGTTCAGAAATGTGTGCTTCGCCGTGGCGAACAGGTACTGCAACGCTTTCTCGGGGGTCTTCAACTCCGACCAATGCTCCCACAACTTCATGAACGTGGCTTGCAGTATCTCTTCCGACAAGTACGTATCGCCTTTCGAAATCATCATGGCATAACTATAGATACGCCCGCAATAGGCGTTGTACAGACGTTCAAACTCCTGCTGTGCAGAAGTCCGCACCATATTGGTACCAATGCTTCCCATTTCGATTAGACACTTATATGACAGTTCAACCTTGCCCACCCCCTAACCGAGTGTGCATTTTTCCGAAAAAAACTTCTTTTTTCCATGTTTTCTTCCTATATATTTTCCTTATTTCAAAAATTGGTGTACCTTTGTCTGCGTGATTGGCGTACCAACCACCCCACGGGGAACGTCAGTCTCTCGACCGGATGTTTCCGCCTGCCCGCCGAACAATTCACGTGCCGCCCCCGTATAAAACGAGGTTAATTTTCGGTTAAATCTCGCAAAAACATCGGACAAGGCTCAAATACGAGTCAGATAATGGGCGAATACGGGTCAGATAACGGTCAGATGAAGGTCGGGTGAAAATCGGGTGAATCTCGGGTTAAGTGTATGAGATT
>DLLA01000186.1:0-1358 GCA_002479035.1 Bacteroidales bacterium UBA7574 | reverse complement strand
TTAGTATGTGATTAGTATGTGATTCAGCAAGGGATAAGCAAGGGATAGGCTATGTATGCCGCCACCATATCACCCCTTTCTGCAAATTAATGGTTAATTACATGGCAATTATATGTTCATTATACCGTCCTTGTCGCATACAGCGTGCGCATGTCGCGCACGCCGAGTTTTGTAGGTTTTGAATATTTGGGTTAATAATGGCGAAAATTAATGGCTAATTACACGGCAATTATATGTTTATAATATAAGGGTTGCTGGTTTATAATATGATAATTATATATGTATAGTGTACTATGATAGGAACAACTGAAATTATCGTTATTGCTCTGATTATCTTGTTGTTATTCGGAGGTGCCAAGATTCCCCAACTTATGCGTGGCTTGGGCAAAGGTGTCCACGAGTACAAGAAGGGGCTTGCCGGACAGGACGATGAGCCCGACAAGATCGACAGCAAACAAGACGCACAAGCAGCGAAAAAGGACAAAGAGTGAAAACCTCTGGTACTGAGGACAAACCACTGACCGAGCACCTCGAAGACCTTCGGGGTGTCCTTTGGCGGTGTATTGCAGCATGGGGAGTCGCCTCCGTGGTGGCTTTCTGTTGCAAGACACCGTTGTTTTCCATTGTCTTCGCCCCCTCACGGGGAGATTTCTTCATCTTTCGGGGCATGGAATGGCTGTCGCAACGGCTGCATTGGAGTGCCCTTGCCCCACCCGACCACACACCTTCGTTTATTGCCACCGAACTCACGGCGCAGTTCATGACGCACCTCACCGTCTCCTTGGCAGCGGGATTCGTGCTCGTCTCGCCTTATATCATAGCCAAGTTGTACGGCTTTGTCGCACCCGCGCTGTATGCTTCGGAGAAGCGTGCCGCTGTGGGTATCGTAACCGTCGGCACGGTGTTGTTTTGGATGGGGGTATTGCTCAACTATTTTGTGATATTCCCCTTCGCATATCGGTTCTTGAGTACGTATCAGGTGCAGCCGGACGTAGCGAACCAAATCACTATCTCCTCGTATATCTCCCTGTTCCTCATACTCTCTTTGCTGATGGGAGTGCTGTTCGAGTTGCCTATTATTACGTATTTCTTGGCACGCCTCGGACTGCTCACTGCGCCTGCCATGCGCCAATACCGCAAACACGCTTTCGTGGCTATTCTCATCGCCGCCGCAGTCATCACCCCGACGGGCGACGCCGTCACCCTTCTCCTTGTCGCACTCCCTATCTATGCACTCTATCTCCTCTCCATCCTCGTCGCCCGCCGCACTGCCCCGCGTACCTGACCCGCGGGCACTGTGTTGCCTGCAGAAACAAACCTCACAGGCTATTGGTTCCCCTTGTTCGCGTCCTCTATAT
>DLLA01000075.1 GCA_002479035.1 Bacteroidales bacterium UBA7574 | reverse complement strand
ACTTGCTCCAGCGGAGTTGCGCGGTGTCCTGCGCCAGCACATCTAAATAGGTGCGCCCCATCTCGGCATCACCGTGACGGATGTAGTATTTCACTAAGTCGTAGGCATAGCGTTTTAGCCCGACAGTGTCGCACAGGTAACGGCTAATCCGCGCAATATCAGGCGATTGCGGGCTGAGCATTGCGGTACATGAATAGAGAATATCCAGGTAGAGCAGCGTGTCGCCTACGGCTTGTGCGTAGTGAAGTGCGCTGTCGAAATAGCATTGGCGCAGCGAATCCAGTCGGAGGTCGGCACTGTCCTGCACGGTACGTGCGAGGTCCCGATAGGCGGAGGCAATGTAGAGCGGGTACCCCGCAGCCACCAAGTGCGGCAGGGCTTGCTCATAGTAGTGCGATGCCACATCGTAGAGTTGCTCGGTCTCACTGATACGCCCCATCTTGTAATACGTCATACCCCGAATGATGTCCGTGGTGGTGTACTGCTCCGCCTGCTTGAGGTGCTCCATGGCATGCACGTCATCGCCAATCCAATTCTCGTAGGCACCTTGTATATATAGGGCTTCGCCCGCAGAGGGCTCGTCATGACGATGGTCGAAATAGTCGGACAGTTCGGCAAGGTGCGCATCGGGCGGTAGTTGCTGTGTCTGCTTGAGTCGGAGATGCGCGCGTAGCAGTTCGCAGCGGTGTGCGTCGTAATCGTTCAGAGCATCGGCAGAAATGGAGGATAGCAGGTACGAGGCGGAGTCGGTGTGGCTCCATAGCAAGTCGGAAGCCCGCTGCAAGGCAGGGTCGGAAATGGTGTTGCGCGGCGTGCAACCAAGGAGTGCCACCGCGATGAAGAACAGGAATGCTATATATTGCTTTTTGCCCATATCCGTGAAAGACGATGTAAAGGTACTGCTTTTTTGCGTGTCCTGCAAGCCCGCAAGGCATATTGCATAAGTATTCATTTTTGTCACAGTGTTATTCGATTGATAATCAATACATGCTGCGACGGGTAAAAACACGCTTGCATAAGTGCACGATTTGCGTATATGCGCGAAAAGCAGTACCTTTGTGCTGTAAAAAGTATCGAAATTATGTGCACAAAAGGTGGTAAAAAGTTAGTAAGAAGCATGGTCGTCGCCGCGTCGTGTTTGCTGTTGGTCGGCTGTGCGCAATCCCCAAGCCATGATCCTGATTATGGAAACGGGGCAAACGGATTCCAAGACCGATTCGCATTGGCAGACTTGACTAACGACCAGCGTGAAGTGTTATGGTCGGATACAATTACACCGCCCGACAACCCCTTTGCACCCGCCATTGACGACAGTATGGTGACAGTAGTGGGAGCCATCGGGATAGACGAGGTACCTCGTAGCGGTAGTGGCGAACTATATTGCTGTGTGAAAACAAGTAATCACAACATGTATTTCCTGACAAGCCGGCAAACCCCTGCTACAGGCGATACAGAGCGATTCACGTTGTGGCGGTACAATGCCGCTATGTTGCAGCCCGGATACGGCGGGAGTTCGGACACGATTTGCGTGGGGGACACGATAGCCGTCACGGGGTACGCATACACTATGGTGAACGCTTATGCCGTGGTGCTGGACGTACGTTTTGTGCAGAAATACGCATCGCCCAATGGTGAAGATACAAGTGGTGAATAGATGTATAGATAATTGCAAACACAATGACTATGAGTAGATTAGCATTATATTTAGGTAGTTTGGCTCTTGCGGTATGTGCGGCGGTGCCCGCTACGGCAGAGACGACAACGGCAGTGGAGTCGCCGCATGAGTTGCGGATAGGTTTTGCGGATGCATTCATGTCGTCTGCGACATTGCGAAGTGCAGTGCGTGGCGGTTATTACTATGAGGTCTCGCAAATCCCCGGCATCGGTGGCATGCCCGTCGGGGAGGCGCATGAGTACCTGATGGCACAGCGTAAGTACCGCTACGGCGAGAAGTACTCGACGGGGCACTTTTTCTTAGGGTACCAATACCGATTGACTGCGTTAGTGGGCGTCGGGGTTGACGTGGATATGGCGAAAATGGGGGCGAAGAGTAAGATATACAACGGGTATGACACGTATGTGGGGCAGTTTGAGAACCATATTTATATATGGAGTGTGTTGCCAACGGTACGGCTGACGTACTTTGAGCATCCGCATGTGCGGCTATACTCATCGGCAGGCATCGGCTACTCGTGTTATGCGGGCGAGTGGAACAATACGCGCGTGCTGCAACATGGTGCGGGGCTGAATGTCACACTGCTTGGCGTACAGGCAGGCGGCAAGCACGTGTTCGGTGCCGTGGGGTTGGGCGCGTACAATGCATGGTATGTGTCGCGCGAAGGTGTGGATTGGCTTCCGTTTTCGCGCATACTGAACGCCTCTGTCGGGTGTAGATTCTAAGCGAATAGGTACTGCATAAGTTTTGAAACTTATGCATTTCGCAACCTGCTGATATTCAATACATATCAGCGGGCTTGTTTTTATAGGTGCATAAGTCGCGGATTTGCACAGAATAGCGCAAAGCAGTAATTTTGCATTCGGAAACAGTAAGGATTGGTCTCCGTTAATTGCCGTTAATCGACCGTTAATGCAGGGAAAGGATTGGAACATGAATTACCGTGTAATTGACCACGAATTATTGCTCCGCTGAAGTTCGTTAAAGGCATTCATGACTATGGATTAGCAGAGAAACGATGAATAATTTGGAAAAGTAGGAAATAAACTAATAAAAGATTACGATATGAGAGTATTAAGTTTTGGCAAAGCAGGCACGTGGTGCACGATAGTATGCGCGTTGGTTGTGCTGCTGTTGGCTGTGAGCGGGTGCGGAAGATACCCGCAGTTGGTGCCGACGACGGCAGACCTATATGTAGGGGACTCGGTACGCCTCAGTGTGAAAGACGGAGCAGATGCGCCGATGTTCTCGCGGGACTCGTTTGTGGCATCGGTGAACAAGCAGACCGGTTGGGTGAAAGCCATGCACGTGGGCACGACGGACATCGAGTGCACCACGACCGGGACAGGCAACAACTCGGCAATGACCGTGCGTTGCAGCATCAATGTGGTGCCGAGATATACGTATTGGGAGGAACCGCTGCTGGAATGGGGTATCAGCAAGGACGAGTTGGTGGCGCGATTGGGTGAGCCGACCTCCGTGGACGATTTGAATTCGGACAGGTATTGCTGCTGGTACGGCGACACACTGACGGACGCAACGGTAACCATGTACTACATTGCGTGGGGCGATTTGGAGTCGGCGGTCGTTTGGTCGAGTGCGGTGAGTATGGAGGAAGCACACCTATATATAAAGGAGCGTTACCACAGGGAGGATTGGTGGGAAGCAGGCTACTACGCGAACACCTACGCAGGGGAGGACTTGGAGTGCGAGGACGTGGAAGTGTACGTAGGGGAAGAATGCGGCAAAACGATGGTGTGGTATGCGACACCGTGCATGAAAGTCGGCTGCCCCGTGGCGGAGAAATAGCGGAGAGTGGAGCGTGGAGCGGCTTGAGGTGAGTTGAAAGGTTGGTGATGGATGACAAGAGATAAAAATATATTTATGATATAGGTTGTGTGTGGAGATGATATACCTTGCTTATAGGTTGCTTATCCCTTGCTTATCCCTTGC
>DLLA01000045.1:325-3062 GCA_002479035.1 Bacteroidales bacterium UBA7574 | reverse complement strand
AGCGTTAATCTTATTTGGATATCTTGCAACCTACTCCTTACAATGCGACGCGGAGGGTGATACGGATGCCATTGCGTTGCCAAGGGGTAAGGGGGAGACGGGTGGCGGTAGCAGATGGTGATGTGGCGGTGGCGGAAGGGGAGGTGCCGTCTGCGGGAAGGGTGGCGGGGAAGGCGTGCAAGTGGGTGAGACGGCGGACGTAGTCGATGCGGATGAGTTTGAAGATGTTTTCAATGCCGACCGTCATTTCCATATAAGGCATATAGGCATGTTTGCCGTCGCTGAAGTCCGTCCGCACGGGTATCACGTTAGCGTCCACGGTGTAGGAATTGGGGAGTTCGTACAAGCCGTCGGTCTTCAAAGGGTTGTTGCGGTCGCCAAGATACCCTGCCAGTATATGAAATGACGCTACTTCGCGCAGTTTCAATACCTTGAGCCCCGGTATGCGGTTGAAGAGCCAGCCTTTCATATAATAGGTGATATGCAGCGAGGCATAGCGGTCGTAGAGGAACTCCATGGGCTGCATGAGGTTGAAGGCTTTCGGGTCGAGCAGAATGGATTGGTTGGACATCGGCGCAAATAACTTGGTGAAAGGCACACTCTTGTCCGTGGCGATATAGCCGAAGTCGGCACTCATGTCCAAGTGCCCGAAAGCCGATAACCAAAAGCGGTTCTCGGCTGTGAGTTGGAGTCGGTTGTAGAAGTACCGGTCTTCCAAGATATACCCCATTTCATTCGTCAAGCGGAAGACAGGGGCGTCTTTCCACAGGTTGAAGGGCGACTCGATGCCCTGGCGGTCGTTGTAGATGAAGCCCCCCGGGGAATAGCGCAGTTGGAGCGTCCATTGCGCATCGTGGTAGAAAGGTCGCTCGGTGGTGGTGCCATCGGCGTTGTGCCTGATGTAGCGCAGTCGCAAAGCATGGTCAGGGTATGGCAGCGGGGTAAAGGGTCGTTGCGCCCACGTGGAGCCATTGGGTTGGTTGTTCATAAAGTCGAACCACGTAACGACGGACAATTGGTTCGCCCATTCCTTCTCGTATTTCAGCCGCAGTTTCGCCACATATTGCATGGGCTTGGGCTCGTAGTTGAACTTGATAGACATGAAGATATGGTCGCGGTCGAGGACACGATAGGTCTGCCCGAGTTCCTCCAAGTCGTAACTTGCGGTGAAGGACAGGTTGTGGCGTAGTGACTCATAGGGGTGGTACTGCTTGTCGTTGAACGAGTGCAGCACGGTGATGCCGCCTTTGACGCGGTGGTCGTTGAAGCCGTACGCCACGTATTCGCTTGTGAACCACCGACGGTTGAGGTTGGCTGTCGTCATACCTCCGATACGCAGTCGGGCACCCTCCTGCTCGTTGTAACTGACGGTGTTGAAGATAGGTCCGAAGTCCCATTTGCTCAGTCCGCGTTCACGGCTCGTTGGTATGAACTCCTGTATCAAGTCCTGTACCGTATTGACGACCGCCCGAAAGGCAGGGACGCGCATGAGTTCGGTCTGGAGGC
Organism: Bacteroidales bacterium UBA7574; assembly: GCA_002479035.1. Lineage (GTDB taxonomy): Bacteria > Bacteroidota > Bacteroidia > Bacteroidales > Paludibacteraceae > Colicola. The sequence goes on along the minus strand of DLLA01000045.1, from coordinate 1,556 downwards.
TGTCCACTACGGTTTCCTTTGGTGTGAGGGCGGTGGGGCGTAGCGTGTCCCAAGCCGTTGCGGGTAGGTTGCCTGCATCGGGGAGTGTTACTTCCGCGCCCGACATATAGAAAAGGCTGTCGGGTACGGTGGCACCGAATTGATAATCAGAGAAATGTCGTGTCTGTCGGGCGTAGATATTGTGTTTGGATTTCTTGCGAATAGCAAAGCGTGTGTGCATGTTTATCTCTTCGGATACCCACGCGCCGTTATCCAAGCGGTGGAACGTCTCCGCGATACTGATGTGGTTGACCCAGTTGAGGTTGATGTGCGGGGGTACGTTCATCTTGTAGCGTTTGAGCGCATAGGTGGAGTCGGCAACAATATAGAGGTGCCCTGTGAAACCGAAAGACTCGCTGTTGACGGGCACAAAGGCGAGGTCGATACAGCGTGTGCCATCCACGACGATGGTGTCCATGATGTAGTAGTGGTAGAAGGTGGTTGCCAACTGCGACGACAAGGGACTGACAAAGCGGTTGAGCATGAAGTTGATGTTGTCGGCAAAGATGTTGACGGGCTGGAAGACGGCTTGCAGATTGGCAGAGAGATTACCCGGGTCGATTAGTTCGTCCAGTCCTTCCCAGCGTTTGGCTCTGATTACTTTGCGTTCTTTTCGGGGCGATATTTGTATGTACTCGTCCGCCACGGTCTCGCGGAGGGACAGGGTAAGGATGGCGGTTTGGTTGGCTTGGGCGATGGCTTGGTTGCGGGTGATGATGGTGCTGTCGATACGTACGAGTGTGCTGTCCTGCCCGATGGAGACGCTGTCGATGGCAACGCGCCCGCTGTCAATGACGAGTACGCCGTCTTCGAGTTGCATAGTGTCGAGGTAATTGTGAAGGAATAGGAACTTGCGGCGGAGGTTGTTCTTGTCGAGGTCGTAGTCGAAGGGCTCCAATGCCATGACGAGTTTCTCGTAGGACTCGACCTTGTAGGATTCGTTGCGCGTTGTGCGGTTGCGGTCTTTGTTGGCGATGACGTTTTTGATGAGTTCGACAGCAGGATTACCCTTGCGGCGATAGTGTTCGCGCTTCTTTTTGGGCTTGACGACCACATCTTGCAGGGCATAGACCTCGGGTTCCAAGGAGACGAACAGTTCGGTGGCTTGGTCGGGTTTGACGGTGAGCGTACGGGTCTTGTATCCCATCATCTTGAAGGTGAGCGTGGTTTTGCGTTGGGTGTTCTCGATGTT
>DLLA01000045.1:0-294 GCA_002479035.1 Bacteroidales bacterium UBA7574 | reverse complement strand
ATGTTGAAGAGCCCGTCGAGGTCGGTGGTGGTGCCGATGGTTGTGCCGTCGAAGAGTATCTGCACAAAGGGTAGCGTCTCGCCCGTATTCGCGTCCACGACCGAGCCGGAGACACGGGTGACGCTTGCGGTGGTTATGGGGGTAGTTGCCGCTATCGTGCCCGCCGTGGTGCCTGCCCATAGACCGGCGGAAAGGCACAGCATGAGCAGCAGGACGAGATACCTGCGGGAAAGGATGCTATGTGGTAAATAATTCTTAATGGCTAACGGGTTTATGGGTTGCCTATGGGTTGCA
>DLLA01000182.1 GCA_002479035.1 Bacteroidales bacterium UBA7574 | reverse complement strand
TTTCAACATAGTTCGTACTAATGACATACTATTAACATAGTTTTAGTTCAACTATTATACGTAGATATTGTGAGAGGGAGTGTGGGCTGTGGATAATTGGAAGAGGTGGGATGGGGAGTTTGTGGGGAATTTGTGGATGGTTGATGGGGAGTCTGTGGATAAGTTGCCAGAGGGTGGTATGTGGCGGGTGTTGCCGAGAGTGGTATGCGGCGGGGGAGGTGATGAAAATAGCAATAGTCGGGGTGCAAAAACGTTTTTTGTGCATGGTGTTGTGCATATTGCATTTTTTTCGTACCTTTGCGCGAATTTTGGCATTTTGTCGGCAAAGGGCAATGTGCCAAACAGAAAGGAGAATGATTATGACAACGAAAGGAAAAGTGATTACAAGTGTGGTGAGCATCGTGGTGCTCGCATTGGCGGGGTTTGTGTTCTTCAAATTCTGTTTCGTGTACAGCGAGGGGACCAACGAAGGCGATATCAACTACTTCCAGCGCGAAGGTTTTATCTTCAAGACCTACGAGGGGAAGATGATACAAACGGGCTACAACTCGAAGAATACCAGTGCGACCATACAGTCCAACGAGTTCAAGTTCTCGGTGACGGACGAGCGCGTGGCGGAGCAGATAGACAGCAACTCGGGCAGGCAGATAAAACTGCATTGGAAACGCTACCTCGGCACCCTGCCATGGCGCGGAAACAGCCAGTTTGTGGTGGATTCCATCATCTCCGTGAAAGCAATTCGCCCGCAGACGCCTGCAGACCCGCTGCAGGACAGCGTGGATGACCTGCCGCCTGCCGTAGAACAATAGGTGTACTGCACAATATGCAATCTGACATCTTAACAATATGCTGACCAAACCTGAAGAAAATCTCATTAAAATCTATGAGAATTCGTTTCGCGACAACTGGGGGTTGGAGGCGATGACGGACTATGGAACAAAGAATACGCTGACTTACAGCGAAGTAGCAGAGCAGATAGCCCGCCTGCACCTGCTGTTTGAACAATGCGGTGTGCGCGAAGGCGACCGCGTGGCGGTGATGGGCAAGAACTCGTGCAACTGGGCGTTGGTGTACTTGGCAAGTATCACGTATGGTGCGGTGATTGTGCCGATACTGCAGGATTTCAAAGCCAATGATGCGATACACATCATCAACCACTCGGAGACCTCGCTGCTGTTCATCGCCGATGCGATATGGGAGAGTATTGATGCCGAGCAGATTCCGATGGTGAAAGTGGTGCTCTCACTGAACGATATGAGCGTGATAATCAACCGCTTGCCGGAAGATGTGCATATTGACAAAGCAACAATAGACAACCTGTTTGCAGCAAAATACCCGAATGGTTTCACACGCGATGATGTACATTATATAGAGAGGAGTAATGCCGAGTTGGCATCTATCAACTACACCTCGGGCACGACGGGTTTCTCGAAGGGTGTGATGACACCTGCTAACGCTTTGGCTGGTAATATAGTGTTCTCGAAACGCAGCAAGCAGGTGTTCAGAGGCTGCCGGCAGGTGGCATTCCTGCCGTTGGCACATGCCTTCGGTTGTGCGGTGGACTTCCTTGGAGCCTTGTCGGTAGGCGGGCATACGTGGTTCATTGGACGCACACCATCGCCGAAGATATTGGTGAAGGCGTTCAAGGAGGTGAAGCCGACCCTGATAATGTCGGTGCCGCTGATATTGGAAAAGGTGTACCGCAAGCAGATAGCACCCGTAATATCCAAAGCACCAATCAGTTGGGTGCTCAAGGTGCCATTGCTTGACGAGGTGGTGCTGCATAAGATTCACGACCAACTGATAGAGTCGTTTGGCGGTGAGTTCTCGCAGATAATCGTAGGCGGAGCACCGCTGAATGCGGAGGTTGAGGCGTTCTTGCACCGTATCCATTTCCCCGTGACGGTGGGTTATGGTATGACAGAAACGGCACCTATTATCAGTTACACCTATTGGAAAGACTTCAAGCCGTACTCCTGCGGGCAGGCGTTGCCCGACCTGATGGAGATACGCATTGTGAACCCCAATGCCGATGGGATAGGGGAGATACAGGTGCGCGGCGAACACCTGATGCTGGGTTACTACAAGAACGAAGAGGCAACGCGTGAGGTGTTTACGGACGACGGTTGGCTGCGCACGGGCGATTTGGGCGTACTGGACAAGGATGGATTCCTCTTTATCAAAGGGCGCAACAAGACCATGCTCCTCGGACCCAACGGGCAGAACATCTACCCCGAAGAGATAGAGGCGAAGATGAACAATATGCCGTACGTGCTGGAGTCGTTGGTGCTGCAACAGGACAACAGATTGGTGGCGTTGGTTTGCCCCGATTATGAGGCGGTGGACGCAGCGCACCTGACAGCAGAGCAGTTGGATGCCGCCATGGAGGAGAACCGCAAGCAACTCAATGCACAACTGGCTGCGTATGAGCAGATTAACAAGGTACGTCTCTTCCCGCATGAGTTCGAGAAGACGCCCAAGAAGAGCATCAAGCGATTCTTATATACGTCTATTGAGATATAGCGAATAGTATGAATTTGTGTATAGACCAGGGTAATTCGCGCACCAAGATAGCATTGTTCCGAGAGGATGGAACCATTGCTAAGAACTTGATGTACAAGACGTTTACATCAGCCGATGTGGAGCGGTTGTTCTCGTTGTATCCTATCACGGACAGCATCGTATCTTCGGTAGCGAACATAGACCCCGCAGTGGTCAATGCACTGAGCCGGCTGTCACGGCGGTTCATACTCTTCGACCACCTGACGCCATTGCCTATACCCAACTGCTACCGGACACCCGAAACGCTTGGGCAAGACCGTATCGCCTCTGCTGTGGGAGCATCGTATATCTGTCCGAACACGAACCTTCTTATTGTGGACGCAGGCTCTGCCATCACGTATGACTTTGTATCTGCCACACAAGGATTTCAGGGGGGCAATATAGCACCCGGGCTAAAGATGCGGCTGACCGTACTGCGCCAGATGACCAAGAAACTGCCCGCTGTGGAAGTCGAAGAGAATGCTTTCCTGCCTCTCTTCGGCAAGAATACCAACGAGGCAATTGCTGCCGGCGTTGTGCGTGGCATAATTTTTGAGGTAAAAGGATATATGCGTGCTTTGACCGACCAAGGCACGCCGTTTGTGACGTTTGTCACGGGCGGAAACGCACCTTATATATTAGGGAACTTGCAGACAGAAGTGCGGCACGAACCGCATTTGGTGCTGAAGGGACTGAACAGCATATTGGAATTTAACAAGGCAGAGAAGGCATAGAATATGAGAAGATTTTTAGTTGTGATAGCGGTTGCCGCATTGGCAATGGGGGCGTGGGCGCAGAATGCCACGTCGTCACCGTCGTCACGTTTCGGATATGGAGAACTGAACGACAACGTACCCGGAGCATACCGTGCGATGGGTGGAGTAGGGGTTGGCATGCGCTCTGCTAAAGCCATCAACCCAGCACAACCTGCTTCCTATACGGCTTGCGACTCTATGACGTTCATGTTCGACATTGCGGGTTCGCTGCTCTACACCAACTATGGTGATGCTTTCGGCACACGCAACAGGATGAACGGCAACCTTGAATACGTGACCTTGCAGTTCCCGATATGGCGCAGGTATATTGCTTTCTCGGCAGGATTAACGCCTTATTCTGCAATGGGTTACAACTTCTCATTGACCGACTCGCTGAACTCGGACTACCACTTCACCAAAGCCTATTCGGGTGAAGGCGGATTTACGCAGGTGTATGGCGGATTGAGTTTCAATATCTGCGACTGGGTGGCATTGGGAGCCAATGTCTATTATATGTTCGGCAATGTGACGCAATCGCGTGCGCTGACCTTTACGGAGTCCTCACTCAACAATATATCGCAGTCCGATATACTGAAAATCAATAGTTTGCGTCTGCGTTACGGTGCACAGTTCTTCCATACGTTTGGCAAGCACACCATTGTGTTGGGCGGTGTTTTCGAGAATAAGCAGCGTTTCTCGCGCAGTGAATATACACAGGTGGAGACCACTACTGCGGACACTGTGACTACGTTGAATGGTGCTTTCGAGTTGCCGATGATGTACGGTGCAGGCATCAGTTACGTGTATGACAACAGGCTCACACTTGCCCTTGACTACCAATGTCAGGATTGGTCTAAGACCTTGTATTTCAATCAGACAGAGGCGTTGAAGAACCGTCAGCGTTGGGCAGCGGGTGTGGAGTACCGCCACAATCCGATGAGCCGAAACTATGCCGAGCGTATGCTGTGGCGTGTGGGCTTCAACTACACCACATCCTACACGGAAGGCATGTCGCAGCCCGATTTGGGTGTGTCGGTAGGTATGGGTTTTCCGCTCCGCACAGTGGGAACGGTCATCAACACCACCTTTGAATACGGGCATCGCGGCGGTGGCACGGGACAACTGACAGAGAACTATCTGCGGTTTGTGGTGAATGCTGCCATTGCCGAAAACTGGTTCTTCAAGCGTAAATTATAAGCATAGGATAAAAGATTAATACCAAAAATATGAAAAAATTATTGATTATCGCACTTTGTGTAGCCGTTCCAATGGCAAGTTTTGCCAAGAAACCCAAGAAGGGGGAGGAACAACCCGTAGTGGAACAAACAAAAGTATTATCCGATGAGGAGTGTCTCGCACACCTCTCATTGGCACATGAGTCCGTCAAGAACGGGCAGTACAAGGATGCCTATCCCGTTTGGTTGGAGTTGTATCAGAGCCGCCCGGACTTCCACAAAAACATCTACATCGATGGTAACAAAATCTTGGAATACGAATACGAAAATGCACAAACTCCTGAAGAGAAAAACAAATGGCGTGAGATGATTCTCAAGTTGCACGACGAGCGCATCAAGTACTTCGATGACACCAAGTATCCGGACGCTTATGTGCTGGGACTCAAGGCAATAGACTATCTCAAGTACTACCCGGAAGACGAATTGGCTATGCCCGCTTATGAGTGGCTGAAGGAGTCGGTGGCAGGTATGGGTGCCAACTCGCAAATCATTGTACTTCGCAAATTGGTGGAGGTCAGTTACAATATCTACAAGTCCAATCCCGACCAGTACAGCGACCAGTTCCTGAAAGATTATCAGACTGTTTCGGGCTTGATGGAGCAAATTGCTGCTGCAGGTGGTAAGCGTGCCACTGAGGTACAGCCGCAGAAGAACTACATCGACCGCCTCTATGCCGCTTCAGGTGCCGCAGATTGCGGTCAGATGGACCAAATGTATGCGGCTGATGTACAAACACATGCTTCTGACCTCGACCACCTCAATGCGGTTATGAAACTCTATCGCCGCTTGGGTTGCACCGAGAGCGAGGTGTATTTTGCTGCTGCTGAGGCTGCTCATAAACTCAAACCGACCGACGAGTCTGCTGCAGGTTGCGCCAAAATGTGCCTCAAGAAAGACGACCCGAAGGGTGCTCTTGCATACTACGACCAAGCATTGCAACTGGCTACTACCGAGGAAGATAAGGCAGATTACCTCTACAATATCGCCCTTGTTTATTATGCTAACCTCAAGAACTTCCAGCAGGCTGCCAACTACGCCTACAAGGCTGCTGAAATCAGCAAAGAGGATGGTCGCTACTATATCCTCATCGGTCTGTGCTATGCCAATGCCAAAGTGTCGGACGACCCCATCATGAGCCGTTCCGTATATTGGTGCGCGGTGGATATGTTCCGCAAAGCAAAGCAGGTGGATTCGTCCTGCGCCGCAGATGCTAACAAGTTGATTGCCACATACTCACAGTATTTCCCGAGCAAGGAAGACATCTTCTTCCACAAGGAGATGAACCTCAACGAGCCTATCCGTGTGGGCGGTTGGATCAACAAGACCACCACTTGCACCCCGAAGGCGGAATAAGGACTGCTATTTGTTAGTGGTTTGTTATAGGTTGGTTATATGTTAGACTGATTTTTAACTGAAATCCGAGTGAAGGTACCCCACATATTCAGCACTGAGAGAATCACGCGAGTGGTCCTCTTGGTGTTGCTTGTGGCGGGTGTAGTGGCGTGCCAACGTCATGATGTGCGCCTGCGTGCCGATGCTGTTACTGACCGCTCTGCTATGCCTGCTTTGGACGCGCAGGAGGTAACCACGCTCATATCCGACTCCGGCATCACCCGTTACCGTATCACTTCGGCTAAATGGCTTATTTTCGACAAGGCGGATACACCTTATTGGGAGTTCCCCGCGGGTATCTATTTGGAGAAGTTCAACGCTGATTTACAGGCAGATGCCACTGTCGAAGCCGACTATGCCTACTACAACGAACCCGCCCAACGATGGACTTTGCGCGGCAATGTCAAAGCCATCAACCTTGAAGGCGAGATGTTCGAGACACCTTTATTATATTGGGACCAGAAGTCGGAGAGTGTCTATTCCGACTCTGCCATCGTCATCACCAAAGCCAAATCTATCATTCAGGGGGTTGGTTTCCGCTCCAATCAAGAGATGACCAACTACACCATTCTGCGTCCTACGGGCGTTTTCCCGATTGAGGAATAGCAGGTACTTCTACTATCTGCTATCCCACTGCTCTAAACACTCAACTAATGAAATACAAATACACCTATACCGTTCAATATCAAGACGTTGACGCGGACCGTCGTCTGCGTTTGCATACGTTGGAGAACTACCTGCTCAACGTCGCAGGTCGCGTAGCGGATGAGTTGGGTTTCGGCATCCCCGACCTTTTGCCTATGGGCTATACGTGGATTATCACGCGTCTCAATCTGGAGATGCGCTATTTGCCGTGCCATGGTGAGGTGTTGACTATTGAGACATGGATTGAGCAAGACGCACACATGCTTTCTGTCCGCGACTACCGCATTTATGTTCGTCAGGCAGATGGCTCCGACACCTTGCTCGGTATTGCAAAATCCGTATGGGCGGTATTGGACTTGGAGAAACGTGAGATAGTCAATGTCTTCGACCTGCCTATGTTTGCCGGGGCAGTGGATGGTGAGGTGCTGCAGATAGCGAAACCTGTACGCCTGTTGCCTATCCACGTGGACGAGGCGCGATTACAATCAGATACTATTGCAGCAGATTCTGTCCCGCACACGATTCAGTACTCCGATGTGGACTACAACCGCCATTGCAACTCATGCCGCTACCTCGAATGGATGCTCAACGCCTGCACGTGGCACCATACGGACCGACCGTTTCGCCTTGACATCAACTACGTGAAGGAACTCCATCTCGGCGAACAGATGCACACCCTCTTCGTCCAAACCGACCATTCTATCCAATATCAGCAAACCGACGACCTCGGCCACTCTTGCTGTACAGCCCTTATCTCTGTGAATGGGTAAATAGAATAGGTGGTTGTCTGTATGCGAAAAAAATCGTATCTTTGCGCCTTGTTTGAGTATCAATAGCAATGGGCGAACAGAAAGAGAAACTTTGGAATAGTAATTATCTGAAAGTGTGGTGCAGCAATTTCCTGATGTACTTCGCTTTTATGTTGCTCACCCCTTTGTTGCCCCTCTACCTGAGTGAGACGTATGGTGCGGATAAGCAGATGATAGGCTTGGTGCTGTCGGGCTATGCCGTAGCGGCATTGTGTATCCGGCCTTTCAGCGGTTTCTTTGTGGATAGTTTCCCGCGCAAGACGGTATTGCTGCTGTTCTATTTCCTGACGGCGGCTTTCTTCGGGGGGTATCTGGTTGCGGGAAGCCTTACGATGTTTGCCATCTTCCGCACCTTGCATGGGGCTCCTTTCGGGGCTACAGGTGTGTCCCTTTCCACGGTGGCGATAGATGTCCTGCCGCCTTCTCGACGCGCAGAAGGTATTGGCTACTACGGACTTAGCAATAACATAGCCACTGCTATCAGCCCGGGTGTGGCGATGTTCCTGTTTGCGCACTATCATAGTTATGACATGCTCTTTGCGCTGTCGTTGGTGTGCTCGTTGGCAGGACTGATTGTGAATGCCACTCTCAAACTCAAGGACCGTGAACTCGTCAAAGAGAAACAGCCCATCTCCTTTGACCGCTTCCTGATGCTCAAAGGTTGGGCGCATTTCATTGTCATCTTCACGGTAGCAGTGGCGTATAGTATTCTGTCCACCTACGTGGCTATCTACGGCAAAGAGGAAATGGGCATCACCAGTGGCACGGGGCTCTTCTTCACGCTCTTTGCCGTAGGTCTGATTATCTCGCGCTTGACGGGCAGCAAATCGCTCCGCAAAGGGCAGATAGTGCGCAACGCATCATTGGGTATCTTGGTGTCAATCAGCGGTTTCATCATCTTCGCAGCGGTGCATACCCCCGTCGGATACTACCTTGCACCATTCGTCATCGGTTTGGGCAACGGACACCTGTGGCCTGCGTTCCAAATGATGTTCATCAATATGGCAC
>DLLA01000148.1 GCA_002479035.1 Bacteroidales bacterium UBA7574 | reverse complement strand
TCAGGGTACCGACTACGTGATTGGCGGCGACGGATACGTATATTACAAGACTTATCGCCCCAGTGAGTACAACCCCTCACTGACGTGGGAGAAGACCACGACCTACAACGCAGGTATTGACTTTGCCTTCCTTAAGCACCGTATCTCCGGAGCGTTGGACTATTACTATCGCTTCACAGATGACTTAATTAACATTGTGGATATTCCAGCAGGTGTAAATTTCAAGACGCAGGTCATCAAGAATGTAGGTTCGCTCTACAACACCGGTGTGGAGTTCTCTATCAATGCAGTAGCCGTTGATACGAAGAACTTCAAGTGGGACATCGGCTACAACGTAACGTGGAACAAAAATCAGATTGTCAATCTGACCGGTGCAGACCACGAGGGGTACTATGAGTACGTGTCATCGTCCAACATAGGCAATGACCAAAAGGTGCAAGCCAATGCTGTTGGACACCCCGCAAACTCGTTCTATGTATATGAGAGCAAGTTGAACCCCGAGACAGGTTTGCTCTATCTGGTGGACCAAGACCACCCCGATGCCCTGCCTACCGACGCAGAGTACCAACTGACAGCAGACGACAAGATATTCTATCACAGTTCGGCGGCTCCTGTAACGATGGGTTTCAACACCAAGTTCCAGTTCTATGGAGTGGACCTCGGTATCACGCTGCGTGCCAACATAGGCAACTATGTCTATAACTCGGTGCTGCAAGACCAACTGCAATATGTTACCACGGCTTATGATGCCAAGTTCGACGGCTACCACAGCATCCTGAAACAGGCTTATGATGCCTACTATACCGACGGTTGTCAGTTGCGTAACGAGACCAATGGTGTGCTGTCCACCTATTTCGTGCAGAACGCATCGTTCCTGCGTTGTGACAATATCACGGTGGGCTACTCGTTCCAACGCCCAAAAATCAACGGCCGTGTATATTGCACCGTCAGCAACCCGTTTGTGGTTACGGGCTACAAAGGACTTGACCCCGAAATCGCCAGCGGTATCGACAGCAATATGTACCCGCGTTGTATGACTACGGTTGTAGGTCTTAATCTTACCTTCTAACTATTTGACTAAATGAATAATATGAAAACAAATATAAAAAATTGGGTTCTTTCTGCAGTAGCGGTATTCGGGTTGTCTGCTTGTATGAACTTGGAGCCTATTGACCCCAACGCCGTGCAGGTGAACGATGAGAACAAAGCAGAAATCGTAGATGCTTTGTATAGCAAATTGTATTGCGCCTTTGTGCAGACAGGTAACACAGGCGGTGGCGGCGATGCCGATATTATCACGGATGACGAAGGATATTCTGGATTCTTCCGCACGTTGTGTGTACTCAACGAGTTCCCTACCGATGCAGGTTGGTGGACTTGGCACAACGATGCAGGTTGTATTGACCTGCTGACCCTGTCATGGGGACCTGCCAATCCGTTTGTGTCGAAATTGTACAACCGTCTCAACTACGCAGTGACGATGTCCAATCACTTCTTGGATTTGACTGAAGGAACTACGGACGCGGAGATGATTCACAAGCGCGCAGAGGTACGTTTCATTCGCGCACTGAACTACTATCACATGTTGGATATGTTCGGTAATGTGCCTTTCACGGTAACCGTGGCAGGAAACAATCCGGAGCAAATATCACGTGCGAGCCTGTATCAGTGGTTGATAGACGAGGTTGAGGGCGGACACTCGGGCAAGACATACAATACGGTCAAAGGAACTCCCGTATCCTACTATCAGGTAACTGGAGATGCCGACCATGGTTTCATTAGCGACCTCTATGACAAGGGACAGACCACCATCTATCGTGCCACGAAACCTGCTGCCAATATGCTGTTGGCGCGTCTCTACCTCAATGCAGAAGTATATACGGGCACCGCACAATGGGAAAAAGCAGAGGAATATGCCCGCAAAGTTATTGCTACATGCCCCGATTTGCACAAGCCTTTTGCGCAGATATTCATGGGCGACAATGATGTAGTAGCACCCGAAGAGATGATATTCTTGGCAGCCTGCGATGGTGCATATATCCGCAGTTATGCAGGCAGTCAATACACTATCAACTCGTGCCGTAATCAGAAGATGAACGATTGCGGTAATTCGGATAACAACTGGGGTTGCTGGCGTGCTTGCCCTGAATTGGTCAAGGTGTTCTTCCCCAATAAGACACGTCAAGAGATTATCCGGCTGGGTGGGGACAAGGATGAATATGCTATGCCTGCAGTGGCAGGCGATGACCGTGCTATGTTCTGTGCTACGAATGTGAATCCTGGGGATGGTACATTGAATGTAAAAGGCTTCAATGGTATGGTTCCCGCCAACGGTGAAGGCTTTGATTCCTGTTGGGCTATCTGCAAATGGACCAACCGCTATTCCACGCAGTACGATGCCAATATGCAACCCATCACATTGGAAGGTGCTGCACCCCAACACGATTCCAAATACACCGACACCGATGTGCCTTTGATGCGTACAGCGGAAGCCTATATGACATTGGCAGAGGCGTTGTTCCGTCAAGGAAAAACAGGGGATGCTTTGGATATTGTTAACAACAAGATTCGTGCACGCGCCAATGCTGCCGCTCTGGCAACACTGACAGAAGACGAATTGTTGGACGAGTGGTTGCGCGAGTTCTACCATGAGGGACGTCGTCGTATTGATTTGGTTCGTTTTGGTCAGTTCGCAGGAGACAAGTGTACTCGTAACTGGGAAGGTCGTTCGGGCAGCAACTCCAAAAAACAGCCTTCGTTCAATGCCGACAATAGTTGGAACACCGATGTGGCAAAGATAGACGCCTATATGTCTGTTTATCCTATTCCCGAGACCGACCTTGTGGCTAACGGCAATATGACTCAGAATGAAGGATATGCAAAATAAGACAAGAGTCTTGATATAAACTAATTAACAAACAAATTAACTAAATTTTTTCGATTATGAAGAAAGTTTTAATGGCAGCCTTGGCTGTCGCAACTCTCGCATTCGTAGGATGCGACAAGACAGAGAACGCAGACTATCTGAAGAATCTGAACGGCTATTGGTTGTACGAGAGCACAACCGCTACGCCCGCCAAGGTGGCTTTGGAAGTTGCTGACAACGCAGTCGTACTAACCGTAGATGCTACAACAGCAAACGGTACGTTGTCTTATGATGCTTCTACCGGTAAAGGTACTATCGAGTGTGCAGACCTCACCAACACAACGGTTGAAGTGGCTGCTATTGACGGTGACAAGAAGAACATCAACCTCACCATCAAGGGTGCTGTCGCATTTGAAGGCAAACTGACCAAGACCGTTAAGCCGGACGACCAACAAGGTGGTACTCCCGACCTCGACAAACCCGCAGAAGGTATGGTTCGCTTCGCAATCCATATCCCCGCAGGTTCCGAGTGCAATGGTATTGCTTTCAAGGGTACATTCGATGGTGCTGCATGGTCGGGCGAAAACACCTACTGCAATGCAGAGCAGAACGCTCAAGTAGGTCCTGATGAGTGCGTGAAGTTCACGGCTATCAAGGGATACGACAACTGGTATACTGCTGATTACAAGTTGGGTGCTACTGCCTGGGCTGGGACGGATGCTGACGGAAATGCTGTTGAAAATTATATGGCCGGTAAAATTTGCCTTATCTATACAGGCGATGGCAGTTGGCAAGGTCAAGCCATTGATTGGGATTATGACACCAAATATACTTCTGCTGCTGTTTGCAAATCAGGCGATGGCAACATTCAGGTGAATGGTGCAGGTCTTGTATATGTGGAAATCGGTGGTTGGCAGAAGAGCGAATGTGTTACCGTTGAGTTGACGAAGTACACTGTTAATTTGAAAGCCCCGAACTGCGGTGGATTTGAGCCTGCTATCATTGGTGGATTTGAAGCAAGCAATTGGGCTACTCCGTTTGCAATGACAAAGCAAGAGGATGGTTCATATCAAGTTGTTGTAGAGGCTGCAGAAAATGATGAGTTCAAGTTTGTAGCCGTTCCTGCAGAAGGTGCAGATGTATGGGCTAATGAAATCCAAATTCTGGTAAAGAATGAGGAAACTGGTGTAGAAGACTGGGCTGGTAATCCTAACATCAAGTTTGGTACCGAAACTACGATTAACATCGACTATAGTGCAGGAAAATACAAACTCTGCGAGTAATTTGTAACGAAGTACCCTTTCGCAGCATATCTCACTAATTGCTACGATAGGTGATACTCCGAGGCTGCCACACGGCAGCCTCGGTTTGTTTTGTTTATACACCTAATGGCCTTATTTTGACATACTGAGACAATCTACGCAGTGCATTATCAATGCTTTTGTTATAAAATTCTGCCAATCCTTAACGTATAGTATTATGATATGTACTTGTTCTTTGATGTAACGTAATGGGTCGCGCAGAAAATCAAAGATGTTAACGATATATACCCCATCCTCATTCATATTAGGTAGGTTGTAAAGGACCTGCTACCAGCACACGTTGAAAACCGTCACGCAAGCGACAAAGAGATGCCAACTCCTGTGCTTGTTTGGCATCACTCTCCATTGCAAACGCTGACTGAATGTAGGTGCGATAGTAGCCCATATTGCATACAAAATCCACCTCCAAAGCAACTCGCTTGCGTTTCCCATTTTCGTCTTTTTTTTGCCTATTTAAAGAACGGAATAGTGCTTTATTCATAACACACTGCGCTGTTTTATGGAGGAAAGGTACACGTAATTTTTCATTCCTGCAAAACTGCAGGAATAACGCCCGGGGCATGGGCGGTTGCCATGCAAATCCCTATTTCAGGGGATATGGAGGAGCGGAATTTCAGTAAATTGCGGTATTGCCCGCGGGGGCGAAAGGCAGTAATTTTGCAGCGTGAATAGGAAGGGAGGAGGTAGAGAGCAAAGGATAGTGGGTAGAGAGCGGGGAAAGTCCAATATCATACCGATATGAGTACTACAGAGGCAGCACAAAAGTATAGATAAAGTATTTATATGTTCTACGAATGTTCTACGTATGTTCTACGTATCCTATACGCAGGGTCCTATACAGATACGGGCAAAACAGCAAGGGATGAGCAAGAGATGCGCAAGAGATAGACAGAGTACAAAAGAGATATAAGAGGGGGTATATGGTGGGGGATAGGTAGCCGATATTAGGTATATGGACAGGGTACAAAAAGGGTAAGCAAACGATAATGTAATAATAATTAACAAACAACAATGAAAAAGATTTTCTTTTATGCAACGCTGCTCGCAGTAGCAGCCACGAGTCTGACCTCGTGTGAGCACAATGGCAATGGCGTAGAAAATCCTAAGGATAATCCCAAGGACACTACCATATTGTCAAAGAAAGAACAAGCCTTGAAGGCAGCGATGACACCGTATGTGGACAACACGGTGATTGCCACCTACAAGAACCTGTCGGACGCAACCATCACCCTCTACAAGAACTGCGAAAACATCTTCGACAAGTTTGAGGCAAAGACCCTGACCGATGCCGACGTGAAGGCTGCTGCCGAGTCGTGGACGGCTGCCCGCCGCTACTGGGAGTTGAGCGAGGCATTCCTTTTCGGTCCCGCTGCCAACCACAACATCGACCCGCATATCGACTCGTGGCCTCTGGACAAAGACGGTATGGACGCCATGCTCGGCAACGCAGAGCAGATGAAGCAGATTGAGGAGCAGGGTGCCGACTATGTAGGCGACAAACTGGGTTACGGTCTGCTCGGTTTCCACGCTGTGGAGTATATGCTCTATGCCAGCGACAACGCCGACAAGAGTAATGTACGCACGCACGACATCGCGACCTACACCCGTGCCGAGTTGGTTTACCTGGTGGCTGTAGCCGAAGACCTGCGCAACCAGACGGTGGCTCTCGAGGCTTCGTGGGCTGGCGTGGACAATGTAACCAAAGAGAAACAGGCTATCCTCAAGGAGGCGGAAATCGACTACGGCGTGGAGTTCGCCAAGGGCTACGGCTCGTATATGAAAGTGGCTACCGGCGGTATATATGCTACCTACCAGGAGGCTGCCGAGGAACTGATTCAGGGCTGTATCGACATCGCCGACGAGGTGGGCAACACCAAGATAGGTCGTCCGAACAACGCTTCAAGCGAGGAAGACCGCAACTACATCGAGAGCCCGTATGCGCTCAACTCGATCGAGGACTTCCGGGACAACATCCGCTCTATCCAAAACGCATATTGCGGCAGCAATGCAGGCGATGCTTCGGTATCGGACTACATCAAATCGGTGGACGCCAACCTCGACACCGAGTGCAAAAAGGCTATTGAGGACGCTATTGCCGCTATCGGTCAGATTGCCGAGCCGTTTGCTACCAACGCCAAGAGTTCGGAGGCTACCAATGCAGTGAAGGTGGTAGGTACCGACCTGGTGGACGTGCTCAACAAAGTAAACGCCAAACTGAGCGAACAGGAGTAATTATGAATTAAGAATTATGAATTA
>DLLA01000044.1 GCA_002479035.1 Bacteroidales bacterium UBA7574 | reverse complement strand
TACATCGTCGGACAAGTCCATTTCGAGGTGCATACTCTCGCCTGTCCGCACTTCTTCACCTTCTTCGGGTTCGGAGAGTGAGATGATGGGTTTGGTGGTGTCGGCGTCTTGCTTTTCACAACCGATGAACACTAAGCACGTAAGTGCCAAAACGGAAACAAAAACATTTGTTTTCATAATGATAAATGATTAAAAAGTGAAACGAATAGTTGTTTGTATATCTATACCCGCCTCGGGGAGTTCTATCTTGCGATAGAAACTGAGGTGGTTGAGATATGCCTTGTTGAGTAAGTTGTTGCCTTGCAGGACGATGGACATCCTGCCTCTTGGAAGCGGTACGTCCACACTTGCCACGGCGTGCAGGAGCGTGTAGCCGGGTGTCGGGTCCTCGTTGTGGGCGATATGCCGTTGCGGGGCTACCGTCTGGCACTCTATCTCGAGTCGCCACAGGCGGTCTTCCCAGCCGATACTGTTGCGCATGGAAGCCGGCGGAGAGAACGGCAAGGCGGTGTGGCTCTGCAGGTTATAGGTGTGAACATATTCGCCGAGCAACGTATAGTAGAGTCGTGCCACGAGGCGCACTTTGGTACGCAGTTCGCCGCCGGCAAAGAGCGCGGGCGAGTCGGTGTAGCGGTATATCTGCCCCGCATCGGGCAAGTCGGACCATAGTCCTGTCGGGCGCAGGTAGATATAATGGGTGTAGTAACTGACAAACGGCGATACGCTCACTTCCACACGCTCATGCGTATAGCGGTACGACACATCGGCTTGCCAGCCCTGTTCGCTCGGCAGACGGCTGTCGCCCATTTCGTGGCGGAAAGCACCGTGGTGTACACCGTTGCTTGCCAGTTCGTTGACCGACGGCATACGAAACGCCCTGCCTATATGTATCTGCAGTTGGTGGCGGAGCGTCTTGTACTCCGCACCGGCGGCAAGCGAGTAGTTGTGCAGGTGCCGCCGTATCTCCTGCACGGTCGAGTCGTGCGGCTGACTATGTATATATCCGTAGTCATAGCGGAGTGCCGCACTGAATGTCCAGCAGGGCAACGGCAACCAGTTGACCAGGTAGTACGCCCCCGCTTCGGCACGTTGGTAAGCCGGTATCAGGAACGAATAGCCGCCGATACTGTTGTGCTGATACATAGCCGATACACCGGCATAATGCTCCCACTCGGTGGAAGGCGTGAAGCGCATCTGCAGGTTAGCCGAAGCCGTATGCAGGTGCAGCATCAACTCCTTGTCGGGGTCCACGGCAGGCGGCTGTTGCCCGAGTACGTGTGTATGGAAACGACTCCACTCCTCGCGGTGGTTGAGTTGGTAGCCGAGGGTGAGGGTCGTTTGTGTGAAACCGTGCGTCCAGCGGTTGCACGAAGTAACCTTCAGGTGGTTGACGCTGCTGAACGGCAAAGCGATGTTCCAACGGCTGTCCGCACTGTCCAACTGCGCCGCATTGGGGATACCGTGCGCCCCGCTGAAGAAACCCGCTTTCTGGAAGGTGTCACTCAGCGTCAGTTCGCTGCGGTAGCCGCCCTGTTGATACACCAGCAGTGCATTGCCGCTGCGCTCCAGTCCCGCCGTGTTTTGCAACCGCCGTTTGCGGATAGGCAGACGCATACTGAGATAGGTGAAACTGTCGGCAGGCACACTGTAATCCGCCCAATGCCGCTCGCTGTAGCGCAGGCGGGTGTACCAATGTCCGCGCTTCAGATAGCACATAGCCGTGCCGCCCAAACCGATATTGACGGTCTGGCAACGCAGGGCAATCTCCGCCCCTATGGTATCGTTTCGGGGAATGGCGGGTGGGAGTATCTCTATCACTCCGCCCATGGCATCGCTGCCGTAGAGCACGGAAGCCGGACCTTTGACAATCCGCACGCCGTCCACATTGTTGGCATCTATCTCCAAACCATGGTCAGCACCCCATTGCTGACCTTCCTGTTTGACGTTGTTCTCCGCCACGGCTATACGCTGGAAGCCCAAACCGCGTATCATCGGTTTGCTGAAACCCACACCGATGTCCATCGATTGTACACCGGGGGTGTGCGACAAAGTACTCATCAGGCTATGCCCTGCCCGCAGGTGCATCTCGTCGGACGACACCTGTTCTGCCGATTGGGTAGCCAATACCGTATGCTCCGCTTTACGGGAAGCGGTAACGCTGATTTCTTGGAACTCAACGCTCCTGATAGAGTCTGTGGTCTGTGCGTACAGCGGGACGAATGAACAAACAAGGAGCAAAAGCCCCGTAAAAAACATTTTGTTCATAGTCTCTGTCTGTAAATAATAGGATTGATACTACAATATCAACCTACCACAGGCGGAGCGCGAAGAGAATAATAGTGGGAAAATGTATATATGGGCGAGACAGACTCTCTCGCCAAAAGAGTGGCAAACCATACCTGCACAGGAGACTGCACATAGTCAACGGCTGCCGTGGACAGCGAGAAGGTAAAGTCGCATATCGGGCAATGATGGTCGTCTGCACAATCGTCTGTCAGTACCGCAGTGGAGGAACAGGGCTGTGCATCATCCAAAGCGGCGACGGAACAGCAGACGGACGTCATCTCTGCACACACATCGTGCCGGTGAAAATCTTTCACCAACAGCACTTGCGCATATACTGCCAGCAGCAATACCGCTACAAACCGTGTGTGCAATTGTTTCTGCATAGATAATTGTATGCTATCTCTTTGTCTAAAAACGCTGCAAAGATATAGCAAATCAGCCAACCGGACAAATTTAGTCTGTATATTTTGTCTTTTTTATACTATACCACGCCAATGCTACTATTGCACTAATCTTTGACAACGATACTTTGAAAAATAACTATAACATGGCAACCACACCACCATAATCATACAACAGAACTTTCATACGGACAAGAAGCGCAGTCTAAACACCCAATATCCAAATAA
>DLLA01000051.1:607-2831 GCA_002479035.1 Bacteroidales bacterium UBA7574 | reverse complement strand
TTCACCTCTGCCAACAAGCAATTCAAAGGATTGGTTGCCATGCAGACCCTGTTCCCCAAGTCCATAACTCCCACCGGTGCAGAGACACCCGCTATGCAGCCCAACGGCACCAAAGCACAGAAAGTGATTGTCAACGGCCAACTCTATATCCGTCGCGGAGAACAATGGTTCAATGCGCTCGGGCAGATGCTGTAAAGCCGCGCAACAGGTTTGTATTGAAGAAACAGCCTAAACCTTTGTTTATATTTTGTCCAAAGAGACCGCCCAATACCCTTGAGCGGTCTCTTGTTTGTTATATTCCCCGCCTTTGAAGGAGGGGTTAGGGGAAGCCTGTCTTAGTGGAGGTCTTTTATTCCTCCTCTTTCTGGCTGTCGGCGTACTCCTTGACGAGTTTCTCCTGTACGTCAGCAGGCACCAGTTCGTAGTCCTTGAAGTGCATCGTGAAGGTAGCACGTCCGCCCGTGAGGCTCGACAATGTGGTCGAGTACGATGACATCTCCTTCAATGGCACTTGCGCTTTCAGGCGGGTGAAGTTCTTCTCGGTCTCCATGCCCAGCACCATGCCGCGGCGACCCGTGATGTCCGACATCACATCACCCATCATATCGCTCGGAACGAACACCTCTACATCGTAGATAGGCTCCAATATCTTCGGGTTGGCGTTGCGGAACGCCTCTGCAAACGCATTACGGCCTGCCAAGCGGAACGAGATTTCGTTACTGTCAACGGGGTGCATCTTACCATCGTAGATAATGACGCGCACATCGCGTGCATACGAACCCGTCAGAGGGCCTTGCTCGATACGGTCCATCAATCCCTTCAATATCGCGGGGATAAAGCGTGCATCGATAGCACCGCCCACAATGGAGTTGATAAGCACCAACTTGCCGCCCCAATCCAATGGAATCTCCTGCGTGTCCTTCACCGAGATACGGTACTCCTGGTTGCCGAACTTGTACACTTCCTTCACGGGTGTGCCCTCTTCGTAAGGCTCTACTATCAGGTGCACCTCACCGAACTGACCCGAACCGCCGGACTGCTTCTTGTGGCGGTAGTCGGCACGCGCTGCCTTGGTGATGGTCTCGCGATACGGAATCTTCGGCTCGTCGAACTGCACCATCATCTTGTCGTTGTTCTCAAGACGCCATTTCAGTGTGCGGAGGTGGAACTCACCCTGTCCGCTGACGATAGTCTGCTTCAACTCTTTGGACTGCTCGATTATCCATGTCGGGTCCTCCTCGTGCATACGGGTAAGCAGTGCACTCAGTTTCTCGGCATCGCTCTCTGTCACGGGGCGGATAGCACGGCGGTACCTCGGTTCGGGATAGGAGATAGCGGGGTAACGGTTCTCGCAGTCTTTCGCATTGAGGGTGTTGCCCGTGCGGGTGTCTTTCAACTTCACGGTCGCAGCGATGTCGCCGGCTGCCACTTCGTCCACAGGCACGCGGATGCTGCCTGCCACGCTGTACAACTGCGAGATACGCTCCTTGCTGCCGCGGTCCATATTCTGCATATCGTCCGACGGGCGCACCGTACCTTGCATCACCTTGAAGTAGTTCACCTCACCGATGTGCGGCTCTACCGATGTCTTGAAGATAAACAGCGATGTGGGTGCCTTGGGGTCGGGAGCAACCTCGTTGCCGTCCACGGTCTCAGGCTTCGGAGCATCTGCCACCGACGGAGCCATAACGCTCAGGAAGTCCATCAGACGGCGGATACCCATATCCTTGGCACCGCTGGTGCAGATAACGGGGTACATACTGCCCTCGGCGAACACGGTCTGCAAACCGAGCATCACTTCCTCGTCGGTCAGGGTGCCTTCCTCCAAGTATTTCTCCATCAACTCCTCGTTCGCCTCGCCTGCCCATTCCACTAACTTGGCGCGAATCTCTTCGGCTTTCTCCACTTCGTTGGCAGGTATGTCGTGCAACTCGGGCGCACCGCCTTCCGCTTTCCATACCAGCATCCTGCCTTTCAGCACATCGATGGCAGCATTGAAGTCCTTGCCCGCATTCACGGGGTATTGGATGAGCATACACTTGTTGCCGAAGTCCTCCACCAGTTCATGGTAGGTGCGCTCAAAGTCAGCGTTCTCGTGGTCGCACTTGTTGATGATGAATGCTATCGGTTTCTTGGCTTTCTCCGCCCAACGGAAACTGTTCTGCGTACCTACCTCTACACCGCCGTTGGCGGTGAGGGTGATAAGGGCGGTATCCACCACGTG
>DLLA01000051.1:0-565 GCA_002479035.1 Bacteroidales bacterium UBA7574 | reverse complement strand
GCCGTCACGGCACCGCCGCAGAAGTCGTCCGAACCCGGGCAGTCGATGATATTCAGTTTCTTACCTCCGAATTCGAGGTTGCATACTGTCGAAAACACGGAGTACCCATACTCCTTCTCCACTGGAAAATAGTCGCATACCGTAGATTGGGCTTCGATACTTCCGCGGCGTTTGATGACACCGCTTTCAAAGAGCATCGATTCCATCAGCGTTGTCTTTCCCGAACCACTGCCACCCATGAGGGCAATGTTCTTAATCTCGTTAGCCTGATAAACTTTAGCCATAAAGCGTGTTGTTTTTTAGTATTAAGTATTTATTTTATTCACCTTTGCTTAATCCATGCCTTGGCTTCTCCCTTTTCGATTCTGACAGGCTAATCCTCCTCATGGTATTAAGTTTATTCTTTAAGGTTGCGCTTTGCAGAGCAAAACGACGTGCAAAGGTACGAAATGTTTTTCACTAATGCAACAGTTGTACGAAAAAACTAACAAACGTATCCCAAACTCCCCTGCACTATGCTGCTTTCCGCAAACGCCCCCCGACAGACCCCCTATACACCCCCGAT
>DLLA01000171.1 GCA_002479035.1 Bacteroidales bacterium UBA7574 | reverse complement strand
ATCAAGTTTGTGTACGACCAGCGCGAGCAACTCGGGCTGAACGCCGAGCAGATGCGTCTTCTAACCGAGACCTACAAGCATTTTGCGCTGAATGGTGCCAATCTCCAGCCTGAGCAGAAAGAACGCCTCAAGGAGATTAACAGTGAGTTGGGCTTGCTCTCCCTGCAATTCGGCAACAACGTAGTCGCAGAGACCAACGCCTACCAACTCTTCATCACCGACGAGAACGAACTCAAAGGGCTGCCCGAGAGCGCGAAAGCCGCTGCCAAAGAGGAGGCAGCCGCTGCCGGTCGCCCCGATGCTTGGCTCTTCACGCCCAAGCGCACCTCGTTCACGCCAGTCCTGCAGTATTGCGAGAACCGCGACTTGCGCCGCGAACTGCTGCTGGCATACACCACCCGTGGCAACCACGACAACGAGTACGACAACAAAGCCGTCATCGTCAAGACAATGAAACTGCGTGTCGAGAAAGCACACCTCTTCGGCTACGACTGCCCCGCCGACTATATCCTCGCCGACTGTATGGCGCACGATGCCAAGACCGTGGACGCTTTTCTCCAATCAGTATGGGAGCCCAGTCTCGCTGCAGCCAAGCGTGAAGCCGCTGAACTCCAAACGCTTATGAACGAAGACCTGCCCGGTGAGGAACTGCAACCGTGGGATTGGTGGTACTATGCCGAGAAACTCCGCAAGGCGAAATACGATCTCGATGAGGAGCAACTCAAGCCCTATTTTGAACTGAGCAACGTCCGCAAAGGCGTGTTCGGATTGGCGCACAACCTCTATGGACTCAATTTCGAGCAACTCACCGATATGCCCGTCTATAACCCGGAAGTGGAGGTCTTCAAGGTAACTGACGCTGACGGCAGTCTCGTGGGCATTCTCTACACCGACTATTTCCCACGCGCAGGCAAACGCCCGGGCGCATGGATGAACAACATCTGCAACCAGTACGTGGATGCCGACGGCGTGGACCATCGCCCCGTCATCATCAATGTCGGCAACTTCAACAAGCCCACACAGGGCAACCCATCGCTTCTCTCTATGGACGATGTCGAAACCCTCTTCCACGAGTTCGGACACGCCCTCCACGGACTTATGTCCAAGGCAACATACAAGACGCTCGCAGGCACCAACACCCCGCGCGACTTCGTCGAACTCCCCTCGCAGTTTATGGAGAACTACTGCTACCGCCCTGAGATAATGAAGACCTATGCCATTCATTATCAGACCGGTGAAGTGATGCCTGACTCGCTGATCAGAAAAATCAACAATGCCCAAACCTTCAATCAGGGCTTTGTCGAGACCGAACTATTGTCGGCGTCTATCCTCGATATGGACTACCACGAGATGACCGACACCGCCGACTTTGATGTCAATGTATTTGAGGCGGAGGCGATGGCAAAGATGCACATGATACCGCAAATCATAACGCGCTACCGCTCCACGTTCTACAACCACATCTTCACCACAGGTTACGAGGCCGGTTACTATAGTTACACTTGGTCGGCTGTGCTGGATGCGGACGCTTTTGCAGCCTTCGAGGAGACGGGCGATGTCCTCAATCCGGAGGTGGCAAAACGTTTCCGCCACTTGCTCGAACAGGGTGGCACCCGTGATGCAGCCGAACTCTATCAGGAGTTCCGCGGCAAACCCGCCGACCCCAAATACCTCCTCCAGCGCAAAGGTTTCTAACCTTTGCTTGGGGGACGACGCGGCTCGCGTCGTCAGTTGCCCGCAGGGCAACCCATTAACGGTCTATTAACGGCAATTAACGGAGGCATTAATCCCTGTCCGCCACGCCCTCACGGCAATTAATGGTTAATTACACGGTAATTATATGTTTATTAGTGCATTAACGATTAATTAACGGTGATTAACGGAGAACCCGTCATTAAGGTCTGTTAAAGGCAATTAACGGAGACGGAAATTATTGTGAAGTACTGGCTTCGACATACCGCGCAATCAAGTTGGATGAGCCGTATCGTGCTCATCGGCTTGGGTGCGGCTATGTGGGTACCCTCGTTTCTCGCGTCTGACTCCTTATGGGCATTGGTGGCAACCCTGCTGTTGGTTGCTGTCAATGCCTTTATGATGATGCGCATTTTCTACCAGGCGAACATCACCAACCTGCCCTCGTTTTTTGTCCCCACCTCCTATTGGCTCCTTTGTTCCGCCCTGCCTTTCCTGCACACGTGTTGGCAGGGGCAGGTGGCGGTCTTGGGTGCACAACTCACCTACCTCATTCTCCTGCGTATCGACTACCAGCACCGGCCTTTGCAGGAGGCTTTTTTGAGCACACTCATTCTCTGTTGCGCCTCGTTGCTCGTCCCTGAGATACTGATTATCATCCCTGGGATATGGCTCTATATGGCCTATCGTCACGTCATCACGTGGCGAGTGTTGGCTGCCTCGCTCATTGGTGTCGGCACTTTCGCGTTGTACTATGCCATTGCTATCTTCTTGGGCTGGACAGACCTCGCCGATGCCGATTGGTTCGCCCTCTCGCACCTCCCCGCATGGCTTACCGTACTGCAGATGATACTGACCGCCATCATCATCTATCTGCCTGTGCGCTTTGCCAATGTATTTTCGGGCATCATCTACATGGTGTCCGTTATCGTGGCAATAGCCGCCTGCATACTCTTGCAAACCCTCTCGCTTACCAACCATACTATCCCCCTGTTAATATCGGGTTAAGTGTATGAGATTAGTATGTGGTTAGTATGTGATTAGTATGTGATTAGTATGTGATTGTGCGAACCATATTAGGATTATACTATATTTATATTCTATCATTTGCCCAACTCGAATAATTGTTGTACCTTTGCCTACGCTCAAGGTGTCTGGGCTATTGTTTAACCTCTAATTATGTGTGACTATGAAAAGGTATTTCTTTTTGGGCATCAGTGCCATGGTCTGCTCTTTTCTTTGTGTGCCCGTTTCTCGAGCATGCACTGGTATCACTCTCCGCACCACGAACAACGACGTGGTGGCTGCGCGCACCATCGAGTGGGCGGTTGACCCGCTCAATACGGGCTATGTCATCGTTCCACGCGGGCACAAACAGCAGTCGTTCCTACCCACAGGGCTCCAAGAGGGCAAGAAGTTCAGGGCGAAGTACGGCTATGTCGGGCTCACGGTCGAGCAACCCGAATTCGTCATGGACGGCATCAACGAGGCGGGGCTTGCCGCAGGGCTCTTCTATTTCCCCGGCTATGGTATGTACGAGGACTACGACGACTCTGTGAAAGACATCTGTATCAGCGATTTCCAGTTAGTCGCTTGGATTCTTGGCAGTTTCTCCACCATCGACGAAGTCATCGATGCCCTACCCTCCATTCGGGTTATTGGCATCGACCCGCGCAGTTCCACCGTCCATTGGCGCATCACCGAGCCGTCGGGCAGGCAGGTGGTGCTTGAAATCGTCGATAAACAACCGCATTTCTATGAGAATACACTCGGTGTCCTCACCAATGCACCGGGGTTCCAATGGCACCTCACCAACCTCAACAACTACATCAATCTCATGCCCGGCACCATCCAAACGCGCACCATAGGCGACATGTCACTCACGGCTTTCGGCGGGGGTGGAGGACTCCATGGCATACCGGGCGACATGACTCCGCCCTCACGGTTTGTACGCGCAGCCTTCTTCCAAGCCACCGCACCCAAGTTACCAACCACGCAAGAGACTGTCTTTCAAGCCTTTCACATACTCAATAACTTCGACATACCCATTGGTATCCAGGTCGCTAACGGGCAATTGGTGCCCCTTCTCCCGTCTGCCACGCAACTGACTGTGGCTACCGACCTCAGCCATCGGCGTATCTACTACCGCACCATGTACAACTCCACCATTCGCTGCATTGACCTCAATGCTGTCAATTTCCGCCATGTCCCCTACACCGCCGCCCCCTTGGACAAGGACAAACAGCAACCCGTTGAAATGGTGCCAATCCCGTAATCCCACCCTGCCGTCACGGCACCACCACGCATACAAAAGGCTGCTCGGCATCTCGCCGAACAGCCTTTTCCTCTTAATGTAAACTATTTTCTACTGCTTTATTACTTTCATCGCTGTCTCACTTTAGCTCTGTAAAGAGATTTCGCTCTCCATTTCGTCTTTCAAACTCACACAACTCATCCTTTTCGGCATCATATTCCATAAACCACATATCCGCAGTCATATCTTCCCCTGTACGTGCATTAACCAGTTTGATAGTATCTTTGCCATTGTCTGCCCTACCCAATTCGTACTTTCCACCACCGACAAGCCAGGCACCTGCCACAAACTGCCCATCCTCCCCGAATGCCATAATTTCGCTTATTTCACCTTTTTCGTCATACTGCACAAACATTCTCCCTGCCAAAGGCGATTTCTCCGTACAGGGTTTGCACCCTGTCAGTGCTCCTGCCACACCTGCTGCTATCAGCACGCACGCGAGCAATACGAACATCACTTTCTTCATACTTTTGTCTGTTTAATAGGTTAGTATTCTTTTAGTTATATCTTTATGACGACGTATTCTGCAAAGCGTCTTATTTCAACTCATTCATATGGTCTGAAAGGGGACCTTTGTGAATACCGTCAATCCATATAAATGAACCACTGAAATCACCATTGTCATCATGAATAGCCAATTTTCCCGTCTCCGGGTCGTATGTTATATTCCCCAATTCCTCTGTCACATCTTTCCCCATCGTAGTGATGAAGTGCAGGTCATAAAGCCCGTCTTCACGCTCTACCATCTCGTAGTCGCCTGCATACGTCAGGAGAAAACCCATGATAAAATGCCCTTCATCACTAAATCCCATCACTGCGGCAATATCATTGTCTTTTACTTTGATATCAGCGGTAGTATCTGCCGGACATACAAACATTTTCCCTGCCAATGCATCTCGTTTGGGTTTCGTACACGACATGGTAAGCAACGCCACCAATGCCACACTCATTGCGATAAACACTCTACTTTTCATACTACTCTTATTAATTTGTTATTATTTCATTTTCAATAGTTTACGCTCTTAATTCTGCGACAAAAACCTACCGAAATCCTCGGCTTGCTCCATGGCTGTTTTGCGGCTCCACTCCTCCTCTTTTTGCTGTGCCCGTAGCATGGCCATATATCTCGCATATTCCTCGTACAACTGGCGGAAGGACTTCATGGGGATTGCCGTATCGGGCACTTGTGTTACCGTTTTCGTTATGGACTGCATCTCTACAGCAGGCACTACGGGCTTCTGTCTCCACGGCTGCACTATCGCCATGCCCAGCACTACCACCACAGCCACTCCCGCTACGCTCCGCCACACTCTCCGTGATGCCAACCGCACCACCTGTTGCGGCTTACCTATCGGATTCTGCGCTTTCACGCTCGGCTTCACCATTCCTTCCGCTTGTTTTCTGCGCCCGACCGATGCCCGCAATTGGTCCTCAAAGGTTACCTTGTTTATATCTGACTTGTTCATATTCGTATATTTATCTGTATTCATAAGGTTTCATACGTATCCGTAATTTCTGTGTCAAGGCATGCAACCGCGACTTCACCGTACCCTCGGGTACACCCACTACCTCGGCTATCTCTGCCACTGACAATTCCTCCCAGAATCGTAGGTCAAACAATACCTGTTCCCCCTCCGTCAGTTGCCCTAACACTTGCCTGAGCACCTCGTCAAATCGCCTTTCGTCCATGCGGAGACTCGTCATATCTTCCGCCGCCTCTTCACTCGTTTGCAACACCTCTTCGGTATAAAGTGCCTGATAATCAACGCTCTTGTAGTAATCCTTCAGCCTGTTGTACGCGATAGTGAACAGCCACGGTCGCACTTGTTGCCCTTGCCGATAGGCTTGGCTTTTGCTCCACAGTACGAGGAATATATCTTGTGTCAAGTCAGCCGCCACCTCCTCATCGCCGTTCACTCGCCTGCTGAAGAACGACTGCACCGCACCTGCATACCTGTCAAACAGCACCCCGAACGCTGCCTCGTCCCCATTCTGCACGAGACGCATCAAATCCTCATCCGTCTCCATGTGGTAGGTATGTCGCTGAAATATCCTCATGT
>DLLA01000098.1 GCA_002479035.1 Bacteroidales bacterium UBA7574 | reverse complement strand
ATAGTTCGTACTAATCTCATACACTTAACTCGAGATTAACTCGAGTTAAGTGTAGTAATAAGTAATGGTTAATAGTTAATATGCAACAAAGCCTATTTTCTTCATATTATTTTTATCTTATTAGAGGAGGGGGATGAAATTAGATACCAGGGGGTGGTTTATTACATTCCCGGGGGTGGTCCGGGGGGCGGGCCGACGGGAGGTGTGCCGGGCTTCTGACCACTCTCGAGCATGTCCTGTATGTGTCCGCCCATGCCCTTGGCTTTGAGGGAGCCCATGCGGTTGAGTTTGTAGGTGAAAGTGAGCAGGAAATACGTGGGCAAGGTGTTGTATTTCTGGTAACTAACGTAGTTGTCGCCGACGGTCTGCACGATATTTTTCTTCTGGTGGAGGAGGTCATAGACCTTGAGGGTGAGGGTGGCGTTCTGCCATGACTTGTCCACAGAGGCGTTCCAGATGATTTCGTTGATGTCGGTGAGTCCCGTGTAGCCGTAACGCGCCGTGTAGCCACAGTCGGTGGCGATGTTCCACGACTTGGGCAGGTGGAGGGTGAGGTCACCCGTGACAGACCAGTTGAGTACGTTGCTCAGGCTGTTGACATTCAGCGTGTTCTGCGTGCGCGAATAGGTGATATTGCCGCGTAGTCCGACGTCCACTATGCTGTGTGTGAGGCGCAAAGCCATGTCCTCACTGACCTGCAGGTTGCCCGTGCGTGAGGTCTCGCCGCGGAGCATGGTACCCGCGTCAATCATCTGCCCGATGTCTGCGGCGGACTGCTCGCGGAGGATGTAGCCCACCCGTTGGTTGCAACTGACGGCGGTGCGGGTGTTGAACTGCATGAGTTTGTTGGCGAAGGGGGTGTTGTACATAAAATCCGCGCCGAGATTCCACGGGAGAATGTCGGCGTTGACGGTCTGCTGGTAGAGTTTGCCGGTCTCGTCGTAGATAGAGTTGGCGACGAGTGCGTCTTTGGTCAGGGTACCGCGCATACCGGTCATGATACCGGACATGCGGTCGGTGTTGAAACGCGAGTACATGACCATGAGGTTGTGTTGGAAAGCCGGTTGGAGACTGAGGTTGCCGACGGTCTCGGACATGGCGTCGGAGTTGTTGCGGACAGGCTCCATCTGCGTGATGGTGGGCTGCGAGACGGTGCCGCGGTACATGATGCGTGCGAACTCTTTCTTGCCGAACTTGTACTTGAACTGGATATTCGGCGACCAGTTCCACTGGTTGTAGAGCGTGTCGCGTGCGAGGATGTCGCCGTAGGAGGTGGTGGAGTGGGTCTGGGTGGCGAGGACGCGTGCGCCGAGTGTGAGGTCGAACTTCTGCTCCACCCAGCGGTAGTTGAGTTCGAGTTGCTCGGTGTAGAGGTGGTTGGAGAGGATATTGGAGTAGGTGCTATCGAACTGATAATCACCGGTTATCGA
Organism: Bacteroidales bacterium UBA7574; assembly: GCA_002479035.1. GTDB lineage: Bacteria > Bacteroidota > Bacteroidia > Bacteroidales > Paludibacteraceae > Colicola. The sequence goes on along the minus strand of DLLA01000098.1, from coordinate 2,882 downwards.
GTCCATGGAGTATTGGTCTTTGTGCGAATCGCGGTCTTTGCCGGAGACGGTAGCCGCTATTTCGAGTAGGTGGTTGTTGCGGTAGATGGGTTCGACGTAGGAGGTCTTGAGGGAGTAGCTGAGGGCGTTGTTGCCGGATTGGGTGTGCTGGTTCACGGAGGCGCGGCTGAGGAGGTTGTCCCACGCGAAAGTCCGGGTCTGCCCTTTGGTGTTGGTGAAGTCGATGTTGCCGTTGAGCGTCAGTGCCCTGCCCGGGCGTGCGAACTTGTGGTTGTAGATGGCGCGAATGGAGGCGGAGATGTCCTCGGAGAGGCTCGTCTGGTTCTGGTAGCCGTCGTTGATGCGCTCGTCTTCGCGGTCGTAGGTGTAGTAGTTTTTAGACGTGTATTGGCTGTTGGTGTAACTGATGCGGGGTTGGAGAATGAGTTTGTTGGCAGAGTCGATTTGGTACTCCAGTTCGAGTCGGACGTTGGCATCCCACGACTGACTGATTTTGCTTGTGGAGTCGGCGTTCAGGTAGGTGGCGTCCTCGGTGTAACTCTCCTTGTTGGTCTGTGTGCGGGTGTCGTTGTAGGAGTGGTTGAGTGCTGCGTCGCCACCGAAGAGTAGTGAGGTGGTTGCATCGCGCTTGGTGATGCGGGAGTTGAGGTCGATGTTGGTGTTCACGCCCAAGTTCTCCGACCACGTGATGCCCGCGTTCTGCCCGCTGAAGGGTCCGCGCCCGCGTCCGGAACGGATTTCGTTGGTGTTGTTGGCACCGCCGATGATGGTGGTCTGGCTCTCGCCGAGGAGGATATTGGTGAAGAGGCTGGCGTTGTAGCGGAAGTCGTCCTGGAAGAAGTGCCGGGTTTTGTCGCCCGCGTTGGTGCCGTAGGCGGGGTCGGCGTAGTTGAGCCAGTTGCCGTTCTCCGTGACCATGTCCGCGCCCAGTGCGCCGGAGTAGTTGCCGAAGACGCCTTTCTTGCGGTCTTTTTTAAGGGTGAGGTTGATGATGCGCTCGCTGTCGTCGTCCTCGAAGCCCGTGAGTTTCGCCATATCGCTCTTCTCGTCAATGACTTGCACCTTTTCAATCATCTCGGCGGGAATGTTTTTGGTGGCGGCTTGCACGTCGCTGCCGAAGAATTTCTTGCCGTCGATGCGCACGGCTGTCACGCTCTCACCGTTGACGGTGACGTTACCCTCTTTGTCCACGGTGACGCCGTTCATCTTCTTGAGGAGGTCTTCCACCATGGCGTTCTCGCCCACCTGATAGGCGGCGGTGTTGTACTCGATGGTGTCGCCCTTGACGGTCATCTCGGCAGCATGCCCGCGGACACTCACTTCGGCAAGGTGCATGACCTCTTCTTGCAGCAGAATGGCGGGCAAATCCAGTTGATTGTCAGGCATTTTGACGGTTTTGCTCACCTCGGTAAAGCCGACGGAGGATATGTAGAGCCGGTACTCGCCAGCGCGAATGTTGGTGAGAATGAAGGCTCCGTCCATGTCGGTCTGTGCGCCCTGCACCAGCACGGAGTCGCGCCCTGCGGGGGGCTGCGTGTAGGAGAATAGCCGGACGGTAGCCATCTCGACGGGGGACTTGTCCGCTCGGTTTAGCACTATGCCCGAAAGGGTATGCCCTGTGCCCTCTGCCGCCATTGCGGACGGGCATATCACGATGACAGCCATTGCCGCCACGATGGTGCAAAACAATATCTGCTTGCTTGTTTTACTTGCTTTTTTGTACATTTGACTGATTATTTGCTACATCGGTTTTGCAAATATCGTGCCAAACTCTCCCCTCTATACTTCCCTCCTGTGCGCACGTCGTCGTCATGTGTACGCTACGTCGCCATAGTGTATATGCCGCGTTATTATTGTAAATATATGGAAAAGAAAAAAGAAACAGGCGGCGAAGAACAGGTAGGGTAGGTAGGGTAGGGTGAGTACCTATTTATATATATACATGTACGCGCGGGCGGGTGTATATAGTTTATAAGAGTACTCACCCTACCCACCCACCCTACCTTCGCGGGCAAGAGAGCACGCCGCTGTGCCTATATGCTCACTCTATTCCCGCGGGCGAGGCGCCCGCGTCCCCGGCGGAGACAAATAAGCCCAATGAGCCTAATAAGCCCAATAAGTCCAATAAGTCCAATAAGTCCAATAGGGTGAGATGCATCTTTGCATCGTGTTTCAAGAACAGGCGCGACCCGCGACAGACCCGCGACAGACCCGCGATAGAGACGCGAGGGAAAAGAAAAGAAGAAAAAAGAGGAGAGCAAGGCTCTCCTCTCTGTGAACCAGCTGGGGCTCGAACCCAGGACCCCATCCTTAAAAGGGATGTGCTCTACCTGCTGAGCTACTGATTCGTGCTTTTTCTCAAAAGCGGCTGCAAAGATACTGCTTTTTTTTGAACCGTGCAAATAACTATGGCATTATTTTTGCTTTTAGTATCAAGAGGAGATATATGAACAATAATTATCGTGTCATTAATCGTGTAATTAACCATATAAGTTCTATTGTAAGAATATAACATTCTGTATTAAGTAAATAACGTGATGGATATAAATCGCACATACACACGTCGCAAAACGACGCAGACACAAGTCGGGAACCTGCAGATAGGTAGTGAGTCGCCCATTCGTATCCAGACCATGGCGAATACCTCCACCAATGACATCGAAGGCAGTGTGGCACAAGCACGACGCTGCATCGCCGCAGGGGCGGAACTGATACGCTTCACCACACAGGGGTTGAGGGAGGTGGAGTCATTAAAACAAATACACGCAGACCTCCCCAACCCCTCCAAGAGCACCCCACTACGCCCACGGGCTTGTGGGGACCCCGCGACAGGAGGGGATTGCAATATCTCTGATAGCCCCTCCTTTGAAGGAGGGGTTGGG
>DLLA01000140.1:480-5766 GCA_002479035.1 Bacteroidales bacterium UBA7574 | reverse complement strand
CGTTGAGTTGCTCGCGGAAACGTTCGTTTTGGAGGTTGTGCCCGTCCAAGGGGAGGAAGAGCCCGACGGGGTGATGGCGGTCGTCGCAGGTGACGATGGCGACGTTGTTGTCGAGGAGTTCCGCCATAAGGGCTTGTGTGACAGTGATTTGTTTGTTATCCAAGACAACCACGCCGATGTCCTCGATGGAAACGGTGCGCACGCCCTGCTGGCGGAGCGAGTCAAGCAACCCCTTGCCATAGACGACCTCGGGGATTTCGATGACCATCTGCTTGAGGCGGAGGCTCAAGTAGGCGGGGGTGGTGAAACAAAGGACGCGCTTAATCATGGCTCGATGGAGATTATGTTACCTAAACGGTCAACGCGAATGGGGATACAGGTTTCTTTTATCATCTCGTTAGTGATGGCACGTTCCATTTTATTTAATGGACTAAACTCTACTTTGTTGATAATTGGCGAAGCCATACTATATGGGACACAAAAACATTGGTTGCCTGTGCTTGACACCATTTTATAGATACGGGTTTTATCAATCGTGGCAGTGCCTTCTTTGGGCAAATAGACCAAGTCGCCCGGGGAGAGGATATATTTCAAGGTGGCGTTGGCAGGTACTAAATTATTGCCATGCACCCACTGGTCAAGCAAGGGTTTCCACTCTTTCTTGCCCCGTTTTTGGCAATCAATAACGGCTTTCAGAGGAATGGTTGCATAAGAGCGCACCTCTTTGCCATCGGCGTTGGCGGTTGCATAGATAGCAAAGAACAAGTTGGTTCCCTTATCGGCTTCTACGAATTTCTTGGATTTAGAGCCGATTTCACCGACAGCGAACTTGTCTGCTTTCTCGTATTTGCGTACCTTGTAGATGGGTTTGTGCGGAGTACCGCCATTGAGTGCAACGATATTCAGGTTCATCTTCTCAATGCCATCTGCAGAGAATGCCTCTTTTGGGTCGTTGTTGTATAGTGAGAGGTGTGCCAACAGTATTTTTTGTATGCCGGTGTCGGTTACTTTCTCCCGAATACTCTTTTCGTCCAGCCAATCGCCTATGGCTGTGCGAGTTGCATAGTAGTTGTCAAGAGTGTCGTTGGTATAGTAGTAGATTTCGATTTTCTGCAGGTTAATGTCCGACCAAACGTCTTTATTCTCCGCAAAGTATTTCTTGAGGCGTTTTTCGTCATAGCCTTGAGCAACTAACTCGCGCAATTTGAGACGCAAGTCTTTGTCCACAATGTCGTTGAGGTGGGCTAAGGCATACTTGAGCGGAGCCGTCTTGCGGAAACGCAGGTTCACTTTGCCAAAGACTGTTGCTTTGTGGAGGGATTTGCGTATCGCCCAGTTATCGCCCTTTTTCTGCTTGACGCTCTTTTTCTTGCCATCTTCAAAATGAATGGTATGGTTGTTGCTCTTGTTGATGACGCGCAAGTTCTGCTTGAAACTGACAATGATATTCTCCAGCGTGGTTTGTACGTCCTGTTGGAAGCCCTCGTAGGGGGCGATAAAGTCAGTGAATTTGGTGTGCGACTTGCCATTGGAGGAAGTCCAAATTTCCCGTTTGCGCAGTTGCATCTGCAAGTCGTAACGTGCGTTCTCGTCCTTCTCGAGAGCAGCCTCGTTGCTGAGGAGATTGACGTGGTTGCGGGTGGTGAAAGCAATCACGATAGCATCCATAGCGTGATGACGATGGTCGATACGTTTCTTCTCGAAGTTCTTGCTCAACTCCAACGGCATATTGGGGATAGTGTGCCCATTGGCAGTCTTGGCAGTGAAGATTGTGGTGTTTTGGATTTGGTTGAGCCGCTCAAAGCGCGGCAATATGATGTGGTTCCAAACATCGTTGATGCCCCAGTCTTTCTTCAGGCGTGTGGTGATAGAGCCATTGCAGGCAATGACGTTCTTGCTTGTTGACTCGGGTTCGTACTCGCCTTTGGCATTTTTCTCGCGAACGATGTTGCTAAGCAAGCCGAGCATAAGACGGCTGATATAGCGGCTGTCGTTCATCTGGCGGGCAATGAACTTTTCCGGGATGTCGTCCAACATCAGTTTCTCTTGCTTGCGCAGATTGGTTTTGTAGGTATCACGCACCAAGTTCTCGTATGCTTGTGTGGTTAAGACTGTTACGACTTTGCCACCTGAGAGTGTGATTTTCTCTCCACCACATTTAGTAATAAACTCGTGTGCCAACATACGGTCTTTGCGAGCATTGACTTCGGCTTCACAAATGACTTTGTTGCTCATTGAGTCATCAAAGAAACGGGACTGCGGGATGACATGCTCAATCTGATAGGCAGGCGTAAAGAGTTTAGCCAGCGGAATGGGTTGCCCCGTGTAGGGCGAAATGTATTTCTGGTCAAGCCATAGGCGATACTTGCGGACATCTGCAGCCGTTGGTTGTTTGAGTTCGGACAGGTCCTTGATAATACGCTGAATATCATCGTCTCTCGTCGCATTGGGATTATTGAGGACGCCGTCTTCATAGATACGGAACAATTCCAACTGACTTGGCGAGTATGCACGCACTCCGTCCATACAGGCGTCGGGGTTCATAAACTCCTGCAACAATAGTTTGGCACGAAGATTGGCTTTTTCGTTGTCCTGTTGGCGTGTGAGGGTGTTCTTGCGCTGCTCGGCATTCTGCTTGAGTTCGCGCCCCATCTCGATATGTATCTCATCAATATGCCCCTCTTGCTTCCAAATATCGCGCACGGTGCGCAGGGTCTCCATCACCACCTGCTCCACAATCGGATTGTTGAGCGAGTGGAGACGGAAGGACTGCAGATATTTGTCAATGTCCTCCGGTGTTTCCCACTTGGTGTCGTTTTTGCGGACATCATAGACCACATATTCCGCCAACCACAGAGGTAATCCTTGAAAGTCCGATATACTATTCAGATCTTTCAGTTTCTCGCGCACCCGGTCGCTGATAGCATCATTCACTTCTCCTGTCAGAATATGCTCAATGCGCTGTTTCGTCTGCGGGTCTATGTTCTCTTCTTTCCAAAACTCTCCACTGCGCATCAGGTTGAGCAATCGGCGGATGGCTTTTTCGGAATACGCACCATAGTCAGCAGCAAAAGGTTTCTGTTTGCTCAGTTTCTCGACAAAGACAGACGACAGATTATGCTTTTCTGCATAATGCGTAAGGGCTTGCGTGAGTTGTTCCTTGTCCGAAACAGAATAGAGTATATGCCAGATATGGAGCAGTTCATCAGTGTTTATTTCGCCACCCGTCTCTGATATAATAGCCGTCAGTGTCGCCGTAACAGGAGCAGAAGGATATTTCTTGTCGCTCACATAGTTCCACGACAGGTCTTTTGCTTTCTTTCCGGCAAATTTCGACAATATCGATTTTTCCGTAATCTCTTTTTGCGTAAGTAACCACTTGACCAGAGCGGCTTTGTCCTGGATATAGTCTGCCGTGCAATCCGATTTGCCAATGCCATTTGCATCTGTTTTGTAGATATGCAGGTTCTCGGCAAATTGCCACAAACGGAACTCCTCATAGAGAGGATGAGACTTGGAGATACACTTGAGATATTGCTGTTTCCATTCGCCGTTCTTGGTTTGATAAACGTGGTATTCGTAGGGGCATTCGTTGATAAGCGACTTTTTGCTCTTCAGCGGACGTTGGTAGAAAATAATATCTTGCAAGAGAAGATAGGTGAAATCCTTGTTGGCAATACTATTGCGATAGGCTTCGTTCTGCGGATAGAGGGCTTCGATACATTGCTTGTAGAGGTTGGCATCTTGCAGTTCGGGAATAAATTGCTTTTGCGTGTCCAAAATACGGCGCAGTTCCTCCTTATAGAGTTTTCTATCCACTACACGTACCAGTTGACCTACTAACTTTTGATCGGGGTTATGCAGGAGCGCATCATAAATAAATTCGCCCACGGTCTTGCCGCTTTGAGCGATGTCATGCTCCGTTTTGATTTTACGCAGCCCCCAGTCATCCTCCTGCGGGGCACTGAAACTACGTTTAGGATTGCCATCTTTGTCGGTAGCCACAGAGCCATCATCATTGAGTTTGGTGGTAACAATAAAATCCTTAACCTTACCTACCCAATCCAACGGATAAGCACTTTGGCGTTTGTAGATGTCGCCGGTTTCAAGCACCACCTCATACCACGTGCGACCTTTGGAAACTTCGCCGGTATCTCGCACTTCGACCACCCTTGCGGTGATTAGTTCTTTCTTTTCATTTGTTTTTGTTTCTTCTTCCTCTCCACGTGCCTGGTTATAACCACGTTTTTGATTGAATTGCAGGAATATCCACGCAAGTTCCTGCTTCGTAACAGGCTGCGCGAGGGCTTTTTTACGGAGATAATAAATCGTCCAATCGTATGGTATCTTTTTCCCGTTAGCGACTAATTGAGGTTGTGCAACAGCAAAATCACACATCATTTCCTCAAAAGACGGTTGGAATAAGAATATCGGTTTGGTATCTTCTGTCGCCCATGCCAACTTTGGCTCGGCTCCTTTGTTCAGTTTGCCATATCGATCCAGTTCCTGCGTGTAGTGCGGAGGAAGGAAACCTAAGATCGACAGTACCCTACAGAGACGCTCACGACGCAGAGCCCTGCGCTCATACAGACGTCGGATGCCTCGTGCCGCAGTACAATTGGCGGTTTGCGAAATACTGTTTCCACTTTCGAAATCGCCCATTAGTGCTGCATCCATAGGAATGATGCGACTGCCTGCCGCTGCGATGGATTGTTTGTCTGAGTTTTGATTAACGACTGCCCAGCCGATGCTGTTGGTGCCTAAATCCAAGCCGAGGATTTTCTTTGTTGCCATAGTGTGTTATATTAGATGGTTGATTCTGCTTTTTTATTTCATGTGCAAAGATATATAATTTGTTTAATATTCACAAATTTTTCAAAAGAAAAAACACAATATCGGTGTATAAAACAATGCATTAGATTAGTAGAATGTAGAAGTCACCGAGTGGTGATACGCTTATATAAACGCATTTGCACCCGCAACTGGAATGCAGTATTTTTGCATTGTGGACCACAATCCTATATACCACCTACACATAAGGTTCATATCTTTGTGACGGCTCGACCTCGTTTCGCAAAATTGCTCTATGGGTCATTTTGCAGGCTGATTTCTTTGTATTTTAACGCGAGTTCGATATAAGGGATAGACACTCGTCGGTGACAATCAATTACCATTCTCTATGTCTAGCCTTATATCGAACTCACGTTAAGAAAAAAAAGAAACAAGTGACCATCAGGCCAGATGACCACTTGATTTTGGTATATACACACCCGCGCGCGGGTGTGT
>DLLA01000140.1:0-420 GCA_002479035.1 Bacteroidales bacterium UBA7574 | reverse complement strand
ACCCGCGCGCGGGTGTGTATATTTATAGAATGAGCCGGTCTGCCGGTCAGGTGGTCCCCCTGTACTCAGGTGAGAATTGAGTTACCTACTCTGCCTTGAGGCGGATAGCGAAGCCGCCACCGGAAGCGAGGCGGAGGGTGAGGGGGGCGGAGGTAACGGTTATTTGGAGGGTATCAATGAGCGTAGCATAGGGGTTGGTCTGCCAGTCGGCATCGGGGGCATCACGGTAGATTTGCGCCGTATAGGCTTTGTCGGTATGCGCCGTGTCTCTGTTCGGCGAGGTGGTCTCTGCATCCCCATCAAAGAGGAACGACCAGTCGAGGGTGATGTCGCGGGGTGTATCGTCATTGACGGCACCGATGTACCAGTCGGCAGAGTGGCGGTCTTGGCGTGCCATGACGACGTATTTGCCTATATCGC
>DLLA01000179.1:2506-2846 GCA_002479035.1 Bacteroidales bacterium UBA7574 | reverse complement strand
AGGGCAAATAGGACAAATAGGGCGAATGGGGCAAATAGGGCGAATAGGGCGAATGGGGCGAATGGGGCAAAGAGGGATTGCGGGGCTTTATGAAACGGACGGCTGTGCCGTATGATCGCAAATGAATCATAAAGCCGATGCTTATCATAAAGCCGATGCTTTTGAAATTACATTGAACTGACGTTGTTTATGGCACAAATCTATACTATATATATAAGGTGAAAAAGAATACTAAGTTTGATGCGGTTGCCCTGAGTAAGCGTAGAGGTTGGTGTGAATACGGTAAGGTATCGGCAAGGTATCGAGTGGTGTGCTAATTAAGAATTAAGAATGAAGAATT
>DLLA01000179.1:0-2366 GCA_002479035.1 Bacteroidales bacterium UBA7574 | reverse complement strand
ATGGCAAGTAATGACTGCCAAACGTGAGAATGAAGAATTAAGAATGAAGAATTAAGAATTAAGAATGGCAAGTATCGACTGCACAAACGTGTAACAAAACGACGCGAGACACGTCGTCTCCACAAATGTCTCTACAAATGTCACCACAAATGTCTCCACAAACGTCTCCACAAATGTCTCTACAAATTATGAATTCATGGTAAATTTGCGGGTAATTACATGTTTTATTTGGCTATGTGCGTAGAAAATGTTACCTTTGTGGCAATTAAGTATGTTTTTGCCAATATGTACGTTTTGCCAAATATGTACGTTTTGCCAAAATGAATGTCGTTTCGCACAAATATGGTCGGATGAGGCTCCTGATTGGGGTGGTGTGGCTTTTGTCGGCGGCGGTTGTTTTCGGCTCTTGTTCGCGATTGGAAATGGACGGCAAACACAACCAGCGTGTCCTCGTGAAACAGCAGCAACGCGCCATGGAAAAGACGCAAGAGGTCATCACCGCTATCCAAAACAACAATATCAACGCCCTGCATAGTCTGTCTGAACGCGATGACAATATCATGTTCTTCGTTTACAGGGGCAATGATGTGATTTATTGGTCGGATGCATGGATTAACTCTTCGGGACTGCCCTTCAAGCGCGTCTATGACCAATGGGTGTTCAAGCAGTGGAACAACGCTTACGGCATCTGTCGCAGGACAAGATTCGATGACTATTTTGTGCTGGTTATTATCCCTGTCAAGTACGACTACACTATCACCAGTCCGCAGTTGCACAACAATTTCCTTGAACCATTCCGCGGCAACGACAACTGGACGCTGACTGCTCACCAAGGCGATAGCGAACACTACTATCCTGTATATTCCGACGACGGTTCGTTTCTCTTTTCTATCAGCGATATACCTGACGATGCGCCATATTCAGTCAGTTCTTTTGCGGATCGCAGTTTCTCCTATCAATCCATCTTTACTTCCGGGGAACGCGAGGACAACACGTTGAACCTCAAACTGCAAATATACTACTTTCTGACCATTGTTTTCTTTGTCATTTTGGCGGCGGTTGCCATCTATTGGCTGGTGCGTTATCGGGGTTTCCGCAATATGCGCTTGGGCGGGAAGTTCCAGTTGGTGCTGGTGTCGTTGTTGTCGGTGGTCTTTATCTCGAACTTCGTTTTATCGGTTGTTTACATCCGTAAGATGTTCGTTACCAGGCAGGAGTACGGCATCGAGAAGAAAGCGCAATACGTACAAAACGCTTTGCAAAACCTTTATTTCTGGGATTTGGAGTTGTCGCCTGCCAATACCCCTTCGCTCAATGTGGACCTGCGTGACCTGTGCTATGCCTACGAAACCGATATTCACGTCTATGACATGGACGGCATGCTGATAGGCAGTTCCTCGCCGCAACTCTTCGACCAAGGCATCCTGTCGCGTTTCATCTCGCCCGAACCGTTCTTCGGCAATTCCACCCGTGTGCAATACGAGCATATAGGCGATGTAAAATACCTGACCGCCTACACCGAGTTCTACAACGGAGGTTACGTGCAGATTGGCTATATCGCGTTGCCTTATTTCATCTCGCAAGACCAGGTGGATGCCAATGTGGACAACTATGTGGTATGGCTGTTGCCGCTTTATTTGGTGCTGCTGCTCCTTACTATATTGGTGATTTGGATCATTGCGCGTATCCTTTCCACTTCGCTTGGTGCTATCAGCAAGAACCTGCAGAGTTACCGTTTGGGGGAGAAAGGCACGCATATCGACTATTTCTTCAACGACGAAGTAGGGGACCTGGTGCACCATTACAATGATATGATGGACGCTCTTGCCGAGTCTTCAGAGCGTCTTGCCCGTACCGAGCGTGAAGCCGCCTGGCGAACCATGGCAAGACAAGTGGCACACGAGATAAACAACAGTCTCACGCCTATGAGACTCACTTTGCAGCAGTTGCAACGCCTCAAAGGCACCGACCGCTTCGACCAATACTTCGACCGTTCTACGCAGGTTTTGATTGACCAGACCGACAACCTGAGCAACATCGCCTCGTCGTTCTCCTCGTTTGCCAAAATGCCCGAGGTCAACCCCACGGAGGTGGACATCGCGCAGAAGTTATCCTCGTGTATCGCATTGCTTAGCAACAACTTGGACAATATCCCGTTGCGCTATATCGGTCCGAACAGCGGTGTCCTTGCCATAGCCGATGCCGACCAAATCACGCAGGTCTTCACCAACATCATCCGCAATGCCACCCAAGCTATGGCAGGACGTGAGAATAGCGATATCATCATCATTCTCAAGGAGTTACCCTTTGAACAGCAAACCGCCAAAGGGCTGGATTATGACAGCCGTTGGGTGGAAATATCCTTC
>DLLA01000085.1 GCA_002479035.1 Bacteroidales bacterium UBA7574 | reverse complement strand
ATCTGGATGTGGATTACGACCTGAGCAAGATACTCTTCATTGCCACAGCCAACTCATTGGACGGCATTCCCCGTCCCCTACTCGACCGTATGGAACTCATTGAGATGACGGGCTACCTGCAAGAGGAGAAAGAAGAGATAGCCAAACGTCATCTTCTGCCTAAGGAACTGGAGAACCATGGACTGAAGCCTGCACAACTAAAACTCAGGAAGTCTATTATAGCCGAGATTATAGACGGCTATACACGCGAGTCGGGTGTGCGTGGTTTGGAGCGTCAGATAGCGGCAATATGCCGTAAGGTGGTTACTAAGATTGCCTTGCAAGAGCCTTATAACGTGAGTGTTACATCGGAAGACCTTGTTGCTTATCTTGGCAAGAAACGTTATTCGCGTGACTCATGGGAAACCAATAAATACATTGGTGTTGTTACAGGTTTGGCTTGGACACAGGTGGGCGGCGAGATACTCTTCATTGAGACCTCTTTGTCACCTGCGAAGACCCCTACCCTCACCCTTACGGGCAACTTGGGCGACGTGATGAAAGAGTCCGCCACGATTGCGTTGGGCTACATCAAAGCGCACGCCGATCAGTTTGGTATCTCGCGCAAGATGTTGGATACCCATTCCGTGCATATCCACGTGCCCGAGGGTGCCATTCCGAAGGACGGTCCGAGCGCGGGTATCACGATGACAACGGCTTTGGTGAGTGCCTTCACCAAACGCAAAGTGCGTCCGCGTGTGGCTATGACGGGCGAGATGACACTCCGCGGCAAAGTGCTGCCTATCGGTGGTGTAAAGGAAAAGATACTTGCCGCCAAGCGTGCCGGCATCACCGACATCATCCTCTGTGAGGACAACCGCAAAGATGTGGAAGAGATACCCGAGAAGTACTTAACGGGTCTGACTTTCCACTACGTCAAAGACATTCAGGAGGTTATTGACTTTGCACTCTTGTGATAATATAAGAGACTGCCTTTCTGTGTGTAGGCAGTCACTTTTTGTTTATTCAGCGCAATGCACTATCAGAGCAACTAAATAGTCTCACCATTAGAACTTAAAATGGTTGCTAATTTATTCACTAACGCTTGATGTTGTTCCGCATTACTTGGATGTGGATTAATGACTTTCAGTTTATCATACTCTTGTTTTAGTCGAGGCAATAGTTGAGCATGTAAATGGGTGAATAGGTCACAAACGCAGCGGTTATTGTAGGGACAAGACACCTGTACTTCTGATAAGAACAATGGTGTAAGTGTCGCAGTATTGTTCTGGTAGTCTATTTCCAACTTATACCGTGCATCACTACATTCATTTGTTTTGATGATATAACCTACTTTGGAAGTATCAATCGCTGCTTGTGGATACTGCTGCTGTACAACTTTCTCCACTGCATTCAGAAATCTGCTGCAGTCTGTGGAGCACCTACCGATACATGTTGTCGTTTGGTCGGGGGATGTTATGTGAACATCTGCCATACCATTTCCTATGGAGGCAGCCTGTATTCGACACCGACCATTTGGAGTATCTACTACTCCATGGTAGTAGTCACCATCTATTGATATTATTCTCATTGTATCTATGAATTAATTTGTGTGACAATGTTTTTATAAATCTTGAACAAGACGGACTGTATCCTGGTTGTAGCGATATTGGAAGTAGGACGTGATTTCCACTTCCTTTGGATTAAACTTCAACTCGTACGCCCAGCTGCTGTCCGAGCCATTATGTGTAGCAGACCAGTATCCTCCTCCATAACTTCCATATGCGGGAAGGAATATCGCTCCTGTCTTTTCCATTTTCTCCCACTCCGACGCCGTATAAACATTGGTTTGATAGCCATCCTTATCACCACTATTGAAAGCAATGCCTTTGGGTGATTCAAAGTCGTCGGGTAAAAATATGAGACCTTGAATGTTGTTCACTTTGGCTAATCCCCATAATGCCTGTGAGTTGAGACGCCCAGAGAGTAAATACTCCCATTCGTCACTGGTCAATGTTCGCCATGTATAGGGAGAGTCATTGCCTATTTGGTTGTTTCCCCAATCAGTAAATGATTTCTTGTAGTTGTATTTATCTCCCACAAACATCGGGTCATCACCTGTTCCCCACGCGAACAAGTCCATCCAACCGCTGTTGCCGATATTATCCTCGGCGCTACGACCATACACATCGTACTGATGCTCTGCAAAACGCCATTTTTTTGTGCTTGGTTGGTATTGCAAATTCCCTTTGGAGAATTTCACATACTTGCCATCACTTACCGAAAATGCAGAACTGCCATTGGTAGAAAAGGTCTCTACATCACCATACACCGTGTTGCCTTTCACTTTCGCGTACGCACAATAGTAATACTCAGTCATCGAAGACAGATTGCCAATCTCTGTAGAGAAGTTCTCGTCATCCACAAACGTCCCCCTGCGCGTGCGACCATTGTGAGAGGTAACCTCCTCTTCGTCCTCAGAATACATAATGCCGACTTCGATGTTCTGATACACATCGCCATACACGTAACTCAAGATAGTCACAGAGTTGTTGGTAATCTCCGTAGCCTCACCTGTTGTTACTCTTACAGACGGATTGCCATCTTTGTCCACTCCGTTCTG
>DLLA01000031.1 GCA_002479035.1 Bacteroidales bacterium UBA7574 | reverse complement strand
AACGCTTGATAGAATATACGGTACGTGTCGGATTGGTAATGGCTTGACGCTTTGCAGGGTCTCCCACTTTGCGCTCGCCACCATCTACAAACCCTACAACGGACGGAGTAGTACGTTTACCTTCCGAGTTAGCGATAACCACAGGCTCATTGCCTTCCATAACTGCGACACAGGAGTTTGTTGTTCCTAAGTCAATACCAATAATTTTGCTCATATTCTTATTTATTTAATTTCGTTGTTAATTATCGTTGCCGTGCGCTCACCTCTCGCAGGGTCTTGCGCGCTGCAATCGCAATAGATTAGACAAATGTTGTGCCAAATTGGAAATAACGTATTCCGACTGCCAAGCATCTGCCAAACTGTCAGTATTCTGCTATTGCACAATCCATGGACTTTACGTAATTTTGCCCGAGTTTTTATCTTATATACAATATGAAAAGGATTTTATCTGTTTTTGCCGCATGGGTACTGATGAGCAGTGCGTATGCCGCAGTTTTAACCCCACAAGCCATCAGCAGACAGGATGTCATGCGAATTGCAATGTCTGCCAAAGCCGACACTGTGAATGTGATTGGCAACGACATCGACGAGAAAGAGTATTTCAAGCGGGAAAACGTATGGGATGTGGCGTTCTATAACACGGAGCGGACAATGCTTGTCCGGATGGAGTACCAATCCACTTCGTTCACAGGGACTTTCACCACACCTGACTTCACGTGGGCATATATCAAGGATTACTCCGCGGGCAACGAACAAACCATACGTTTCGACTCGATTGTCGCTACGATTGCCGAGACCAAGGACTTCACGGATATTCATGCTATTGGCAGGACGGCAGAAGGCGTTATCTACAATATGCACATGCGTCGCAACTCCTACACGCCCAAGTCGGAAGTCAATCTGACGTTCTCCGATGTTGCTTACGAAGTGCAGAATGACTGGTTTCAGTTCACAGGAAAAAGTGAAACCGACGGCTCTGTGCTGCTCAAGGTGGCAAACAAAACCGGCACCCCCGCCGGCAAGTATGTGGCGGCGGATTTCTACCCTCTCACGGCGGATACATCGGGCTTTATGTACACGGACAAGGCGGGCAAGGTGATTCATTATCTGGATGCCGAAGCCACTATCACATTCGCCAATCGTGCATATACCATCAACGCCTCCATGATAGGCTCTGACACTGTCCGCTACAACGTGAAAATGGTCTATACCCTACCCGCGCCTACCGACACGGTCTGGATTGACATCCGCAACCTCAAGGCTACCGACAATACAGGCATGACAGGCTCGTTCTGGCTGCAAGGCAATAATCAGAAATGGACTGTCCAATTGATGATAGATGCCGATGCCATGCGTACAGGTACCTACAATGTCACCCTGTCACGCCTGCAGGATAATGTCACGCAGACGATGGTGGAGGTCTCCGATGCCACAGCGGAAGTGGTGGTCGGCAAAGAGGTGACGGCACACGCCAAAGTATATGGCAGCAACCGCACACTCTACGACATCAGCATGGCATATATCATTCCAAAAGCCAAAGATTCACTGAGTGTTACTATCCCTAACGCCGAAATGGTCAACCTGCTGTCCAACAATACGTATCAGATGCACGGCATGTCAGCAGATAATGCCTATTATGTCTCGGTGGTGCCGCAAACCAAGCAGGTGGCAGGCACGTTCTCGGCAAAGAGTCTGCTGGAGGAGTACTCGTGCATACAGTATCTGAATGCCAACAACCACGTGGTTCAAGCCACTTTTATCGATGGCACCATCACGGCGACCATGTCTGCCGACAGCATGATTACCATGCAGGGAAGACTGTTGGGCTCGGACACGATTCTGTACAAGATTTCCATGACGGGCAAATATGCGGAAGAGGTTATTCACTTGGAATACGATGAGATGGAGGGGGAAGTCAATAAGACTTATACCGCAGCCGATGACTTGTCGTTTGATACCGCTTTGGTGAATAAATACCACGAGATGTACGTCACGCTCACGGCTGCGGACGGCTCCGATTTCACCTCATTGATATTCTTCGTGGGAAAGACTGACCCCGTTATCACCATTCCCGAAGGCGTGTACCCCATCAACGACTCAGAAAAGGACAATACCGTTTTGGCATCCCAAGGCGTAGTCGGTGCACAGGTATCCCCATCTTTCTATGGGCATCTGACGGGCAAAAAGGTCACCTCACCCGTATTCTTCTTGGTATCGGGCACTATAACGGTACTTAACAAGGACGGGCACCTCTATATGAAGATAGATGCACGCAACTCCTACGACCGCCCTGTGCATATCGTTTACACGCAATCCGATACGGCAGTGGATGATGTCATCACCACCTCCACACCGCGGAAGATAATCGAAAACGGACAACTGATTATCCTGCGCGGCAACGAGCGTTTCACGGTCTCGGGAACCAAAATACAATAATCCCAACACTCACAAAAAAAAGAAAAGGCTGCCCGATTTTGTCAGGCAGTCTTTTTTATATCAGTAATTACTAATTACAAATCACTCCAAGCCCATGCTTTTCTTGATGGCGGGGACGCGGGCTTCGGCTTCTGCTGTCGCCTTGTCGTAGTCCTGCGGGGTGGGCATGGAAGCGGGAATCTCGAAGTAGTACTTGATTTTAGGTTCCGTACCACTGGGGCGAACACTGACTTTCAAGCCGCCATCGGTGAAGTATTGCAGCACATTGCTTGTGGCACCGAGCAACATCGTGATGGGAGTCTCCACCCACTTGCCGTCTATCAGTTCGCGTTGCGTGAGGGTCTGGAAGTCTTTGGTCTTGATGACTTTCTCGCCTGCAATCTCCGTGACAGGGTTAGCCCGATAGTCAGCCATCATCTGCTTAATCTCATCTGCACCCGTTTTGCCCGGGCGAACCACGTTGACCGTGGTCTCACGTTGGAAGCCGTACTCCTTGTATATATTGAGCAGGTAGTCATAGAGCGTCATACCATGGTCTTTGGCATAGGCGGCAATCTCGCAAATCAGACAGATAGCCGAGGGCGAGCACTTGTCACGCACCGCATCATAGGCAAGGTAGCCGAAACTCTCCTCGCCGCCACCGATGTACTTGCGTGTGCCTTCCCATTCGCGTATGCGTGCGGCAATCCACTTGAAGCCCGTGTATTCGTCGGTCAGCGTAACGCCCTGGCGGTCAGCAATCTTGCGTATCAACTCGCTGGTTACAATGGTCTTTACGAGATAATGCTCGGGACGCAGTTTGCCAAGTTTCTTCATGTTGGTGATGATGTAGTAGGAGTACATCATGCAAGTCTGGTTGCCGTTGATGATAGTCCACTCGCCTTTGTCGTTTCGGCAGACGATAGCCACGCGGTCAGCGTCGGGGTCACTTGCTACAACGAGGTCAGCATGCAGTTTGGTGCCGAGGTTCATACCCATAGTCATTGCCTCTGCGTTCTCGGGATTGGGGCTGACGACTGTGGGGAAGTTGCCGTCAATCACCATCTGCTCGGGCACTACGTGTATGTTCTGAAAGCCCCAACTGCGCAGGCACATCGGCACAATCTGCCGACCTGCTCCGTGTAGCGGGGTGTAAACGATGTTGAGGTCTTTCTGATGGAGGATAGCCTCTTGGTCAATCATAACGGTTTTGACAGCCATCATGTAGTCGTAATCCACCTCGCCGCCGATGATTTGTATCAAATCCTTGTCGCCATTGCGCTTTACATCCTCCATACGGACCTTGTTTACTTCGTTGATGATACCTTGGTCGTGTGGTTGGAGTACCTGCGAGCCGTCTTCCCAGTATGCTTTGTAGCCGTTGTACTCCTTGGGGTTGTGGCTGGCAGTTACGTTCACACCGCCCTGGCAGTGCAGATTACGAATGGCGAAACTGACCTCGGGTGTGGGGCGCAGGCTCTCGAAGAGATACACCTTGATACCGTTGGCAGCGAACACATCTGCCACAGTGAGGGCAAATTCGCGCCCGTGATTACGGCAGTCGTGCCCCACTACCACGCTCACGCGGTCGCCTTGGAGGGTCTTGAAACCGCCCTCGCGTTGCACT
Organism: Bacteroidales bacterium UBA7574; assembly: GCA_002479035.1. Lineage (GTDB taxonomy): Bacteria > Bacteroidota > Bacteroidia > Bacteroidales > Paludibacteraceae > Colicola. Next base: position 530 of record DLLA01000031.1, on the reverse strand, counting down.
TTGAGCAGGTAGTTGGCGTATCCTTGTGTGGCTTGGGCTACGATGTACTTGTTCATGCGGTTGGTACCGGGTCCCATGATGCCACGCAGTCCGCCCGTACCGAACTCCAAAGTGCGGTAGAAACTGTCTATGAGTTGGGTCTTGTCCTCGGCGTTCATCATTGCACGTACCTGCTCGCGCGTCTCGATGTCGAAAGGCTCCTGCGTCCATGTTCGGGCGATAGCCATGATGTTGTCTAATTCCTGATTCTTCATTGTTGTATTCGGTTTAATTGATAATACCTTATTGACTACACCTTTATTATATTAGGCGGCAAAGATACTGCTTTTTTTGGGAACACACAATGGTGCTATGCTTGATGCACCAAAATAATGGGAGACAAATACACTCCCCCAAACTACAATACTCACAAAACTTGCACACGGACATATTATCCGCATCCCTTTCATGGAACCCATTCGTAAATTTTTACATTTTCTACCATTCTCTCTCACGTTCCCCTCGTATGAACCATGAACAATTAGTACGAA
>DLLA01000174.1:1063-11618 GCA_002479035.1 Bacteroidales bacterium UBA7574 | reverse complement strand
ACAATGTGATTAGTATGATATTATAGCGTTAATCTTATTTGGATATTGATAGGTTGCCGTCACTTTTTCCCGCCCTTTTCATTACCGATTCCTATGCCGGCACCACCCGCCTGCCTATGTCCTGCGAAATAAATTTTGCGGTTGTCGATACTTTTTCGTAACTTTGTGCGGGTTTTATGCCTTGTTTTCCTCTATGCATAGTGCATAGAGCATTTTGATATATAGTAAGTTACAGACATTCAAGCGCCATGAATATGAGCATTGACAAAAAATCAATACGTATCATCTACATGGGCACTCCCGACTTTGCCGTGGAGAGTCTCCGCGCCTTGGTGGAGGGCGGCTACAACGTGGTGGCAGTTGTAACGATGCCCGACAAACCCGCAGGGCGGGGGCACCGGGTGCAGTACTCTGCCGTCAAGCAATATGCCCTGTCAGTAGGGCTGCCCGTGCTGCAACCCGAGCGGCTGAAAGACCCTGCCTTCTTGGACGAACTGCGCAGTTATCACGCTGACATACAGATAGTTGTTGCCTTCCGTATGCTGCCCGAAGTGGTATGGTCCATGCCCCGATTGGGCACCTTCAACCTCCATGCCGCACTCCTTCCACAGTACCGTGGGGCAGCCCCCATCAACTGGGCAGTGATGAATGGCGACCACGAGACAGGAGCCACTACATTCATGCTGCGGCACGACATTGACACAGGCGATATGCTCTTGCAGGAACGCCTGCCCATTGGCGACAACGAGGACGTTGGTTCCGTGCATGACCGCCTGATGGTGATGGGAGCGCAACTTGTCCTCCGCACCATGGATTTGATACTCGACTGCGAAGCCAACGGCAAACCGCTGCCCCTCATACCGCAACCCGACCTGCCCGACTTGCGACCTGCACCTAAGATATATAAGGACACCTGCCGTATTGACTTTACCCAAACAGCAGAGCATATACGCAACCAAGTACGCGGACTCAGTCCTTATCCCGCAGCATGGATAGGTGCTCCGCTACCCGCACACCCCTTAGCAACGATGTTGGAGGGAGCCAAAGTATATAAGGTGGCACCCGCATCCCTTGCCGAACAGAAGGGGCATATCATCTTCCCTTGTGCCGACGGCTATATTGATATTCTGGAACTGCAACTCCCGGGCAAGAAGCGCATGACCGCCCAAGCCCTCCTCAACGGACTACGACCATGACCATAGCACTTTTTGCATAATTCATAAGTTTGTAGTACCTTTGTGAAAAATTATGTGCGTATGAGACTCTCTATCCACACACGGTATTTATTATTGACCTTACTGCTACTCTCGACCTCCCTGATAGCAGCGAGTGCAACAGGAATAGACCCTTTTGTGATAGAAGCGCCAACGTATCAAATAATAGTATCCGAAAATCAATATATTATTGATTTCAACCTGCCTGATTTTGAAATAACGGATGTGGATATTGCAGAAGAAGGGTATCCTGAGATGTTCCATCAGTATGGATATTTCCACAGCATTGATATTGTTGGAACAGATGACTATGATGTAACAGATAATATCGGTTTCCCCGAGTTGCCGTTCTTCCCTATAGAACTATTGTTACCTTGCGACTTTGAGAATATAGATATCCATGTCGATTTCTCCGATGTCTTTGACAAAGACCTTGATTACTACATTGCTCCTGCCATTAAGGGAAGTGCAATACAGACTACTGACAACGGAGAATATGTGGAGATAGAACGTGATGAGGATTACTGCTCCACCACATACACAACCATAGATGCATCTCACTACTATAATGAGTACACCGAAGAGTTTTACTCTCTGAGCCAGCCTTACGATGTATTCGGGTCTATAGGAGTTACATTGTCCATACACCCCTTTGAGTATATCCCTACTATAGGCAACTTGCGAATGTTGCAACACGGACGCATAATAATCGCATTTGATGGTGGCTCTTTACTATCAGAAATTGCAGGAATACGGGATTCTCAAACCTTTAAGTCTGCGTTTGCAATGGAATACTTCAAAGATTTTCCTTGGATAGATGTCCCGAGTGGCGAAAGATACCATCCCCGACTCCTAATAGTTGCTGCAACTCAAGATATGCAACAAGACCTTCAAACTTTTGTTGAGTACAAATCAGATTTAGGATATAATGTAACCACCGTTTATCTTGATGAACAGAGAGCATTGGGCTATCCTCAAGCAATACGATATATCATACAAGAAAGGGATCCTGACTATGTTCTATTAGTAGGTAGTTTAGAGCAAATCCCGCCTTATACGGGGTCTAAATGGTTTTATAATCCCTATTCCGATGATGAATACCATCCATGTGTTGGTAGATGGGTTGTAGAAGAAGACGATTGGAATAGTTCCTCTATTAGCCAACAACTCAATACTATTATTCATAAGACTATCATGACAGAACAGCAGTTGTCTTTTTATAGTAGTTCCATATCTCTATTATCAGGAACTGGAAATGGGGAATGCTCTTTTTATAAAAATATCAAAAAGATAGCAGATGACATTAACGAAGAAACAAGTATCACGAACACTATTTACGACGGTCGAGACGGACTTGATTTCTCTAATTTCCATGAGGCTATTCAAAATTCTTCAATAGTTTTGTATAGGGGACATGGGGGAACCATAACAGATAGTTATGATGCAATATATGGATCATACATTGCATCACCATATATGGTTTCCTCATATCCTATCATCAATGGGGAAACTATATATGCATTGGAAAATGATGTACCGTTCCCAATAGGATTAGGCATCGCTTGTTCCCTAAATACCTACGAAACAAACAATAACTTTGGCTCCGCTTGGGTGAGGAACCGTGAATGTGGTGGGGTTGCTTTTTATGGTTCTACAACATTGTCTGCTCATGCTAATAATAATAACTTGACTAAAAAAATCTTTAGTGTGCTTGTCGAGAAAACTACAAATCACCAAAGTCTCACAATTAGCAAGTGGCTATATGAAGCAGAGAAAAAATATTTTAGGGGACTTGCTTCCCCAGACCGTTTAGCAGCAATAAGACGGTATAGTCTCATCGGAGACCCTACATTGAGAGTTTATGGTCGTTCAAACAGTTCTTACTTCCCCCGTTATCGTTCAACATATCAACACAAAGACACAGAAAAGTCCATTGTTAGTTTTGAAATCTTTTCTACGGATGGTCGTCTCATTACACGAGGAGATTATGATTATCCAACTAATGCAAACGCAATAAGCATAACTATTCCTAAAGGTATTTACATAGTGAAATACCATCAATCCAATGGGGAATATATTATTGATAAAATCATTAACAACTAAATTATTATGAGACATCTTGTATTTTGTATAGGACTATGCATCACTCTTTCGGCATGCTCTTGGTTTCATGCAGAAAGTGTTCAAGCACTCCACAAGTACACGAACCAACAGTTGTTGGATTCATTGGAAGTGTACAAGTCGTATTTTTATCCTCACGAAATAGGAGATTCTATAGTTTTTCTACGAGAAGACAGTACTATAGATGTCTATTTTGTGGATAACGGGACAAGGTCTGGGATATCCTACTATAATAGCACAGATACAACCATTATGTCCACAGGTATTCAGATATACCTGCAGCAGAATGAACAATATATCCATGTGTTTATGCTTATTGAACGCTCTGGCGAAATAACAAGAGATGTGTCTATTCATAACAAACTGAAAACTTGGGAAGGAAATATATTGGACTTTCAAACAAAGGAAGATGATATCATTGCTACCAATGCTTACCATGATTATTGGTGTGTTCTTAGACGTAACGCAGGTATTGTGTATGTACAGGACGACAAACGGCACACATGGACTACCATCTTACCAGCAAAACAATAATAGGCAAGCCCTCCTCAACGGACTACGACCATGACCATAGCACTTTTTGGCAACACCATGCGCTCCGAGACGCAGAGCGAGGTGGCACATATCATTGAGTTTCTGCAACTCAGAGGCATAGACATCGCCCTCTCACAGGAACTGCGTCAGGAGCCCGATATGCGACGGTTCCCTCTTGTGGACGACTACACCCTGCACACGGGCGAACCCATTGACTTTGCCCTGTCTGTGGGAGGAGACGGCACTTTCCTCACAACAGCAGCCACTATCGGACACCTTAATATACCTATTCTTGGTATCAATTGCGGGCACCTCGGATTTCTGGCAGAGGTACAGACAGCCAATGTGGATGCTATCCTCGACCAACTCATTCACAATCAATACACTATCGAGCAGCGCAGCATGTTGGAAGTTACTTGCAGTGCTGGGGGATATATTGCTTCGCCCTATGCCCTCAACGAGGTGGCAGTGCTCAAACAAGGACTGAGCAGTATGATTTCCATAGAGACCTGCCTCAACGGAGAGCACCTGCATACCTACAAAGCCGATGGATTGCTGATGGCTACTCCCACAGGCTCCACGGCTTATAATCTGAGCGTAGGAGGACCCCTTATGGACCCGCACACCCATGCCATCATCCTGTCACCTGTAGCCACACACAGCCTGAATGTGCGTCCTTTGGTGGTGCCGGACGACAGCAAGATAGACCTCCATATCAACAGCCGCAATGCCAATTATATGGTGAGCATTGACGGACGCAGTCAGGTGTTCAGTGACGCGGTCAGCCTGCATGTGGAGCGTTCCCAGCGCACCATTAAGTTGGTGCAAGTGGGAGAGTGCGGCTTCATGCAGTCGCTCAAAGACAAACTCTGTTGGGGAAAATAAACTTTATGTACGATTTGACAATGTACGATTTAATTATTTATGTACCATTTTGCCCTGTGGGCTGATGTACTATTTGCATTATTGATATGCTGCACAAATGACCAAATTCTCAAATCTCCAAATAAATCGTAAATCGTAAATTCGTAAATCGTAAATAAGTTAGGTAAATCGTACATCGTAAATTCGTAAATCGTAAATAAAATCGTAAATAAATTGGATTACATTTCACTCATAGACAAGTACTACGCTCCTTATCCCGACCTTCGTTATGTGTTGGTTACCCACTCCATGCAGGTGCGGGACCGTGCCTTAAAGATACTGGATGCACACCCCGAATGGGCGGAGCAGGGGCTTGTGGACAGGCGTTTTGTGGAGGAGGCATCCATGTTGCACGACATCGGCATCATCTTCTGCAATGCCCCCAAAATCTACTGTACAGGGACACACCAATACATCGAACATGGTTATCTTGGTGCTGAACTGCTGCGCAAAGAGGGCTTGCTGCGTCATGCCGATGTGGCTGAGAGGCATACAGGCAGTGGCATCACCATCGACCAAGTCATCCGTGAAGACCTCCCCATACCTGTCAAAGACTACTGCCCGCGCACTTTGGAGGAGAAACTCATCTGCTACTCCGACCGATTCTACTCCAAGACACACCTCGGCGAGGAAGCAACTATCCGCAAGATACGCCACAACTTGTGGAAATACGGCCATGATGCCATTGTGCGCTTTGAGGATATGCAACGTATGTTCGAGCCGGAACTACTAGCACAAAAGTTAGCCTAACTATATACAAATATACTACCTATTTCTCGGCGGGCGAATCGGCGTCGGTGCTCCAATAAGGGTTCTGGTAGAGCGGTGAGGTCTCCTTGGCAGCACCGTCGGCGGAGGTGAGGAGGAACTCCTTGACATTGATAGGCGAGAGATAGTATGCCATGTGCCATGTCAGCCCCTCATAGCCCTCTTGCTTGGCGTTGCGCCGGTAGGGTTTGTAGTACTCGCCATCGCTCTGCGGCGACACATTGGCACTATCCGTGCCATTGCCGATGAGCGTGATACCTGCATCCGCATACATCTTTTGCATACCTGCACTCCAGATATGTATGCCTTCGGGGTGATAGGGATGGTCGATGAGTTGGTCGAGCGCACGCCAGCGTATCAAGTCCATCCAACGCATGCCCTCTGCGAGGAACTCGGAGCGGCGTTCACGGCGGATATTGTAGCGGGTAGCGTCAATCAGTTGCCCTGCGGTGTAGGCACCGAAGTCATTCTTGGCTTCCCGGTTCATATCAGTAGCAGCGATGGTCTTGATGAAGTCCTCGTCCACGCCTGCACGGCTGCGAAGTGCACGCCAGTAGCCCTCGGCTTTACTGTCCAGTGAGCCCTTGGCTTCGTAGCAAGCCTCGATATAGTTGAGCAGGGCTTCGGCACTGCGGAAGGTGATGCAGCCCGTGGTGGAACCTCCTTGCTTGCATTGCTTCTGCTGGGTGGAGTTGCCTTTGCGGAGTGAGTAGCCGGTGGCATAGGTCTCGGTCTCGCCCGTGAACTGCGGGATTGGCTCTATCTCAATGGCACCATTGGGTTCGGTGGTAGGATAGACATAGTTGCGTTGCCCCGGCTCTTTGAGGAAGCAGGAGAGACGTGTGTCGCGGTCGGAACGCACGGCAGTGAACGACTCATCGCCCCGATAGAGCGGACTGGCATAGACAGGCAGACCGTCTTTCATCAAGTAACTATCCACCAGACCGCGTGTGAGGCCCGTACCGGCATTGCCACGATGGGCATAATAGACTACGCTGTGCGCCACAAGATTGGTGGCATACGGACACCAGAGAATGGACCTCAGGGGTGCTATACAAGTCTTCAGTACCGAACATATCCATATAAGGGTTGGCGGGGTCGGATTCTGTCTGCTGCACGATACCCGTGTTCTCGGTGAGGACAGCGGCGTCGGCTACCTGTTCGGCGGCTGCCATAGCCTGAGTGAAGAACCACTTTGCCTCAGCACTGATGTCCCCGCGCGGGAAGGTGTAGCCTTGGTTGTAATCCTTCTGCAGCCCTACCCATTCGGCGTTGCCAGGCACAAATGGCGTGCCTGCAAAGTTCTTGAGGAAAGAACCCTCATAGAGTGCCACCCGCGACTTGAGCAACAGGGCAGCCTCACGTGAGATGCGGCTGTTGGACATCTTGGCGGTCATCAGCGATGCGGCACGGTCTAGGTCCTGCATGATGAAACGTGCCACAGAGTCGGACGGCATACGATGACTGGCAGCAATAAGGGTGTCTTTGTTGTCTGGGAGCGGTCGGGTGATAATAGGGAAATCGCCAAACGCCTGCAGTTTGTCGAAATAGCCATACGCGCGGAGGAAATACATCTCGCCTATATAGTGGTCGATGTTTTCTTTTACGCCGCTTATCCCGCCTGCATTGTAGCGCGGCAGTACCTGCGAGAAGAACCAGTTGCACTTGTAGATATTGCTGAAGTCGTAGCCCCCGCCTGTCTGCGGTACAAGCCACAAGCCGAGGAACTTATAGCCCGGTCCGCCGGCACTGATTTGGTTGTCGGAAGTGGCATCGGCAGCGAAACGCCCATAGTCCCAACCCGTGGTGCTTGACCATCCGCCATGGCTCGGAAGGAAATCAGTGTAGCGTCCGTCCACAAAAGAAAGAACGGCTGCTTCTGTGGTGAAGTACTGTTCGGGTGTGACGGAAGATAGGGGCTCTTTGGTGAGCCAATCATCGCAACTTGGCAGACACAAAGTGCTGATGCCCAATATGATGCTATAAACTAAGGTTCTCGTTTTCATTGTAGATTCGATATTAGAAAGTGATACTCAAGCCGCATGAAAGTTGCATAGACAGCGGGTAGGCATTGCCGTTGTTGCGTGTACGCCAGTCCTTTCCTGCAACATAGTCGCTGCCACCATCGATAGTCTCAGGGTCGAACATCTTGGCAAGGGATGTACCTGTCCAGATATTCTCTGCCGAGAAATAGAGGCGCAGTTTCTGAATATGGGCTTTGCTCATCCACTTATCAGGGAAAGTGTAACCAATCTGGATGTTCTTTAGGCGGATATACGCCGCATTCTGCAGATAGCGTGACTGCGGTTGGTGGTTACGCCCGCGACCTCCTCCATTGTCGAAAGAAGGGCGCGGATAGTAAGCGTCGGTATTCGCCTCCATAATGCCCCGCTGCACAAGCAGGGAGTTTTCGTCACGATAGAAATCGAGGTGTTGCACCAAAGCCGCCGACCACCATGCATCGGTGTTGGCTCCCCAGAAATAGGACGAACCCTGCCAATAGCCGCGTTTCATCACTCCTTGGAAGAAGATACGCAAGTCCACGCCATACCATGCGGCATTGAGGTCTATGCCAAATTGGTAACGCGGGGTATTGTTGCCCAATATCTTCAGGTCGCCATGGTCATGCATAGTGCGCTCGCCGGCGGAGATGCGTCCATCACCATCAAGGTCGGCATACATGATATCACCGGCACCCCAACCCGAACCGAGTGCAGACTGCCCCATGCGTGGCTCGGACGGGTAATAACCATTGTGGTTGTAGAAGTTCTCGTCCAATAGGTCGAGGTGCGCATTCATCTCTTCCTGCGACCGGGCAATGCCTACCGTCTCATAGCCCCATATATTGCCGAGTTTCTCACCGGCGAGGTATTGGTCAATAGAACCTGTGGTGTTGCTCGGATAGCGGGTTATCATAGTCTGCGCATCGGAAAGGAGGAATTTGATGCCATACTCAAAACCGTTGCTCCGATGGTCTTGCCAAGCGATTTCCAACTCCCAACCATAGGTCTTGAGGTCGGTATTGTTGGTCTTGGGCGGCGTATAGCCAAGGATAGACGGCAGTTCGACCGATGCTCCTATCATATTGAGGGTATAGCGGGTGTAATAGTCAAACGACCCGAAGAACCGGTTGTCGAACAATGCCCAATCGAGACCCACATTCCAATTGCGCACTTTCTCCCACGTCAGACTTGTGGAAATAGCGGCAGGCACACCGATAACAGTAGTCTTTTGTCCGTTTTGGAGCCATGCACCGCCATTCACAACAGGGCTGAACGTGAGGTAAGTCGGGTACCAACCATCGGTGTTCTGGTTGCCCAGTTCGCCATACGAGCCACGTATCTTGAGTGTGCCGACGTTACGTTTATAAGGTTCCATAAAGGCTTCTTCAGCGATGTTCCACCCCAATGACACCGACGGGTATAGGTTCCAGCGAAGAGGACCGCGGTAACGTGATGTGCCGTCGTAACGGATATTGGCTTCTACGAGGTAGCGACCAAGATAGTCGTAGTTGATACGCCCGAAGAAACCTGCCGTACTCCACGAACTGCGGTTTCCGTAGGGTGAGAGTTCCTTCTTCTCCCACTGCTGTGTGTCGGAGTTCCAGACGAGACCTGTGGTGAGGTCTATCTCCGGTTGGTCGGGGGAGATAAGTCCATAGGCCGTTACGCCATATTGCTTCAGCCAGAGATTTTCAGCCTGCGCTCCAAGCAGAAAACTGAGATTATGTGCATCATCTATGCTAATATGGTACGTGGTACGGAGATCGGCGAGGATATAATCTTCACGGTACCGCTGTTCCGAAACCGAGGTGGTGGCAATGTCCTTGCCGACAGGCTGTCCGTAGATGTCGCAGTTGTAGGTGGCAAGCGAGTAGGACTTGGTGTCCTGTGAACGGAGACGATAGTTGAAGTCACCAATGACAAGCCAGTTCTTGACAGGTTCAAAAGTGAGTGAAACCTGCTGATACAGATTGTCGGTTATCTTGTCGTACTGTCCGCCTTGCAGGAAGTCGCGCCCGGGCCATGAGTCAGAATAGAGGTTGCCGTTGTTGTCATAGAGGGGCAGGTTCGGCCAATTCTGACGCGCGAGGTTATCATACAAGCCGTCGCTCATCGCAGAAGGCTTGGTATAATCATCGCGGATAAAACGCGCATTGTATCCTATTCTGAGCCAATCCGTAAGTTTGGCATTGACCTTGCCCGTGCCGCTGAAACGTTGCAGGTTCTCTTCACCGAGATTGAGCAAGCCCTCCTGCTTCATATAGTTGAGCGACACGTAGTAGTTTATCTTGTCGTTGCCGCCGTTGGCAGACAGGTTATGCTCCTGCGAGAAGTTGAAATCCTTGTAGAATATGTCGTACCAATCGGTGTTGGCATTGGCTGTGGTGAAAGCATTCTGCCATTGTGTGCCGCTCTCGGGCATAGGCAGGACGGTTGTTATCTTCCCCTGTTGGTAATCCAAGATGCGCTGTATGGTCTCATCGGTGAAGATGATGGCGTTCATATCGTTGGCTGTATTGCGTGCCGCCTCGTTGTAGTACTGCGCAAACGTGTACGAGTCCATCTGGTGCATCTTCACGATAGGTGCACCCCAACGGAAGTTGTTGTTGTAGTTGACCTGCGTCTTGCCGTCTTTGCCGCTCTTGGTTGTAACCAGAATGACCCCGAAAGGCGCACGCGACCCATAAATAGACGAAGCCGCTGCATCTTTCAAGACGGAGATATTCTCAATGTCCTGCGGATTGATGGCATTGAGGTCGCCCTCCATACCGTCTATCAAAACAAGCGGACTACCGCTCGACCCCTCACCGATAGTCGCCGTACCACGGATATTGATTTTGGCCGTTTTCTCCAGACTACCTGTGTTATTGGCTATCTGCAGACCGGGGACGACACCCTGTAGGGCCTGCGTGGCAGTCGTTACGGGGCGTGCTTCAATAGCCTTTGCGGAGGCTACTCCCACCGCACCTGTCAGGTTCACTTTCTTCTGCG